>CAYXUH010000036.1:0-15156 GCA_964468685.1 uncultured Syntrophaceae bacterium | reverse complement strand
ACAACAAACAAACTAAACCTGAATCTTTTTACCATTACCTTTCTCTCCTTTCAAATTACCTCATGCTTCTTATTCACACGCGCCGGCGTTCATGCCGGGGCGTTTTTTTCTTACGAGGGCATCGTTGTAAAAACCCCGCCCGGATCCACTTCCGTACGCAAGACGTCGAGTATATCGGAAGGAATCATCGGGATTTCGGGGATATCCCCCTCCGGTTTCAACAGTTCGAATCCCGTTGTCTGCTGGGCTATCTCAAAGGGAATACCTGGTGTAAGCGACTTGACGCGCATTCTCTTTGTCGTGGGTTCAAAATCATACACCCCCCACGGGCTGATCACCGCAAGGGGACCATTACCGATAAGGTCCGCCTCTTTGAGGGATATCCGCTTATCCACCTTGTTCCTCGGTTTTTTGAGGTGAGCGCTGCGCGCCGATTCAAAGTCGACCAGGCGATCCAGGAGGACGGTGTCCTCGATGTGGAGATTTCTCAGTGCCTCATGATTGTAGCTAAACGTACTCATTATCTCTCTTCCTTGTAACTGATGTGGGGTACCCGGGCTCTATCCCGGATACGGAAACTACAAGCCAGCGTCTGGGGGTTCTGAAAGATTCCGTTGGGTCTTTTAAAGGGGAAACTGGCCCAGAAACTCAACCACAGTATACTAGCAACAAAGGTGCCACGGCACGGCCAGTAGAATCCTTTTTAGGGCCCAATGAATAATTCGGATGAGTTACATGGGATAATAATCGGAAATTTTTGCAAAAAGAGAAAAAACCGGTGAGGAAAAGGAAACTTGAGGGGAGAATCTCGATAAAGCGTTCGATATTGGCACTGAAAGAGAGGGGGTTATTGTAAAACCGGGGGTATGACGCACACCTCTAGGTGCGCATTGCGAACGCTGTGTTCTAATGGCGAACGTATTTCTGTGGGTGCATACAACAAACCCTGTGGCAGGAGGTCATCTCTACTCTCACGGGAACCTACATGACCTCCTTCTGACTCAGGTCCACCGCGCGGTCGATCTCCGCCTGGAGCGGTGCGGGGAGATCGGGGATGTCTACACTCAGGAATCCCCTCACGATCGTTGCGGTTGCCTCCTCCTCCGTCAGGCCGCGCGACATCAGATAGAGTATCTCTTCCTGCGCGATCTTGCCGACCGCCGCCTCGTGCGACAGCTCAACGCCGTCAACCATACCTTTCAACTCGGGGATTGCATGCATGATACCCCCATTGAGGATAAGGCCGTGACATTCAAGGTGTCCCCTGACCCCGGGCACCTCAGCGACGATATCCCCGCGGGAGATAATATTCCCCCCGTTGGTGATGGCCCGCGAGACGATCTCCGCGCGCGTGTCCTTGGCCTTGAGATAGATCCGCCCGCCCACATCCAGTTCAGAACCGGGGCTCCCGACAAGGAGACTGTACGACCGGGCCACGGCCCCCTTCCCCACAAGATATATTGTCGGGTACATCTGGACGGACTTTACCGGTTTCATGGAGATGTAATTGCTGAGGAAGAGGCCTCCCTTTTCGACTATTCCCACGGACCGGGGCCGTACTACCACGTCCTCTGCCCAGTGATGAATCATGGAAAAGCTCAGCTTGGCGTTCTTCTTCACATAAAATTCCGAGATCCCCACGTGAAGGCCCCGCGTCACATGGGAGGCGCTGGCGCAACCGGAGATGATGTGCAGTTCCGAATCTTCCTCGGCTATAATGATATTGTGCACATTCTGGCTGAACCCCTCCTTCTCAAGGTAGAGGCATGCCTGCGCCGGGAGGGTGATCTTTTTTCCCGGAAGCGCCCGGATCACATAACCGTTTTGTAGATCGAGGCGGGCGCGTGCCGTATACTTGTCAGTATCCACAGACGCCAGCTTCCAGTAATACTCCTTGAGCCAGTCCATCTCTTTGAGCGCCTTCTTGATAGGGATGATCTCCAGGCCGTCCTGATGTGAACCGGAGTGAATAGAGATGGCATCCTTCTGGATGTACGTGCCGGAGCGCCCCTCTTCGCTGATATCAAGCCCGGCAAAGGCCATTTTTTCCTTGTCCGCCCCAGGCATCACCTTCAGATCTTTCACGGCGGCATGCTGGGGGGAATCCAGAGAATAGGTATTCAGATCGATATCCGGCCCGATCGCCGCCTTTTTATCCTTGGCCTCGTGGGCCTTATCATCTAAGCTGCGCATCGTGCACACTCCTTATACCCAACCTTTCGGATCTGCTTGAATATCTCCAACGGGTGGCCCTTCCCCGCTACGACGCCGTTATAGAGGACCAGCCCCTTATCCGCCGTCACATAGTCGAGGATAAAGCCCGTGTGCGTGATGATCAGCCCCATCTTCAACCGGCTTTCAACGATTTTTTTCACCGTTTTGAAGGGTGAAGGCGTATTTACCGTTTCGCATTGTTTCGCGTCTTTACGGGGTTCCTCATCAGGTCTCCGCTGCAAGAGAGTGTTGATCGTGTTTCCTATCAAGGAGATGTTTTCGAGATCAACGCCTGACTCAGGTTCGTCAAAGAGTGCCAGATCGGCATCCTGGGCCATCAGCTGCAGAAGCTCGGATCGTTTGATCTCTCCCCCTGAGAAGCCTACATTGATGTCGCGGTCAAGAAAATCCGTGAAGTTCATCCTCTCGGCAAGGGCGTTGATATCGACACCGTTCTTCGAACAGGCCTCAATGATCCGCCGTGTCTTCAGGCCCTGTATGCTGGGCGGCCGCTGGTAGGACATCCCGATCCCGAGCCGCGCCCGGTCATCGATCGTCATATGTGTGATATCCTCGCCCTTGAATGTGATTTTTCCGCCGGTTACCTTATACTGCGGATACCCCATGATCGTCATCAAGAGAGAGGTCTTCCCCGACCCGTTCGGTCCGAACAGGATATGTGTCTCTCCGGGAAGAATCTCCAGATCCACGTGTCTGAGGATCTTCTTGTTGCCCAGCTTTACCTGCAGATCTTCTATCAGTAACATTCCGTCTTCTCCTTGAATCCGGTAATTTATGGTGCTCTATGATGCCTCTCCTGTAAAAAGTCAACACAAATTTTTTCATTCCATTGTTTCCGTTAACATAACCATAAAACGGAAAATGGCAAATCCTTCAGCAGGGAGGATGGGGATTAATTAAACAGATCCGGGTCGGGATCCTTGAAGAATGCCTCGTGCAGCCTGGCGATGACGGAGGGGATATCGGTTTCATTGACCACGAAGGTAAAACTGATCGGTGACGCGCCCTGCGCAACCATATCGATATCTATTCCTTCCAGATTTCGAAACACGAGCGAGGCAAGATCGTGGGTGGTCCGGATATTTTCACCAACCAGGGAGATAGTGCCCTTGCCGGTGCAGGTGGTCACCATGCCCAGTCCCGACAGCTCGTCTATGAAACCTTCGCTGCCCTCGGAGGCAGTGATGGCCATGACCATTCCCGTTTTGGACGTCGTGATGACAGAGGGCGTGATCTGTTCCCTGTCAAGGATGTCAAAAACCTCCCTGAAGAACCCGTCCGGATTGACACGGGAATCCGGTGCAACGCTCACGATGCACATAGGCCGTTTATATGTAATTGATGTAATGAGGTCTCTTCTGGCTTTCACACGCTCCGTTATCACGGTACCGTGAGCATCCGGCTGACGGGAATTGTAGATATGCACGGGAATGTCTTTGCGGCGTGCCGGTTCAAGGGTGTCCGGATGCAGGACCTTCGCGCCGAAGAAGGTCAGTTCCGACGCCTCTTCAAAAGAGATCTGTCTGATGGTACGTGCCTCCGCAAGGATGGATGGATCGGCAGTCATAATGCCGTTGACATCTTTCCATATCTGTATATCCGAGACGTCAAGAGCAGCGCCTACGAGTGAGGCGGTGAGGTCGGACCCCTCAAATCCCAGGGTTGTGGTGGCCCCGCCCTTAGTGGAACCGATAAAGCCCTGGATAACGGGAACACAGCCGGATGACACCAGGGGAAGCACCTCTTTTCGAATACCGCGACGGGTAAGGTTGCCCTCCGGCCTGGCCCGGGTAAAGCGCTCATCAGTGGCGACGAAGGTGCGGGCATCCAGCCACCGGGCGTCGATACCCCGCTGGCGAAGGGCGGACGCGATGATCGTCGTCGAGACCAACTCGCCGTACGAAAGGATCCTGTCCTGACTGCGGGGTGTCAGTTCTCGCAAGACGGACAGGCCCTCCAGGAGTTCCCGGAGTTCTTCAAAATATCGCTCAAGGGCCGTCCGGATGTCGCTTTCTTCAAAGTCAGGGGTGAGGGCCCGCGCCAGCGCAACGTGGTATCCGCGGATTTCATCGAGCTGCCGGGCGGCCTTCTTATCCATTCCCTCCGCCGAGAGGCGTGCGACATTCAGCAGTTTGCGCGTCGTCTTGCCCATGGCGGAATTGACCACCACCGGATGCAGATCGAGCCGGGAATGGATAATCTCCACTACCCTCCTGACCGAATCGACATCTTCTATCGATGTCCCCCCGAATTTCATGACAATCATGGTTTTTACTCAATTCCCCGGGGAGGTGGCATTGGCCCCCTTTGTACTCGTCTCCTCTTCGGCGAACAGGTCATACTCATCCGCCAAGGTAATGGTGCACATCACGATATCCCCGATGGCCCTCTGCCTCGCCTTCACGTAGGTGATCCCGTCTATATCGGGTGCCTGCCTCCTCGATCTTCCGATGTAGTCATACCCCGGAAGGTCCGACGGTTCTTCTATAACCACTTCCGTCGCAGTTCCGACAAGGGATTCATTGATCTGGAGAGAAATCGAAGCCTGTTCCTCCATGATGATTCCCCGCCGGAGTTTTTTGACCGCATCCGGGACCTGACCGGGGAGCGACGCGGCCCCGGTACCCTCTTCCCTCGAATACTCGAAGGCCCCCAGGTGGTCGAACCGCGTCTCTCTCACAAAGGCGAGGAGCCGGTCAAACGCCTCCTGGGTCTCGCCGGGAAACCCCACGATCAGTGACGTCCTCAGGGCAACGCCGGGAATAATCTTCCGGGCATGCGCTATGGCCTCGCGTATGAAGCCGCTGCCGACCTTTCTGTTCATTGCACTGAGTATCCCGTCGTCAATGTGTTGCACGGGGATATCGATATAGTTGCACACCTTGTCAAGATCGTTGATGGTTCGAAAGAGTTCGTCATCCAGGGTCGCCGGATGGGTGTAGAGAAGCCTGATCCACTCGATCCCTTTTATGGGCGCCAGCTCTCTGAGCAGGTCCTGCAGCCCTGGTGCCCCTCCGAGGTCTCTCCCGTACCACGTGGTCTCCTGGGCCGTCAGTATAATCTCTTTCACGCCCCCCTTGGCAAGAGTCTCGGTCTCCCGCAATATGTCATCCATCTCCCGGCTCCTGAATTTTCCCCGGACGGAGGGTATCACGCAGTAGGAGCAGTGATTGGAACATCCCTCCGCGATCTTGAGATAGGCGATGTGCGGGGGCGTGAACAGGAGGCGCCGATGCGACGAATTCATCAGAAAATCGGGTTTCCCGATGAAGGATCGCCGCTCCGGTTGTTCTTCCCCCTGAAGGGATGCAATAAGCGTGGCTATCCGGGGAACTTCGCTTATCCCCAGAAAGAGGTCGACCTCGGGGATCTCTTCCTCAAGCAGGGTTCCATATCGCTGAGGCAGGCAACCGGTCACCACCAGGTGTCGGCATTGTCCCTCGCTTTTCAGCTGGGCCATCCGAAAGATTTCATCGATCGATTCCTCCTGTGCCGGGAGGATGAATGCACAGGTATTGATTACGATAATGTCCGCGTTCTCAGGAGAAGAGACAAGCTCAAAGCCGCCTTGGGCCAGAGCGGCGGCCATTACTTCCGAGTCGATCAGATTTTTGGGACATCCCAGACTGGTTATATGGACTGTATTTTTCACGTTACCGGGGGAGCTTGTTGGCCAGTATCTTCCGCGGCTTGGCGCCGTCGGACGGGCCCACGATCCCTTCTGCCTCCATCTTTTCCACAATGCGGGCGGCACGGTTATACCCGATCTTCATGTACCGCTGAACCAGAGATATGGAGGCCTGCCCCAGATCGGTAACCAGTTCGACCGCCTCATCGTACTTTTCATCAAATTCTTCTTCCGAACTCGAACCTTCCCTTGAGTCCGGATTGTATTGGGATATCGATTCGTCGTACCGGGGTGCTCTCTGTCCCTCAGCGAACTTCACAATCTTATTAATTTCCCTGTCGGAAACAAAGGCTCCGTGGATTCGTACCAGCTTCGATGTGCCCGGGGGCACGAACAGCATATCCCCCGCACCAAGGAGTTTCTCGGCACCGAGCTCGTCAAGTATTGTCCTCGAATCCACCCGCGACGATACCTGGAATGATATCCGTGTGGGGAAGTTGGCCTTTATAATGCCGGTGATAACATCCACGGAGGGTCTCTGGGTTGCCAGGATGAGGTGTATACCCGCGGCCCGTGCCATCTGTGCCAGGCGGGCCAGGGAGGACTCCACGTTTCTCTGTGCCACCATCATCAGATCGGCCAGCTCATCGATGATGACGATTATGTAGGGAAGTTTCTCCGGGGCCTCTTCACCCTCTTCACCGGAGAGGGGGGCAGGGGATCCCAGCAGTTGTTTTCTGAGCATATCCTGCTGTTTTTCTATCAGCCGGTTGTACCGTTCGATACTCTTGACACCCGCTCCGGCTATGACGGCATATCGTCTCTCCATCTCATCGACGGTCCACTTGAGCGCCTGAGATGCCTCCTTGGGGTTGACCACCACCGGGTGGAGGAGATGCGGTATTCCTTCGTATCCCGACAGCTCAAGCCTCTTCGGGTCGATCATGATAAATTTGACCTCGTCCGGTGTCGCCTTGAACAGGATGCTGCATATCATGGCATTGAGAGATACGCTCTTACCCGAACCGGTCGTCCCCGCGATCAGGAGATGGGGCATTGCGGCAAGATCGGCGATTACCGTCTTCCCCGCGATATTTTTCCCCAGCGCTATCGGTAACCGGTGCTTCGATTCCAGGAACTCCTCGCTGTCGAGCACGTCTCTGAGATATACGGATTCTCTTTCCTGGTTGGGAATTTCGATGCCGATGGCCGCCTTTCCGGGGAGGGGCGCCACGATCCTGATACTCTGAGCCTTCAGTGCGAGGGCCAGATCATCGGAGAGATTGGTTATCCTGTTTATCTTGACGCCGGCTGCCGGTTCGAGCTCGTACATGGTCACCACCGGACCCGGCTTTACCTCCGTGACATTGCCTTCCACCCCGAAATCAGACAGCTTTTTTTCGAGGATGCGGGAATTCATAATGAGGCTTTCCCGCTTTATTCGTGTATCCCTGACCACTACCTTATCAAGAAGAGTCACGGCGGGGAGCCTGAACGTACCCTCGGGCTGGAGAAATCCGAAGGAGACCTGCTCGTCCTTCTTGGGTTCCTGGTTTTGTATATTCTCATCGGAGATAATCGGCACCTGCTTTGAAATCCGGGGGGGTCTCCTCGTTACGGGCTTTTTTTTCCTCTTCACCCTTCCCATTGCGACCACCGTAAAGGTCTTCAGCCTGAGGAGCGTGCCCGACAGCACGATTGCCAGCCTCCTGACGAGTGCCACGAGCGAGACATCAAGCGTAACCATCACGGAGATTACCAGTGTGACAATCAGGACGATGTCGGTCCCGATCCGATTCAGGCCGGAATAGAGTATTCCCAGCGAGAATTTTCCGAGAAACCCTCCCGGGTTGAGATCAGTGCCAAACAAAGAAATGGTGCCGTGTCGTGCCGACAGAAGCGCCGATGTGGCAAATATGAGACCCATAAAGCCCAAGACGGAAGAGACGACTATCCTGAATTCCCCACCAAGGAAGAGCCTGAAAGAAAACAAGGCAAGCACCACGGGAAAGAGATACGAGGTTATCCCGAAGATCCTCAGCAGACCATCGGAGAGATAGGAGCCCACAAGGCCGCCGTAATTGGCTATTCTCACCTTTCCCGCCACGTAGTGCGTAAGTGAGGGGTCGTGGGGATTGTAGGAAAAGAGGCACAAAAACAGAAAGACGGCAAGGGCGATGGATATGACCCCCCCTATCTCCTTCATCCTCATACCTTCTCGGCCGGCACCCTTTTTACTCAAATCAACCCTCGCTGTCAGGTAAGATTAGATTAAATCAATCTAATAATCAATGTTGAAATTCCAAGAATCCAGCAGTAATAAGCAAAGATGCTCAGCCTGCGTTTTCTGATTATAAAGAGCAGAAGCCTCAGTGTCAGAAAACCCGTCACGGCGGCGGCGGCCATTCCGGCGAGATATATCAACATATCGGGCGAAGAGACCGCCTCTACATATTTCAATTCAAGGACCACCGCCCCCAGGACGGCGGGTATGGAAAGCAGGAATGAAAACCGTGCAGCCGCGGACCCGCTCAGGCCCCTGAAGATACCAAACGCTATCGTAGAGCCGGACCGGGATACCCCCGGAATCAGAGCGATCGCCTGAACGATGCCGATGACCAGGCTGTCGGTTATGTTCATGTCCTTCTCCACCCGGCTCCCCTGGAACCTGTCGGATATGAACAGCAAGGCGCCGGTGATCAGGAGCATGAAGGAGACCGTCTGGGGGGATGTGAAGAGGTAGTGTATCCTCTCTTCGAACAACAGACCGATGGTCCCGGTGCATATCGTTGCAATGACGATATAGAGGGCTGTTTTTCTTCCGGTGCTCACCCGCTCGTCATCACGGTTTTCCCTGGAGCCGGCGGACCATCCGGATGGGATCAGGGAGGTCAGGATCTCCAGGATCTCTCGCCGGAGAAAAAAGAGCACCGCCAGGAGTGTTCCGAAATGGAGCGTGGCATCGAAGAGTACACCCGGCTGCTGGAATCCCTTTATAACACTCTGTATGATTACCAGATGGCCGGAACTGCTCACGGGAAGAAATTCCGTCAGTCCCTGTACTGTTCCAAGCAGGATCGCTTCCCAAAGAGTCAACAGTTTTGTCCTTTTCCCTTTCCCGAAGGTGATGTCGATGATCCCGATCAATCGGGACACAGGCGATGGATGTGCTCGATTTTTATACTGAATAACGCCGGCGAAGTCAATGGAAAATATACGGCTTTTATGCTAACACGGAACAATCATATAATTCGTTTGACAGTGATATACATTATGTACTACGCTGCAAAGAGATTTTTACAAGGAGAGACGAATGGTTAACAAGGCGATATTGATCGGAAGACTGGGGGCGGATCCTGAGGTGAGGTATACCCAGGATGGTACCATGGTAACCAATTTCAACCTTGCCACCGATGAGCAGTGGAAAGACAAGAGTGGAGAAAAGGTCCAGAAAACTGAGTGGCACAGGATCGTCACGTTCAGAAAACTTGCCGAGATATGCGGCAACTACCTGGCCAAGGGAAGACTGGTCTACATCGAGGGCAGGATTCAAACGAGGGCCTGGGACGACAAGGATGGGAACAAACGCTACACCACGGAGATAGTTGCATCCAACATGCAGATGCTGGAGCGGAAAGAGCAGGGGGGCTATCAGTCAGCAGGCGCGTCAGCAGGCGCCGGGGGTGGGATGCCGTCCCCTAACGGTTCGAGCATGCCTGAAGACGATGTTCCCTTTTAACGGGTTTGCTTTATTCATACCGGATTGACGCTCCGCTCCGCAGCTCGCTGCGGGGCGGTTTATTTTTTGTCTTCCTTGATCTTCTTGGAATCTTCGGTATCATCCACCTCATTGGTCTCCTGAAAAGAGTTTTTGAAGTTTCTGATACCCTTACCGATTGCCCCTCCTATTTCGGGAAGCTTTCCGGCACCAAAGATGATCAGGATAATGACCAGTATAATCAACAACTCGGGCATGCCTATTCCGAACATATTCGATTCACCTCTCTCAATCTCTCTTTAAAACCAGTATACGGCTGTTTATGTCAACGCCTGTTTCACTCGTTCGCGGGGAGTATCAGGTGGACGACCTCTCCGTGTTCCCCTAGAGGGCCAAGTGACCTTTCCTGAAAACGGATATTCACCCCTCCGGCATTGCCGATGATCAGGCCGAATCCCTCCGACGCCCTTTCCGTGATTCGCTCTCCCGGCCTCAGCATGACCTCAAATGACGGCTCCCTATCTCTGACGATCTCTATCCAGGTCAGCTCCGATGCCTCTATCACCAGGATATACGGTTTTTCTTCAGCGGGAACGGCCGTATCGGGAACGGCAACTTCTTTCGGCGGCTTATCTTCCATCACTGGCCGTCTATCTTCTTCGACCTCTTGATCCGTCCCTTGTGTGCTATCCGCTTTGGGAAGGTCTGCCGACGGAGCGCTCTTCACCTCTTGAGGTTTGTCTTCTCCTTCGACGGCGACAGGACCGCTTTCACCCACGGGGATGTTCTCTTCAGGCGCGATCTGGCCACCCCCGGCGCTTTCAATCTCCGCGACAGGGGAGCCCCCCTCTTCTGCCTGACGGCCACTTGTGCTCCACTGGTATATGAAAAAGGCCCCGATGAGGGCGACTAGCCCTGATATGATGATTATCCATATCCGGACTTCATGATGCTTCTTCGCTGTGATTTTCTTCAGCACTTCATACTTGTCTTTATTGGTATCCAGACCTTCGAGGTATTTTTCATAGAGGGAAAGTGTCTGTTTGCCATCGACATCGAGGACCCTGGCATACGTCTCGATAAAGGCCCTGGCATATATCGGCTCCGGAAGCAGTTCAAACCGTTGTTCTTCAATAGCTTTAAGGTTTGAAGGGCTTATCCTTGTGGATGAGGACACGTCCCGCAGGGTGATGCCTTTCGACTCTCTGATCGTCCTCAGGTCAAGGGTGGACCCCTCCGAAATCACCTCTCCTTCTTCCGGATTTTCAGAACTCACGCCCATATTTTCCGTTGCAATGTCTTGTTCCTTTTCATCCATAACGGTGTATGCAACTCTCCCTGAATATTACTAAACATCGAAATATTTATCACTAATCCACAGGGGAAGCAACAGAAATAGTCTCAACTTTTTCGTGAAATCGTGTTACAAACTCTCCCACGACACACTGTCAGGGAGAGAGAGATGCCGGAACAGGGAGACTTTGCCATATCCATAGCCAGGGAAGCGGGAGCATTGCTCAAGGATCGCTTCAAAGAGAAACACAAGATCGACTACAAGGGGGAAATCGATATTGTCACGGAGGCGGACAGGATGTCCGAGGAGGTGTTGATCTCGAAAATCAGCAGAAGATTTCCCGATCACAGCATCCTGTCAGAGGAGGCGGCGGAAATAGAGAGGGCCTCCCGGTACCGATGGGTCATCGATCCACTTGACGGGACAACCAACTATGCCCACGGCTTCCCCATGTTCTGCGTCTCAATTGCCCTGGAGAAAGACGGACAGATCATAACGGGTGTCATCTACAATCCGGTATCAGACGAATTGTTCGTGGCCGGGAAGGGTGAAGGGGCATTTCTTGACGGCTGTCGTATTTCGGTCTCCGGAACCACTCAGATTTCAGAGAGTCTCCTGGCAACCGGTTTTCCGTATGATATACGAAGAGACCCGAACAATAATATCAACTACTTTTCCGGAATGGCCCTGAAGGCCCAGGCTATCCGCCGCGCGGGGTCTGCGGCGCTTGATCTCGCCTATACGGCGGCTGGGCGTTTCGACGGTTTCTGGGAGCTTAAGTTGCACCCATGGGATACGGCAGCCGGGTGGCTTCTTGTCAGCGAGGCGGGCGGAGTTGTCACCGATATCTCCGGTGGAGACTATTACATCGACTCTCCCAGCATACTCGCGTCAAACGGGAAGATACATGACGACATGATCCGCACACTGGACGGCATCGATCCGGCCGACAGGAGATTGCCCTGACCGCTCCTCACGGGGCGGGTCGTACGGTTATTTGCCATGTATGAAAAAGGCTTGGTTCTTCTTCTGATTAGTTGATGCAAAAGGGTTCGAGGATTCGAGGTTTCAAGGAGTCAAGGAAACCGAATAAAGATTTCTCATCCCGACTCGTCGGGACGACAAACGCCGCGGATGTGGATTCTCCGGGCAGACGCGCGGGAAAAGGCCCGGGAGAGATATCATATCTTCAGTTTTTTTATCTTGCCGTGCAGTGTGTTTCTGTTTATCCCGAGAAAATCGGCGGCGGCGGTTTTTACATTATTGGAACGTCTCATGGCGATCTTTATCAGTGCCTTTTCGACCATTGCCAGGACCTCATCATAGACCCCTTCTTTGCCGTTTCTTTCACAGCCAAGAACCGTAACAACCTCATCGAGTCGTTTTTCAAAGACCTCTTCTATGAGGGGGAAAGACGACCCATTCATCTCTTCGTTCATCATCGCCCTGATCCGCTCCCGCTTTCCCATAAAACGCTCCTTTTGGGTAGAATATGAATAATGCATGTAAGGAATAACAAAGGTCTAGTAGACGACCTTCAGAACAATCGCCCCCAGCAGGATAACGGAGGCAATCCAGGCGGATATCACGTCTGATATTCTCACTGCCGGATGCTCGATAACATCCCGGACACCCTCTTCAACCTTTTCCCGGTCGACATGCCCGACAATATCCCGGACAAGAGAGGTGAAATCCCCGTGAGAATTGGCAAGCGCGTAAAACCCTTTCGTGGTGGTCAGCAGCAGATACACCTTTTTACGCACGGCCAGAACGTCTATATTGGTAATATCCCCCCAGAGGAGGTGTCTTTCTCTGAAAAGCTTTCTCATCCTGATGCCGTCATCCTCAATGGTCGTCCTGCGCCGGGATGATTCAAGAAAGATGTACAAGGTGGGAACAAATATGATTGAGAGGACAACGATTTCCGGTGGAAATGTCCTGTCAAATACGGAGAGTATCATCAGCACGATCAGAAGAAGGAAAACCAGAGAGAAGGGGAGGAAAAATCCCCGTCTTGTCGTATAGGTGTTTATTTCCATGGATTACTCTTCCCTCACAAAGGTGCCGCTCTTTCCCCCGCTTTTTTTGAGCAACCGTATGTCGGACAGTACGATCGCCCTGTCTGCGGACTTACACATATCGTATATCGTCAGCGCCGCCACGCTCACCGCCGTCATGGCCTCCATCTCCACCCCCGTTCTGTTCAGGGTCTTGACGTGCGCCGTAATAGCGATTTCTCCCTTTTCAGGATCGCCTGAAAAATCGATATCGATCCCGGTCAGTCCAAGGGGATGGCACATCGGAATGAGATCGCTTGTTTTCTTGGCGGCCATAATCCCCGCGATCTTTGCGGTGGCATAGACGTTACCCTTTGCGACACCCCCCGATTCAATGGCCTTGACGGTATCGGGCCTCATCAACACCCTGCCGCCGGCAATGGCCTCCCTCAGGCTGGGCTGTTTGGCAGACACATCGACCATCCGTGGCCTGTTTTTTTCGTCCAGGTGTGTAAATTCCATCGTGACCTTTTCCGTTCGGTGAGAGGAAAAGTAACACAGCCTTCCCCCTTCAGTCAAGAGAGTTCACGGGCCGGGCGGCAGATACCTGTTCATCAGAAATCCCTCGTCCTCCATGGGCTCAGCTGTTTGATACGCCGGTACAGCCACCCATTCATGTAGAAAAAACGTGTCATCAATCCACTGCGGTGGAGAATCTTTTGAGCCATTTCACGCACCGACGCCTGCCGTTCCACCTTCCTGTCCGACAGGTAGATGGCGAACAGTCCTCGATTGACCATCCGATGAAACCTCGCATGAGGGAGCCCGGCAGTGCTCCTGTCGGCCTGGTGAAAGAAATATTCCAGCCGTCGCAGCATCTCCTCATTGTCCTCATAATAAAAACAGAAATTCAGATCCCCGCCGATGCGATCCTCCTCCTGATCGATAAAGTAGTCCAGGAGGATGTGGAATCCCTGCACCCAGGGGAAGTAGGCGTCCTTTACGCGCGCCGCCAGGTCTGCCCCGCACCGCTCGTCAAAGGCGCAGGCAACCAGGCAGAAGATACCGAGCGTGGAACCGCAGCATGCCGCGAATTCAAACCAGCTCATCTCGGGGAGCCCGGCCCGGTGTTTTTCAAACCACTCCTTCAGGCGCGGGACACGCTCCTCTTTCTTGACGTGTTTATGTACCTGCAGGTCACAGTAGAGGCCCGCCAGTTCGGCCAGTACCGGATCGATCGCATCGTATGCGGGGAGGCTCCCCAGCACCTCCTGGCACGTCGCCACGAGCGATGCCAGATATCCGCCGTCATCCCGTTCGCCGTGAAACCGGTAGTAATCGCCGAGTGCGGCCCCGGGTGTCAGGGCATCGGGCATCGATTCATGCAGGGCGCGGAAATCGATCGGATCTGAAGAGGTGCTGCGGTCACACAGGTTGTCAAGATAGTCGCTGATCGTCTGGTACGCGACAATAAAACGAATGACCTCCGAGCATCTCTTCCCCGCCAGGAGTCCGTAGGCTGCCCCGCCTTCACAGTGAAAGGCCTTTGTCTCTATGCTCAGGAGCGCCTGCCTGCGGAGCTCCGGGTCAGGGATCCCCTCCGCGCGCACTCTCCATCCGTCCAGACAGCGGTGGACGTTGGGGAGGACGGTAAAGTATCCTCGCGCCATCATGGCACATGGAGAGGCGGGAATCATCACGGGCATCGGCTCCTTTAAAAGGGGAAACAAGAAATTTTTCCCCTGATATAGAAAAAAGAGGGGTGAGTGTCAAGAGAAAGACAGGATTGGGGAGGGACTGAGAGAACCAAATGCCGAGAAATGCGACAACCCACTCCCGGGATGGGTTACGATGATCTTACGGTGAGGAAACTTGGGACAGTCTTCACAAGGCCTTTGATTAGGGGTTTTGGAAAGACGAACTGACCACTGTGAAGCCAAAAGGCGGTGTTTGCTCGGGATAGAAAAACGAAATCGGTGACAAAACAGAAGGCTTAAACTATCGGCGATATCAACCCCATCCCCTGCCTCTTTCACTTATCAATGCTCTTGAATGTAACGAGAAATTACCGAGAATTTATTGAAGTCAAGGTTTTGGGCTGCTGCGACTGTATAGCAGATTTCAACCCGTACTGTTCAGGAGTGATCGAAGACAAATGAAATGTGCCGGACATTGTCTCCACCTACGAAGCAACAAATTTATTGAATGTGAAAAATAACGATTACCATTCGAAAGAGAGTAACGCCGGCTTCACCCGTTCATCGGGTGAAAGGCGTGGTTGGGA
>CAYXUH010000035.1:6502-15230 GCA_964468685.1 uncultured Syntrophaceae bacterium | reverse complement strand
CACAAAAATCACGAAAGAGATAGCTGAAAGAGCCTTGGAGAAGAAGGCCCTTCAGTACGATAAGAAGGGTGAGGGACACTATAACCTGATATCGGCCCTCCACAAGAGCCTCAGGGGGAGCGATCCGGATGCCGCTCTCTACTGGCTGGGGCGTATGCTCGAGGCCGGCGAAGACCCGCTCTTTATCCTCCGCAGGATGATACGGTTTGCCTCAGAAGATGTGGGAAACGCCGACCCGGCAGCACTGGGGATGGCGGTATCCGCCCTGCAGGCGTTTCAGTGTATCGGACTCCCGGAGGGAGAACTTGCCCTCGCACAGGCCGCGGTATATCTCGCGACTGCACCAAAGAGCAATGCCCTCTATACCGGTTTCGGTGCGGTGAAGGGAGACATCCGAAAGACCGGTGCCCTCCCCGTTCCTCTCCACATACGCAATGCGCCGACACGGCTGATGAAGGAGCTGGGCTACGGCAAAGGGTATCAGTACGCCCACAACTTCCCCGACGCCCACGTCCCCCAGGAATATCTGCCGGAACAGCTGCAAGGCCGGACCTACTATTCTCCGACCACCAGGGGGTATGAAAAGGTTGTAAAAGACAGGCTGGAAAAATGGTACAAGATCAGGCGGGAATTTCGTGCCGGTGAAAAAGGCGACAAGGAAAAGCATTGAAGGGTTTCCATCTGGCTCATCGTTTCTGCGTGATAGGGGACGAATTGTAAAATTCTGAGGGCCGGATGCCGAATGTGCAGGAGGTGTGTTCCCGACAGGAATAGGCAACGAGAAAGTCTTCTTTACCTTTTGGTTTTTAGTTTTTCAAAGGGTGTGGGTGTGCTGTCCCGGGTCGGAGGGTGCTCATCACTTCTTGAACTTGTAGAACCTGTTATTGGATCGTTTCAAAAGGCGCGGTATGAACCCCTGGCTCAATTGAGTGGCAGTGTCATCCTCGATGACAATTTTTTTTCTAGGAGTTTCTTCCTGTTCAATATTTCCCCGGATTACGCCATCTTCGTCTATCAATATCTTGGTCCGCTTCGGTATCTGATCACCTACAGAGGGGGCAACAGTCTGTTTTTTGCAGTTCAGGAGGGCTTGTTCAACAATGACGGAATAACTTGCCCCTGACATTTTTTTCTCTTCGAACAGGGCGTCCTTGGCCTCCCGTGATAGCATAATGGTAAAAGATTGTTTTCCTTCCGCCTTGTTTCGCTCCCGCCACCTTCTCAATCTCTCTTTTCCTGTACCCATGCACCTCCCCCCGTTGCTTGTAACGGAACTTGTTCGATGCCAATAACATCAAACATTTCCGATGTCAATAGGGTTTTTGGGATTTTTATCCCTTGACGCCGAAGGAGGGGAGGGAGTGCTTGTTCCCGAGCAGGTGGTTCGTGCTCTATCGCACCCGAACACCCTAGAGGCGGTAGACCTTTTCCCCCGGCAGTACCGTGAGCCCGTTCTCCAGAAGGACGTTTATCCCCATGTCAATATCATCAAACCTGAATATGATGATCGCGTTTTCGCCGCTTCTCTCCACAAAGGCGTACGCGTATTCAACGTTGATGTTGTTCCCCGCCAGGACCTTCGAGATGCTGTGCATGCCGCCCGGGCGATCGGGGATTTCCACTGCAACGACATGGGATCGCCTTACCGTGAACCCTTCCCCCTGAAGGGCCTTTTCCGCCGAGTCTATGTCATTAAGAATAAGCCTCAGGATACCGAAATCCGAGGTGTCGGCGAGAGAAAGCGCCCTGATGTTGATGTCTGCCTCCGCCAGTACCCTGGTTACATGCTCCAGCCCGCCGGGCTTGTTCTCAAGAAATACCGAAAGTTGCTCTACCTTCATATCTGAAACTCCTTCCTGCTGTTAGAGTTCGCGTTTGTCCACGACCCTCTGCGCCTTCCCTTCGGACCGTCCCAGGCTCTTGGATCCGACCAGCTTTACCTTCGCGGTAACGCCAAAATAATCCTTTATATCTTTCGTTATGCGCCGCTCGATATTCTGAAGGGTCTTGATCTCGTCGGAAAACAGATCTTCACTCATCTCAACGTGTATTTCCAGGGTGTCCAATGATCCCTCCCGGTCCACAATAAGCTGATAATGGGGCTCAAGGCCCTCTATTCCGAGAAGAACGCTCTCTATCTGCGACGGGAACACATTGACCCCGCGTATGATGAGCATATCGTCGCTGCGTCCGGATACACGGTCCATGCGCACGTGGGTCCTCCCACACTTGCACGGCTCCTCCATCAGACGGGACAGATCCCTCGTCCGGTACCTGATCAGGGGGAAGGCCTCCTTGGTGAGGGAGGTAAAGACCAGCTCCCCGGTTTCGCCGTAGGGGACAATTTCCCCTGTCACGGGGTTGATCGTCTCGACGATGAAGTGATCTTCGAAGATATGCATACCATTTCTTCCCTCTGCGCATTCGATAGCAACGCCGGGGCCTATGATCTCAGAGAGCCCGTAAATGTTGAGTGCCTTGATACCCAGCCGGTCCTCTATCTCCTGCCGCATCCTCTCACTCCAGGGTTCGGCCCCAAAGATCCCCACCCTCAATCGGAGAGACCGCATATCCACCCCCATCTCTTCCCCTTGCTCCGCGAGGTAGAGGGCGTATGAGGGGGTGCAGCAGATGGCCGTCGGTCCGAAATCCTGCAGGATCATGATCTGTTTCTTCGTGCTTCCGCCGGACATGGGGATCACGCTCGCGCCGAGTCTCTCCGCACCATAATGGGCGCCAAGCCCGCCCGTGAAAAGGCCGTAGCCGTAAGCGTTATGTATCACGTCATTGCTGGTCAGACCCGCCGCCACAAATGACCGCGCCATCAGATTCGACCACGTTTCGATATCTCTACGGGTATACCCCACGACCGTCGGTTTGCCGGTGGTGCCTGATGAAGCGTGAAGCCTCACGATATTGCTCATAGGGACAGTAAACAGGCCAAATGGGTAATTGTCCCGAAGATCCTGTTTGACTGTAAAGGGGAGTCTCCTCATGTCATCCATGGTCCGGATGTCATCAGGGGCCACGCCCGCTTCATCGAACGCCCGCTTATAGAAACCCACCGTGTGATAGACACGCTGGACCACCTGTTGGAGCCTCTTCAGCTGAAGGGCCTCCAGTGCCTCCCGGGGCAGTGTTTCGAACTCCTCGTCAAAAATCATACTGTAACCTCCTCATCTTCGGGACTGCGCCTCGATTTCTTTCCAATATTCAAGCACACCTTTTCCGGATATGGGTCCAGATTGTTTCTCGGGAATTGCTCTTTCCGAGATTCTTTGCCACCATTTCTACTGATCTCCTTATACTGTATTTACCGTATCCTGTCATCAGAAATACAGGCGGGTGCAGGGGTAAACAGACCTGCTTACCAGGGCTCAGTTTTTCCAGACAATAATCCCCTGGTTTCAAAGACGGGTGTACCGGGTCCAACTCCTGCTGTCCCATGTGGAATCGATCAGGGTGGATTCCTCATCCATGGAGGGTGCGAGGCCGCACTTCAGGGCAAAATAGCGATGGAACACGAGAGAGGGGGTCATCTCGGGGTGAAAGACCGTCACCAGGACATCGAGGCTTTCCGCAGCCGCGATATAATCATCCTGCTGGAGCAGGACATCAACATCCCTGCCGACCCGGGTAATCTTCGGGGCGCGGATAAAGGTGAGGGGCATCGGGTTCGGTGCCACACGGGGTATCAGGGCCTCGGAGACAAAACTGTCCAGTTGGCTGCCGAAGGCGTTTCTTTGAATCTCGATATCGATGAGGGAAAGAAAGGGCTCTTCACCAACAACCTTGTCGGCGAGAAGGATTGCCCCCGCGCATGTTCCCCAGAGTTTCAGGCCGCGCTTAAACTCATTGAATATACTGGTTTTGATTCCGAAGATGTCCAAGAGCCGTGCCAGGCAGGTACTTTCACCCCCTGGCATGATCAGACCCGCGAGATGTGCAAGATCCGATGATTCCTTTACCCGAACGGCGTCAATGCCAAGGCGTTCCAGATGGTCAAGGTGTTCGGCGACATCTCCCTGGAGATCAAGCACGCCGATAGTATGTTCCGCTGTCTGCCTCGCGGAAGTTACCATCCACGCGTTGCCAGTATCTGTGCCTCCGGAATATCGGAGATCTCGATCCCCGGCATGGCGCTCCCCAGTCCCATCGATGCCTCAAGGACCTTTGCCGGATCGTTGTAATATGCCGTCGCCTTGACGATTGCCCTGGCGCGCTTTGCCGGGTCTTCCGACTTGAAGATCCCGGATCCGACGAATATCCCGTCGCACCCCAGTTGCATCATCAGTGCCGCATCCGCAGGCGTCGCGATACCCCCCGCCGCAAAGTTCACGACAGGCAGCCTGCCCAGCTTACGAACCTGGAGCGCAAGTTCATAGGGAAACCCGTTTGCCTTGGCGAAAGGGGTGACCTCCTCCACCGGCATATTGACGAGTTGTCTGATTTCACGGTTCACCGTCCGGATGTGGCGAACTGCCTCAACCACGTTTCCCGTCCCCGCTTCACCCTTGGTGCGGATCATGGCCGCCCCTTCGGCTATGCGTCGCAGGGCCTCACCCAGATTCCGCGCCCCGCATACGAAGGGAATCGCGAATCGGGTTTTATCGATATGGTACTCCTCGTCCGCGGGGGTCAGGACCTCGCTCTCGTCAATATAATCTATCTTCAGGGCCTCAAGAAGCTGGGCCTCGACAAAATGGCCGATGCGCGCCTTGGCCATGATCGGTATCGATACCGCCTCTTTGATCTGTGCAATGAGTTCGGGGTCGGACATGCGGGCGACTCCACCCTCCTTGCGAATATCCGAGGGAACACGCTCAAGGGCCATAACCGCAACGGCCCCTGCCTCTTGGGCGATCTGTGCGTGTTCTACACTGACAACGTCCATAATAACTCCGCCCTTCAACATCTGGGCCAATTGGACATTCAGTTCATATCTCTTTTTGTCCACTTTCATACACCTCCCGTGATACTCCGCTCGCAACCGAAAACCAGCCCCTGCGGAGCTACTATCCAGCTATGTTAGTGAAAACCACTTCGCCCGTCAAGAACAATGTTGAGAACAATGTTGACAACAGAACAATGTTGCTCCCACCGGTGCAATATGGTTTCGCTATCTCTTGCTTGCACGAAGGGGAAAAGGTTTCATACCCCGCGGCACGGTACGTGAAGCGTCTCTATCCCTTTGGGGGGTGAAACAGCTCAGAGCTGATGATACAGCCAACACTGTATCGGTAGAGATCCCGAAAATCTTCATCATGCAGGACGGTGTTTCGTAATTTCTTGAACTGCAGCATCCCATGGAGGGTTGAACAGTAGACGATCGCTAGGCGTCGTATCTCTCTCTCGTCTGTCTCCTTCACAACACCCTCCTTCAGGACGGTTTCAATGACCGAAAGGATCCGCTTGGCGTGTTTGTCGACCCTGGATTTCAGGCGGGAGGGAAATACAATCTCCGGAGAGGCAAGAAAATAATTTATGATATCAAAGTATTTGCGGTGTTCCTCACTAAAATCGAGATAGGCAAGCGCCATGCGCTCAAGTCTCTCCCGGGGGGGCGCCCCCCGCTCACTCTCCTCTTGTATCTTCGTGTAGAGGAGGTCAAGGCCCTCTTCCTGCAATGCCGCAAAGAGGTTTTCCTTATTTTTGAAATACAGATACAGGGTGCCGACACTCAGCTCCGCGTCTCGCGCGATCTGATTCATTGACGTGGCGTCGATACCCTTCTTGAACAACAGCCCGCGCGCCGCATCCAATATCTGTTCCCGTCTCTGTGTCTTCTCTCGTTCTCGTCTCTCTCTTGACCCCATCTCCTGTCTTTCACGGGGACCTCTTTATGCAAGGCCCAGTCTCGAAAGCGTGCCATCCAGGGGCACACCATTCCTATCCCATCCTCGCAACCGGTAGTAGCTGTCCAGCATCCCGTCCAGCTGAGCCTTTGGTACATATCTGCCCCTGCACGGACCATCCGGGACAGGCTCGTGCATGACACGGTAGGGGAGCATGGAGGTCGAGCGATTCGCACCCCTCTGCACATTGATGATGCGCTCCAGATTATATATCCTCTCGCCGATGTCCTCCAGTTCCCCCAGATCGATGTCCCACCCGGTGACAGAGCGCAAGGCCGGGATGTACGCATCGGTAGGCCGGATCCCGAACGCCCGCTCCTGTATGAACCGGCAGATAACAAGGGAATCTCCTATCGCGGTATTGTGTTCGCTGTCGATACCGTACTGCGCTTGGTCGTCAAAACCGCCATCGGTCTCCGAATCCACATAGTTGGGACGCGCATCATGGTGACTCCCGCCGCGTGTCGAGGTTGCGTAGGCGAGACCCATACCCTGCAGTGCGCGGGCCGAATGCCCCGCCATCTCAAGTCCCTGACGCGAATAGAGGAGCTTGTATGAATCGTGGCCGAGCAGCTTGGAGAGTCGCTCGGAACCGAGGGCGAGGAGCCGGCCGATCCCATCCTCTCGCAGCGCGGTCTTCTCCGCTATCTCGGACAGATTCTCCCACGCACCGAAGGATATCTTTGTCTTGAGTTCCCCCTCGCCTATGATGCCCCTCTCCGCGCATTCCGTGAGAAAGGCGAGGGTGACGCCGAAGCTGATGGTATCCATTCCCATCTCATCACACATGGCGTTGCCGTTGAAGATCGATACGATATCATCATTATCAAGCATCGACCCCATGGCATAGAGGGTCTCATATTCCGGCATCTTGACGTTCCGACCGGAAAATGCCCCCTGCGGGACCGACACAATCTTGCCGCACGCCACGGGACATCCGCGGCAGGCGACGCTCTTTTTTTGATAGTTCTCCCGTATGGTTTCACCACTTATGGCATCCGCGTGGTCGAAGGTCTCCCGCGTGTTATTGTGTGTCCCGAGCATCCCCCTCGCATTGATTACCTCCACCAGAAAGGGGGTCCCCATCGAACTGAGCGCCTCAGCCTTCTTTCTCACGTCGGATTGCACGGTCTTCAGGCAGGACCGGAGGGCGTCCAGATCGGCAATCCCTGTCTTCCCCGTACCCGCTGCCACGATCCCCTTGCAATTTTTTGCCCCCAGGACGGCACCGATCCCCCCCCTCCCGGCGGTGCTCACCCGCGAACCGCTGCACATAATGCCGGCAAATACGACCCCGTTCTCCCCCGCAGGTCCGATAACCGCGCTCTCTACTCTTGTCCCCTCCCGTTCGACCAGCATCCGGTGGGTATCTCCCGTGGACTTTCCCCACAGGTCCTTCGCGTCTCTGATAAACGTGTCTCCGTCATGTATCGAGATATAGACGGGTGCCGGGGCCCTGCCCGAGATAATCACGGCGTCAAACCCGGTCCTCTTCAGCATCGAGGCAAAGTTCCCCCCGAAGTTGGAATCACAGAACATCCCCGTCTGGGGCGACAGTGAGGCGAGATGCCCGCGTCCCGTGCCCCACACCGGCGATCCGGTGAAGGGACCCGTCGCGAAGACCACGATATTCTCCTCGGAGAGGGGATCCGCCGTGGGGGGGACGAGGTCATGAATAAACTTCGCGGCGAACCCGTTCCCCCCCAGAAACATTCGTGCCAGAGCAGGGTCAAGGGATTTTTTCTCTATGGAGTTGCTGGTCAGATCTATTGTCAGTATGGTCCCCATGTAACCGTTCATGCCTGTTTCACCCATCAAAACTCTTCTCCGATTCCCAGCATAACCTTGATCGCCTTCCCCGGATGGATACGTTCTCTGTATATGCGGGGCAGGTCGTCCAGTTCTATGTGGTCCGTGATCAGAGGCCTTCCGTCTATCTTTCCCTCAGCCATCCACCTGAGACACCGGCGGTTTTCCTCATGCGTGTTTGAGTATGATCCCGTGAGCCAGACCTCCTTGAAGTTGAGCAGAAGGGGCATGATCTCGACGTTCTGCATAATGATACTCACCACGCAGATCGTTCCTCCGTTTGCCGCGGCGTTCACCGCCGTCTGGATGGACTCTCCCTGACCTGAACACTCGAATACGGTCTCAAAACCAGCGCCGTCCGTCTCATCCATCGTCCGCAGGACAGGATTCTCGTTCAGGGGGTCCATGACGATATCCGCGCCGAGGGTGAATGCAATCCTCCTCTTCTCCTCCACGGGCTCGGAGAGGGCGATCGGGCCGAACCCCATGACCTTCAGCAGACTGACGAGGGAGAGCCCTATGAACCCGCCCCCTATGACCAGTGCCGATCCCCCCTTGGTTTTGGAACAATATATCCCGTGGAGGGCCGCCGCGAAAGCCTCGGCAAGCGCGCCATTCTGCGAATCTACCCCCTCAGGAATCGGAATCAGCATCCGCGGGTCCACCTTCAGATACTCGGCAAATCCCCCCTGGAGATCACCCAGGCCGATGGTACGCCTGTCCGTCTGGCACAGGTAGGGCTTCCCCATTCGGCATTCTCTGCACTTCCCGCAATAGGTGGGGCGGATGATAACCCGGGACCCTGTTTTCACATCCCGCACATCTCTGCCCACATCCGCAACCGTACCGCTCACCTCGTGGCCGATTATCGTCCCATCCTTCAGGGTTCCGCTCTCGATTATCGAGTGATCCGAACCGCAAAACCCCGTATTAACTACCTGTATCAGGACCTCGTTCGGACCCAACTGCGGAACGGGAACGTCACGGACCGCAAGCTGTTCAATCTTGTCATACACGACGGCCTTCATGGTGTCCCCTTTACATGACATAATGACCCCCCAGGG
>CAYXUH010000035.1:0-6402 GCA_964468685.1 uncultured Syntrophaceae bacterium | reverse complement strand
GGTCCCAGGAATATCCATGACAGCCATCGCGCGGCGCCGGTGTTGTACACGACCATGCCGATCGATATCCCCGCGCAGATCAGGACGATCCCCCCCCAGTCCACGTCCTCCTGTGCCGCTCTCCAGGGCATTACCTCGATCCCGGGGAGAAACAACAGGATGGCCCCGCACAGGGCGATGGCCTGCATGGGCATATCGACCCGTCCCCCTGTCACATCTCTGATAAGGGGGGTGGTAACCCACGCGCAGATCGTCATCAGGAATATGGCGAGCGTCCACCCCTCTTTTCGTGTAAGGGGACCGATATCAGAAAGTTTTTCCCGTATTTCTTCTCTCTCTATGGGGACCCTCTCGATCTCGGGGGGGAAGATGGTCGTGATCACCAGCCACCCGGCCGGTATCATCAGAAGGGTGGCGGGAAGCCCCATGCTCATCCATGTGATGAAATCGACATCGACATGGGCAAGTTCCTTCAGAAAACCGATCGTGAGGGGATTGGGGCCGCACCCCGCCGGTGTCGCAATACCCCCGAAAAGGGGCCCCCAGGCGCAGGAAATCATCAGCCCCTTTCCAAAGTTGCTCTCCAGGGGCGTGACCCCCGACTGCCTGAGGATGGCAACTCCCAATGGCATGAGGATCGCCGCCACCGCCATGTCGGTAATCCACATGGAGAGAAGGGCGCCGACAATAAGAAACCCGAGTATGACCATCCTGGTTCTGGTCCCCATGATGGAGAGTATCAGATAACTCAGCCTGGTTCCCATGCCGGAACGGGTAAATGCGGAGGAGAGCACCAGGACGCCGATAAAGAAGGCTATGATCGGGTTACCGAACCCCAGTATGATGATCTGTTTGAATCCCTCTATCCCGAAAACGGGGATCAGGAGCATGATGAGAAGCGCTGTGATACTGAAGGGTATCACCTCAGTTATCCACAGGACAACCGCCGCGACAAGCAGGGCCATGATGGCCTTCGCGTTCCAGGAAAGGGGTACCAGTTCACCCCCCCTCTCCAAGGGGTCGGGGGATGGCAGGAGCATGATCACCGCCATCAGGACAAAGGCGAACAAAAAGAATCCCATCTTGTACGTAAAGGAACGGGGGTCCTTCTGTAGTACACCTCCCCCCCCGGTGCTTGTCTCAGGCCCTTTCCCGCGCTCCATGTCTTTAATCCCTTTCCCGAACGTGATGCATTCGTAAAAAGTCGAATCTCCCCTCCACGTATTCACCCTCACCCCAACCCTCTCCCATCAAGGGAGAGGGAGCTTTATGAGCTTTTTACCAAACCATCAACATTCATAATTCAACATTGTTCTCTCACTCCGCCTTATACGCGCCCAGGCTTGCCAGCGCCACGCTGCCGGGGCTTATAACTGCCGGATCGGTCATCACGTTGATGCACGTGGTCACTCCCGAGGCAAACGCCTCCTCCAGGGCCGGGCGGATGTCATCGGGTTTTTCAACATACATCCCTTTGCCACCCAGCGCCTCGACTAGCTTGTGGTAATTCACCTTGCCTATATGCGTGCCATCCTTTATGGCATGGCCGATCCTCAATTCCTGGCTGTGTTTTATCATTCCCCATCCGAGGTCATTGCTGATCACCACGACGATGGGGAGTTTCCTCCGTATGGCAATCTCAAACTCCATAAAATTAAACCCCACCGATCCGTCTCCAATAATGAGACAGACCCGCTTGTCGGGATTGAGCAGCTTGGCCGCGTTGGCATACGGGATCCCGACGGCAAGGCACCCATACAAACCGGAGTCGAGGTAATGCCCGGCCCTTCTGACCGTCCTCGTCATACCCATCCAGATCTGCGTGTCGCCCCCGTCGGCCACGACGATATCGTCATCCCTGTCCATGAAGTCGTTCACCTCTTTTGCAAGGCGCATCGGATGTATGGGCACCGTATCGCTCTCCCAGTCAGGTGTCGACTGAGCCCTCCCATCCTCCCTGGCCGTCTCCACCGTCGCGACCCACCCACTGAATTTCTTCTTCAATTCCTCCCCTGAACTTTTCAGAGTTACCACCCGGTTGCACTCTTTCAGAAAGGCCCCGATATCACTCATGACCGCAAGGTCCACGGAACGGTTTCTCCCTATCTCCTCCGGCTCGATATCCACCTGAACGATCTGTGCCTCTTTGTCGAAGATCTCCCCGAATATGTAAAAGAGCCCCATTCTCGCGCCGAGGAATATGATCAGATCGGTCGTCATGTTTGTGAGCAGAGCCGCTCCGGGGCGTATCGGCAGGGATGATTCAAAGCAGAGCGGGTGGGTATCGGGAATGGTTCCCCTCCCCAGTGACGATGTAAAGGCGGGAATGCCGGTATGCTCTACAAAACGGACCAGTTCTTCCCCGGCATCGGAATACCAGGTGCCGCTCCCCGCAATGATGATCGGCCGTTCCGCCCGTTCGATCATCCCCATCATCTCATACACCTTATCCGTATCGACCGGGCGCGAGTCGATATCGGTGTGTATCTTTTTGATCTTTCCGAGATCCGCCTCCCCATTCAATACATCGACCGGCAGTTCGAGATAGACCGGCCCGGGGCGCCCGCTTGCCGCGGTTCGATAGGCAAGGTCCATAAATTCGGGAATCCTTTCCGGGTTGTAACAGACGAAGGCCTTCTTCACCATCGAGCTTATAACGGGGAGCTGGCACATCCCCTGCAGATCAAGTTTCTCCGCCGACTCAAGCCCGACGCACCCGGAGATAAGGACCAGCGGGGAATTCGCCATACGGGCATTGGCAATCCCCGAGAGGGCATTCGTAAATCCGGGGCCCGCCGTGACCATCGCGGTGCCGGGTTTGCGTGTCATCCGCCCCCACGCCTCCGCCATAAAGACCGCCGCCTGTTCGTGGCGCGTATCGAACAGCTGAACGCGTGAGCCCTCAAGATACTGGTAGATCGGTGTTATATGACCGCCGCTTATCGTGAAGATATACTCGATTCCCCTTTCGATAAGGGCCTCAGCCGCCAACTGCCCACCTGTTATTGGTCCCATGCCATTATCCTCCATTCCTATAATTCCATCAATTGACCGCCCGTTACATTGACCGCCTGCCCGGTAATATACGATGATTCATCGGACGCGAGCCACGCCACAAGGTTTGAAACCTCCCGGGGCGTACCGATACGTCCCAGGGGGATCGTTTCGCACATCACCTGTTCACGCTCCTCAACGGAGGTTCCGTACACCTGCGCCTCAAGGCCGAAGCGCCATTTTTCCAGATCCGTCATAATCTGCCCCGGGCAGATCGCGTTGACGCGGATGCGCGCCCCGGCAAGTTCCGTCGCCATCACCCTGGTAAGCATAATTACCCCCGCCTTGGCTACCGCGTAGGCGCCGTTGAACAGGGGGGGCTTTTTCCCCGCCCTGGATGCCGTGTTTATGATGCTTCCTCCCTCCGTCATCAGGGGGATGATCGCCCGTGAAACCCGGAAGGTCCCGTGGAGGTTGACATCTATGGTTCTCATCCACGCATCCTCATCGTAGGTATGAGCCGCATTGGGCACACCGAAGGATGCACCGGCATTATTGCAGAGGACGTCAACCCGATCAAATCGCTTCGCTATCGTATCGACCATCCGGCCGATTGATCCATTGTCGGTGATGTCGACGTCGATGGCCAGGGCCTTCACGCCGAAACGACCGGCGAGATCTTCGGCTATGGCCTCCATCTCCTCCCAGGTCCCTGTCCGGACCATGTCGCCGGAGGAGACCTTCCCGAGATCGGCGATCACGACATTCGCCCCGCAGGAGGCCATTTTTTCAGCAATAGCGTACCCGATGCCTGACCTCTTTCCCGATCCGGTAACAACCGCCGTCTTCTTTTCCAGATCTTTATACACAATCAGCCTCCCTCCGATGCTTCGCCATGAATATCCTTCACCCGATGAATACTATTCATTATGGGCGCGCCTGTCAACGTTTTTTAGTTGCGATTCCTGCGTAACGGTGTGGTGATTATTCCATTGACACACCGAGCCATCCTCCTTATACTTCCATATAAAACCAACATTTTATACAAGGGGGAAATTCAGAACTTCAAAAGGAGGGGACAATATGGATGCAGCGGCTGTAGATCAGATCAGGCTTAACTTGAATCCTCAGGGTGTCTTTGTGCTTAATATGGCAATCGGGCTGATGATGTTAGGGGTTGCCCTGGACCTCAAGTTGGAGGACTTCAAGCGGGTTATTGTATCACCGAAGGCGCCGGGCATCGGGCTGGGCGCCCAGTTTATCCTGCTCCCGGCCTTCACGTTCCTGCTTATTCTCCTCATCCGACCCCAGCCCTCCATAGCACTGGGAATGATTTTGGTGGCCGCATGTCCGGGGGGTAATCTCTCGAACATTATTACCTATCTGGCCAAGGGGAATTGCGCCCTGTCTATCAGCATGACCGCTGTCTCAACGGCCGCTGCCATTGTGATGACACCCCTCAACATTGCCATATGGGGCAGTCTCAACCCTGCAACTGCCGAGATCTTGCGAAGTGTCAGTCTCAGTCCCATGGATGTGTTCACCACCATCTTCATGATCCTGGGTATTCCTCTCGTCGTTGGCCTCACCCTGTCGCGTATTTTCCCCACACTTGCAGACAGGGTCAGACGTCCGTTCAAAATCTTTACCCTCGTCTTTTTTATTGCTATCGTCTGCGGTGCCCTGGCGGCAAACTGGGATATCTTCCTCAAGGTCATCGGACTGGTTGCCCTCTTCGTCTTTATCCATAATGCCTTGGCCCTCAACCTGGGGTACTGGTCAGGACGGCTTTTCAGACTCGGTGAAGCGGATTCGCGGGCTGTTTGTATCGAAGTCGGGATTCAGAATTCTGCTCTCGGACTTGTCCTGGTCTTTAATTTTTTTGAGGGCCTGGGGGGGATGGCCATCCTTGTGGCATGGTGGGGAATCTGGCATATCATCGCCGGTCTGATTACCGCTTTTATATTTAATCGACGAAAACTGCCGACGGATCAACAGGTTCAAGAGGTGGAATGTGAGACAGCCTTCTGATACGAGGGCGGTGTGTGAGAAAATCACAGTAATATTCCATGGGGGATTCTGATGCCTGATCTCAAGAGAGGGTCTTGATGCCAAAACGGCACATCTCCCTGTCGTTTTGACATGTCTGATGGGGGTCGCTGTACAAGAAAAGAACGGGTCCCGCTGCACTGCAGCGGGACCCGTTTCGACAACTAACTGTTATGTTCGCAAAGGGCTATTTCTTCTTCCTCTTTCTCAGTTCGACCGGATAGACATAGTTCTCCGGTTTGCCCATTCCCTCGACAAGCCCCTCGTTCTCCGGGCAAGAACCTCCCATGTACACGATCTTCCCTTCGTTCTGGAATTGAGCTATCGGCTGCATAAATACACCGGGATAGGTTTTTGAACTATCGGTTGGATCAACCCTGACCTTGGAGTGGAAGTAGGGTTTTACCCTCTTCTGTTCGTAGGCCATCTTACCGAGCGAATAGGTGGTCTCCGTTGTCTCCATCGCCTTGATTAGCTTGTCGACATCATCGGTGCCTCCCGCGGTCTCGATCACCTTCTTGATGAAGTAAATGTCCGCGTAGGCCAAGTGGACGTGCTGCTGGGCCGGGATATTGTGTTCCCTGACCAGTTTGACAAAAGGAATGGTCTTGTCTGTCATCGGAAGCATGGCCTCACCAAAACTACCTTGCATACCCAGAGCCTTTCCACCGGTCAGCTTCCAGAAATCGGAGGTCTGCGAGACGCCACCGTATAAAGATGTGGGGATATTACGGGCGGCCGAATCGGCCCACTGCTTGGCGAAGGATTCCGTGTCGGTGAACCAGGAGCTGACGTACAGGATGAAGTCGGCCTTCTTCATGGCAATCTGCTGGAAGAGGGGGAGGTACATCGTTCCACGCGGCTTGACCTTCTTGCTGTAGACGATCTCGTACCCGTATTCTTTTTCGATCATCTCCTCCCAGGGGGGCAGGCCCAGAGAAGCGATTCCTTGACGGTACGACTTGGTCCACTCGAGGTCCTCCCAGAGAATGGCTACTTTCTTCATCTTCGGCATCATCCTCGGGTATTGGGTTTCGAAGAAGTATCTCATCTGGGCGTACTGGGCCGGCTCCGGATCCCAGTCACGGAAGCAGAACTTGTACTTCTCGTATTCATCGACAACCCGGTCGGTCAGCTCCATCCCCATGGGACCGTTGAAGATCATGATGTGCGGGTAGTCCTTGAACATGGCCGCCCCGTTCTCCTGGGCGGCGAGGCAGATCTCCGTTCTACCCTCGACGAAGATGAACTTCGCGTTCTCTTCGAGGAGCAGACGTCGGCAACCCTCAACCGTCAGCGACGTGGCGCCCTTGTTATCGGCGATTACGTACTTCAGCGGACGTCCGAGGACCCCGCCTG
>CAYXUH010000034.1:0-15529 GCA_964468685.1 uncultured Syntrophaceae bacterium | reverse complement strand
GTCTGTATGTCCTCCCCCTTTTTCTGTATATGCTTCTGATCTTTCTCCTTTCCTCTATTTCACACTATCCGAAGATTCTTCCCTGGGTCTTCAATCTTGACAAATTCGTCCATACCATCGAGTATTACATCCTGGGCTACCTGTTCATGAGGGCATTGGTTACATCGACACGCGGTGTCTTCCGGGGCGCTCCCGCTGTCTTTACGATTGTCTTCGGGATGCTGTACGCAATAAGCGATGAATGGCACCAATCTTTTGTGCCTGGAAGATATGCGTCAGTCTATGATATCCTTTTCGATATAGTTGGTGTTGTACGTGTCCCGATCTTATCGGGATTTGTCAGGCACAGGGTGGTATGGATACGGAGAATTGAAGATATGATTGAGGGGGGGTAGATAATGGAAAGGAGGCTGGTCATTACGGTGGATGGCCCTGCTGGTTCCGGGAAGAGCACGGTCAGCAGGATACTTGCGAAGAGGGTATCCTATATGTACCTCGATACAGGGCTCCTCTACCGGGCGGTTGCCTGGCAGGCGATGCAGCGCGGGGTATTCATAACGGATGATGAGGCCATTGGGAAGTTGTGCGACGGCGTTACCATTCCCCTGAAGACGGGGGGGGAAATGCGGGTTCTGGTAGATGGGAAGGATGTCTCGGCAAAGCTCAGGACCGAGGAGATCGGGATGATTGCCTCTTCGGTGTCGGCAATCCCCGCGGTGCGGGAGGCCCTCCTCCCGCTTCAGAGAAGCGCTGAGCGGCAGGGGGGAATCGTGGCCGAGGGGAGAGATATGGGAACGGTGGTATTCCCCGATGCGGATGTGAAGTTTTTCCTGGATGCCGATGTCGATGAACGCGCGCGGCGCAGGCATCTGCAACTGCTGGAAGATGGAAAGAATGCCAACCGTGGCGAGGTCAAGCGGGGATTGGCGGTTAGAGATCATCAGGATACAACGAGGAAGATAGCCCCGCTGAAGCCGGCGGGTGATTCCGTTGTTATCGATACCACCGGGCTGGACATAGCGGGGGTGGTTAGTAAGATGGCGATGATAGTGGAGGAACGCGCACAGGGGGGCGGGCCGGCTTCCTGAGATCCGTTTCACAATAAACAGTCCGATGCGCTTAAAAAGAGCTTGAAAAACCCCGGGGATAATTGCTAAGTAGCCCATACTGATTACGATCGGGAGTTCTTTTGATCACAAAGGGGAGATAACGTTATTTCATGGAAACCATTATATCTGTAAAACCACTGCTGGCTGTTGCCGTTTCGATCTTCGGTTCGCTTCTCATTATCCTCTGCGGGAAGAAACCCAACCTGAGAGAGAGCTGCAGTCTTACAATCGCGCTGATCAAACTCGGCATCATTATTTCCATGCTGCCGGTGGTTCTCGCCGGGAAGAAGATAGTATTCAACCTTGTTGAAATCCTCCCGGGCGTGGGTATCGCCTTCCGGGTTGATTCTCTGGGCCTGCTCTTCGCGCTGGTGGCCTCATCCCTGTGGATTGTCACGACCATCTATTCCATTGGCTATATGCGGCCGCTTAAGGAGCACTCGCAGACGAGATACTTCGCGTTCTTCGCGCTGGCCCTCTCCTCGGCCGTCGGCGTTGCGTTCTCCGCCAACCTTCTCACGCTGTATATGTTTTACGAGATGCTGTCGCTCTCCACCTACTCCCTGGTTACCCACCACCAGGATCCGGAGGCGCGGTTTGCGGGAAGAAAGTACCTGACGTATCTTATGGGGACGTCGATAGCGTTTTTCCTCCCCGCGATGATCATCACCTATTATTTCGCGGGTACCCTGGACTTCGCAGATCAGGGCATCCTGGCCGGGAAGGCGGGGGGTCCGATGCTGATCCTTACCTTCGTGCTCTTCATCGCGGGTATCGGCAAGGCCGCCATCATGCCCATACACTCCTGGCTCCCTTCCGCCATGGTAGCACCGACACCGGTCAGCGCGTTGCTGCATGCGGTCGCGGTTGTCAAGGTGGGGGTCTTTTCCGTCCTGCGGGTGTGCTTCCACATATTCGGAATTGACTTGATGCACGCTCTTTCCCTTGATGTGTTCCTGCTCTATTTTATATCCGTTACGATCATCGTCGGTTCGCTGTTCGCCCTCAGGCAGGATGACCTGAAGGCGCGGCTCGCGTACTCGACGGTCAGTCAGCTTTCCTACATCGTGATGGCCGGAGGCCTGATCAGCGTCATGGGGATGACGGGAGGGGTTATCCATATCGTCATGCACGCCTTCGGGAAGATAACCCTCTTTTTCTGCGCCGGCGCCATCATTGCCCATACGGGCTTCAAGAAGATCAGTGAGATGAAGGGGATAGGAAAGATGATGCCCGTCACCATGACGGCATTTTTCTTCGGATCACTGAGTGTCATCGGCATACCTCCGATGGGCGGTTTCATCAGCAAGTGGTATCTCGCGTTGGGATGTATCGAGGCAGGCCAGATCCCCATACTGGTCGTTATCCTGACCAGTTCCCTGTTAAATGCGGCCTACTTCCTGCCGATAACCTACAACGCCTTCTTCTCCAGCGGGCCCAACTTTGATGCCTCGACAAAAATAAATGAGGCCCACATCTGCGCGGTTATCCCCCCTGTTCTGACAGCGGTCGCCTCGTTCCTGTTGTTTGTCCACCCGGGATTTTTTCTCGAACTTGCGCGGATGACCGCACGGGCCGTCATGGGAGGATAATATTTTTCTGGGATTCCCTGTCCCGTACGGGGAATAGAGGACGGATATCATGCCGGATATCGATAAAGCCGAACGCATACGGAAAAAGGCACGGACCTTTGATATAGCGAAGATATTCTTTTTGCTTATCGTGATCCCCCTGGCGCTGATGGCCTTTCTTCTGATCGAGGGTGTTTTTACAACGCAAGAACCTCTGACAAAGCAAGAGGCGGCCCTTCAGGATGGAGGGCAGACGTCGGATATCGCCACCGAGGTGCCTGCGCAGGGCCTACCCGTGGAGTTAAAGGACTATGCCAGGGCCTGGAATAAGACCGTCGTCGTGATCCTGATCCTTTCCGTTATCCTCCTTCTCCTGATAGCCGCGCTCCTCTCCCGGGGTATCTCCCGGCAGTACCAGGTCATTGCCGAAGAGAGGGCCCATCATCTTGACATAATGGAGCGGGAATTCGAGGAAAAAGAGAGGACCCTCCTGCAGATAGTCCAGGGGAGCACCATCCCCACCTTTGTCATTAATAAAGATCACGTAATTACCCACTGGAACACCGCCCTGGAGAGGCTCACCGGTTACAGGGCCGACGAGATGGTAGGGACGAAGAGACACTGGCAGGCCTTCTACACGGGTGAGAAACCGATCATGGCGGACCTGATAGTGGATGGTGTCGATGAGGATGAGATACGGAAATATTACGGCGCCCGGGGGCGCAAATCCCCCTTCATTGAAGGTGCCTACGAGGCGGAGGATTTTTATCCCCAGATAGGCGAGAGCGGGAGATGGCTGTATTTTACGGCGGCTCCGATACGGGATCCCGATGGAAATATCTCCGGCGCCATCGAGACCTGCTGGGACAGGACCGATTCAAAACTCTTGCATAATGAGCGCGAAAAACACCTCCGGTATCTCTCGGTGTTATGGAATGTGACCTCGTCCATGGGCGCAACGCTCGATCCCTCTGAACGGGTCCGCGTGGCCGGTGTGGGAATCTTCGAGAATTTTGATGATGTCGATAGCCTCGGGGTGTATCTCCGGAGAAGAAACGGCGCGTTCCGCATTGTATATTCCTTCGGATATACTGAGGATTTCTATCAGGAGGGAAGGGATGCCGGTCCCGATGTCATTGTCGACCAGGTGGCGGAGAAAAATGACATACTGTTCTTTGAGGATATAACCGGCGACAATGCTCCCTATAAGGAATTTGCCCTGAGTGAAGGATTAAAGTCGGCGGCGTACATGCCCCTCGCGTCAAAGGAGCGTGTCTTCGGTATCATGAGGGTATCAAGTCACACATCGCCCCGGTTTTCGGAAGAGGACAAGAATCTGTTCCCCGTTATCAGTAACCACGTCGCCCTGGCGATCGAGAATGCCCGGCTCCACTATGCGGCGGAGAAATTCAGTCATGATCTGGAACGGAAGGTTAAAGAAAAAACGAGGGAACTGAAGAATTCATATCACGAGCTGGAGAAATCGGAAGAAAAATACCGGGCCATGTTTGACGCAGATCCGAGCCCCATCATTATCGTCGACAGGGAAACCTTCAAGATACTGGACGTGAACGCGACAGCCCTCGATTGTTACGGATATTCAAAAGATGAATTTGTGGGCATGTCCTTTGCGAATCTCGGGCCCAAGATCGACCAGGAGGTGCTCGAGGGGCTTGAAACGATCTCTTCCAACCAGTCGGAATTCTATTCCAGGAGGCTCTACCGGAAAAAGGGAGGGACCTCTTTTTATGTCAACCTGCACGTGAGCGCTGTCATGTTTATGGGGAGGGACTGCCTGATTGTGGTTACGCCCGATGTCAGCGAGGGTGTGGAGAAGGAAACGCAGTTGATACAGGCCAGCAAGATGGCCACCCTGGGGACTATGGCCTCTGGCATTGCCCATGAGATCAGCCAGCCCCTCAACGTAATCCAGGTGGCCTCCGATTTTCTGGCAAAAACGGTAAAAAGGGGTGGGGAGATAAACAAAGATGATATCTATACCGTGGCCGGGCAGATAGGGAAAAATGTCCAGCGGGCGGCCCAGACCATAAAACACATGAAGGACTTTGTCAGAAAATCGGATGTCAAGGGGGATAAGATAGATATAAACGACCCCATCCGGGATATCTTCAAGATACTTGGCCAACAGCTGAAAGTGCACGGGATAGGGGTGGATCTGGATCTTGCCGATGACCTTCCCACTATCTTCGCCGATCACAACAGGCTGGAACAGGTCTTTATGAATCTTGTTACCAACGCGCGCGATGCCCTCGACGAAAGCGGCCAGCACGATGGAAAAGACGGAAAAATGCTCAGGATACGATCCTTTCTGGAAAATGGTCTGGTTGTCGTCACCGTCGTCGATAATGGAAAGGGCATGCCTGAGGATGTAAGGGATAAGGTGTTCGAGCCGTTTTTTACAACCAAGAAGCCGGGAGAGGGAACGGGATTGGGGATGAGCATCAGTTACGGCATCGTCACCGGTTATGAGGGTACCATTACGGTGGACAGCGAGAGCGGCGAGGGGACTACGTTCAGGTTGGCCTTTCCCGCAGCCCCCTGATGTCTGCCGTGAAGTAAAAACCTGACTGAGAAGACAGGGGAAACGAGAAAAATAAACGTTATCTCCCCTTTTTGGATTGTCTTTAAAAGAGTTGGCAGGGTCATAAGGATTCAAGGGGTAAAGGGTTCAAGTGAAAAGAAAAAATATAGTACAAAAGAATATGAAAGAAAAACAAACCCTGAATATATTTGGTTTTTGTGCTTCGCCTATGATTCAAATTATGAGTTAGAGACTCAGATATTACTACCTGGGGATCCGGGTTATATTGAGACTGGTAAATGAGAGAAATCTTTGGAGGGGAGGGGAGAGGAGAGGAGGATGTTCAAAACGCTTATTAAATAGTTGGAAAGGAAGCACTCGACCCCTCGAACCCTCGAACTCCTTGCATCAACTAATCGGGAGAAGCCCCCTGTATTATGGTTTTTATTACTTCTGATATTCGCGCTTTTGTGGTAGCTTTCAGCACCACAGATTGACCGGTTGAGACACTGTTATGAAGATGAACAAGATTTTATTGATCGACGACGAAGAGGATATCCTCGACGTCCTTTCCCTTTCTCTGAGGAGTGACGGGTATGATGTCATCACCGCCGCCTCCGGCGAGGAGGGCCTCAAGGCCTTCGAAAAGGAATCCCCTCCGATCGTACTGACCGACCTGAAGATGCCGGGTATGGATGGGCTTGATGTCCTGAAGAGGGTGAAGAATACCAACCCTGACACCGAGGTTATCGTGATTACCGGTCATGGAGACATGGATTCCGCTATAGATGCCCTGCGGTATGGTGCCTCAGACTTTGTCAACAAGCCGGTCAGGGAAGAGGCGCTGGAAATAGCCCTGAAAAGGGCCAAGGAAAAGCTTGTTATACGGGAAAAGCTCAGGGCCTACACGCTGGATCTGGAAAATATGTGTCATATAGCCATAGGGGAGGTAAAGATAAAATCCGATTTCCAGGATAAACTGATAACCAGTTCCAATGATGGAATTGTGGCGACCGATGAAAATGGCATCATCGTTGTCTTTAACCCGGGGGCAGAGACCATCTTTGGGGTTTCTCGGATTGACGTTGTGCGAAAAACAGAGTTTGCGGAGCTGTTTCCCCCTGAAATAGCGGACGCCTTTACCCTGATGTTCAAGAGCGGAAAGAAGATGGGGGATGTGGGGTGGAAAGAGGTCACCATTCACCGGGAGAATAAGAGTGATGTCCCCGTCAGATTTTCCGCAGCGCTCCTGTATGATGGCGAAGATATCATCGGGAGTGTCGGTTTTTTCCAGGACCTCAGCGAGATAAAGCGCCTTGAACAGGAGCTGGTCAAATCCGAAAGACTGGCGGCGATCGGCCAGACGGTTGCCCGGCTGGCCCACTACATCAAAAATATTTTGACCGGTCTCAAGGGGGGCACCTATATCGTCAATATTGGCCTTGACAAAAATGATACCGATAAGCTAAGAACGGGCTGGTGTATGGTCGAGAAGAATGTGGGGAGAATTTCTTCCCTCGTTTTTGATCTCCTCACATACTCCAGGGAGCGGTCGCCGGAATACAGAAATTGCCTTCCCAATGATATCGTCGAAGATGTCTGCGAACTAATGGAGGGGACGGCAATGGAAAACCAGATCAAGATTGTGAGGGATTTTGGTCCACGGGTAAAAGCGGTTTCGATGGATCCGGACATGGTTCATCGTACGCTCCTTAATCTGGTTTCAAATGCCGTTGATGCCTGCATATTTGACCTTGACGACACCAAACAACATGAAGTCAGTGTAAAAACACGGCTTGAGAAGGGCAATATCATCAGATTTGAGGTGGCCGATAACGGCTGCGGAATGAACGAAGAGGTCAAAAACAAGATATTTACGGCCTTCTTCAGTACAAAGGGGGGGAAGGGCACCGGTCTGGGCCTCTTGGTCATTCAAAAACTGGTATATGAACATGGCGGCAGTATAGATATTCTGTCCGAGGTGGGCGAGGGATCGACGTTTATTGTACGGCTCCCCCATAAGAAGGCGGTTTAAAAACAGGAATTATTTAAAATACCATCTATGATATCAGCCGGCCGAGCGATTATAATCGCTTGCCGGACAAGATCAAAAATAGAGAAGGAGGGTCTGTGATGTCGAAAAGGGTTCTTACCGTTGATGACGATTCCGATATCTCGATATTTGTCAAAACGGTTTTGGAAGAAAATGGATATACTCCCCTGGTAGCAAGAAACGGAGAGACAGGACTTGCTATAGCGAGAGATGAAGGTCCCGACCTGATCATACTGGATGTCCTGATGCCGAAGCAGAGCGGTATCCGTATGTACCGGGAGCTGAAGACGGATGAATCCCTCAAGAACATTCCGGTTATCATCCTGTCCGGTATCGCGAAACGCACCTTCCTCCGTTCCCAGGAGGCGCTCACGGAGTTTGGCGATCAATCGATACCGGAACCTGATGTATACATAGAAAAGCCGGTTGAGCCGCTGGAACTTGCAGAGACTGTAAAGGGCCTGATAGGGTAACATTAAATAGGATATCGACAGACAAGGGATACAATGAAAGACAAGAAGCTACTCTTCGTAACCCAGTTTGAGGGATTGTGGTTTGATGCTCTCCAGTCTTTGATGGATTTGAGAAAAGCAGGTTTTAACCACACGGTATTTTTACATGTCATAGAGCGGGACAAGGTCGCCATGCACCGCGGCAAGGGATACCTCAAGGATGAAGAGGTAAAACTTCGTGAGATGGCAAACGTCCGCTTTATAGACTGGGCCGAGAGTCTCTTTGAGCAGGGAATGGAAGTCGGCGCATACATTGTCGTAGGGAACCCGCTTCCCAAGATTATATCCACGGCGGCCGAGGAGGATGTGGACCTCATCGTTACAGGCCGCCACAAGAAGGGAAAGTTTGAAGAACTGTACGGCGGTTCCGAGACCCTGGAGATACTTGAGCGAACGTCTACCCCGGTTCTGGTGTACAAATACATGCTTCCCTCAGGAAAAGTGAATGAGCGGCCCTTCGAAGTGCCCCTCCTGACCATGGACTGGTCTCCGGCCAGTGAAAAGGCCGTGGAGTATCTCCTTTCGTTCAAGGATGTCTTGAAGAAAGTAGTAGCCGTTCATGTGATTAATGAGAAGGAATTTAAGAGTACATCGGCAATGGAGATACAGTCTCTGCGGAAGGAAAACAAGCGGAAGCTGGAGGAGGTTTGCTCCCGTTTTGAGAAAGAGGGGGTAGAAGCCGAGTCGCATCTCTATGTGGGCAGCACATTTGAGCAGATAGAAAAAGCAGCGAGTGAACGGGAGGCCACAATGATTGTTGCAGGTACAACAGGAAAAAGCCCCCTGAAAGAGATGTTTTTGGGAAGCGTTGCTACAAACCTGACCAAGCATTCAATGCTTCCGAGCCTGCTGGTTCCTGCGAGTGTCAAACTGTAACCACACATAAGGTACGTTTCATCGGGGGGAAAAAGGTAAAATTGCTGTACGTGACTGATCTGAGGGAGTGCGATTCGCCTTTTGGTGTCTTTAAGGGATTCTTACCGCTAAAAAAGAAGATGTTCGATCGTGTTGTGCTCGCGCTGCCTGCCTCCTTGGCGGGGAGAGAGGCGGATCTCGCTGACCTGAATGTCCAATTCAAGACGAAGATAATCCAGGGGTTTTCATATAGAGAGATTATAGCTGCCGCGAAGGAGGAGCAGGTATCCTGTGTCATGGTCGATCTTGACAGGGATTCTCATGGGGCCACCCTCAGAAAGCTCGCGCTGAAGTCACCACTCCCGGTTTTTGCCATAGATCGTAACGTCTCAGGCGATGGATTGTTGGACCACGTCATCTTCGCCACCGACTGGTCCCCCGCCTCTGAGAAGGCCATGGAACAGATCCTCGCCCTCGGTGAATATATATATGAACTTGATATTATACACGTTATCACCGAGAAGCTGACCGTGAAAGATATGCGAGAACTGAAACAGCGGTTGGAGCATACCCGGAAGATCTGTCTGGACGAAGGTATCAACGCGGAATCTCATATCTATGCCGGCGATGTGACCGAAGAGATCGTAACGGCATCCGAGGATTACCGGGGAAGCCTTATTATCGTCGGATCAGACACCAAAAGATCCTTCACGGAGCGAATATTCAGGAAGAGCAAGATCTATACCCTTATAAAACAGGCGGCTGTGCCGGTATTCTTTGTACCGGACGCAGTCCCGGCGAGTCAGGATTGAGACTATGGAAGTAACACTGTTTATCCATGCGGCGGATGATGCCTTTCGTATCCTGGAAAAGGCGAAGGTACAGGCCGTCGGGCTGCTTGATACGGCCACGAGACTGACATCCGAGACGCGATGGATGGAGGAGAAAAAGGTCCAGGGCATCCTGAAGGGCGCCCAGGCGACACGGTCCGGTTTTCAGAACTTCGTCGCCACCTTCGTGATGCTGATGGGATTCTGGGTGCTGCTCTCCGGAAAGTTCGATACCTTTCACCTCTCTCTCGGTGTCATCTGCTCGCTGATCGTCGCGTATCTCAGTCACGACCTGCTCTTCGCCAATGTGAGGGTAGGGGATGGCCGCGTTATCGCCCAGAGATTTCTCCGCTATATCCCCTGGCTCCTGTATGAGATCGTGACGGCCAATTTTTATGTCGCCTATCTTGCCCTGTCGCCCAAGATGCCGATAGATCCCCAGATCATCAGGTTCAAGACCAAACTGGAGAGTGATATTTCATGGGTGACGCTGGCCAATTCCATAACGCTCACGCCGGGTACCATCACGATCGATATAGCGGATCGGGAATTCATGGTCCACGCCCTCGACAGAAAGGTGGCTGGTGACCTGGATACGGGGGAGATGGAGGACCGGGTGGCACATATCTTTATGGAAGCGGACCACATATACATCCAGGATGTGTTGGATGTATCCCGTATATTTGCTGAGTTGAAGAGGGGTATGTAGATGATTGCCAGCAGCGATGATATTATCATAAAGACCATTGCGCGGATTTTTGTCCCCTTTATACAGTTGTACGCCCTGTACGTCATCATGCATGGCCACTACAGCCCGGGCGGAGGGTTCCAGGGGGGTGTCATCCTGGGCGCGAGCCTGGCCCTGCTCCTTATAACCCACGGTTATGATGAGATGAAGAGAAAAATTCCCGAAGGTGTTATCATGCTGCTGGGGAGCGTGGGTGTCCTGATTTATGCGGGGATAGGACTTACCTGTCTCCTCCTCGGCGGAAATTATCTCGACTACAGTCAGCTGTCCGTCATCCTGCATGTTGACCCTGCGCATGCCCGTTCTTTGGGGATACTGGGTGTTGAACTGGGCGTCGGGTTCACGGTTATGGCGATCATGTACTCCATATTTTTTGATATATCGACGGGCGGACTCCTGCCTGGCAATGAGAAGCGAAGCGGAGAGTGGGAAGATAGCGAATAGATTACTGACGTTTGGGGTTTCATATGAATGAATTTTTTGTTGCGATTGGCCTCGGTATGTGCATCCTCGTATTTCTGGTGCTCTACCGGGTCATATTCGGCCCGGGGGTGTTCAACCGGATAGCCGCCATCTCCGCTATCGGTACCAAGACATTGATCATACTCCTTATCCTGGGCTATGTGTACAATCGGGTTGATATGTTTATCGATATCAGCATGGTGTACGCTCTCCTCAATTTCATCGGGAGTATCGCCGCGGCAAAATACCTGGAAATGGAGCGGTAGAGATATGGCATATATACTAGCTACTCTTTCGATAGTCTGTATTGTCGGTGGTCTGTTCTTCTTCACAACCGCGACGATCGGACTCCTGCGCTTCCCCGATTTTTTTACACGGCTTCACGCCACGGGGAAGGGTGATACCCTGGCCGTTTTCCTGTGCCTGATCGGTTTCGCCATACATGAAGGCCTGTCCCTCACCGCCCTGAAGATTGCCTTTATCGCGGTATTCATGTTTCTAGCCCAGCCGACGGCAACGCACGCCATTTCGAGGGCGGGGATACGGCACGGGCTCAAACCGTGGGTAAAGGGGGAAGAACGACAATGAACATACCCTTTGATATTATTATTCAGCTGTTTGTTGTTATGTGCGCGATCGCGGCGATAACCGTCAGGGATCTCCTGAGCGCGGTCATGATCCTCGGGGCGTACAGCTTCTTTATGTGTCTTATGTGGGCGCAACTCGGCGCCGTCGATGTCGCCTTCACGGAGGCATCGGTCAGCGCGGGAATCGGGACCATCCTCTTTATTGCCGCTGTGCTGAAGACGACAAGGAGGTCAAAGGATTGAAGACCCTGGGCCTGATTGTATCGATAATTGCGGGGGCGTTCCTTATGTATGGCACCATTGATATGCCCGACTGGGGTGATCCCAATTCTCCGGCCAGCATTCATGTGTCGCCCCGGTATATCACAAATGCCGCGACAGAAACGGCGACGCCTAACATAGTCACCGCTGTTCTCGCCGACTACCGGGGGTATGATACACTTGGTGAGACAGTGGTCATATTCACGGCTGGCATGGCGTGTATCTTACTTTTGAGAAGACGCAAAGATGTCAGGAAGGCCAGACGATAGGGAGAGTGAGTTGATGGATTTTATCATAGCGAAGTATAATTACTGGATATATATTATCCTTATGATGATAGGGTTCTATGCGATGATCTCCAAGAGCAACCTCATCAAAAAGATCATAGGGATGAATATCTTTCAGACGGCGATCATACTCTTTTTTGTCTCCATCGCCTACAAGAAGGGTGGGGCCACACTGCCGATCCTGACGCACGCGGACGCGCATGGTGAGCATGCCATACAGGTCGCCGGGTACCTGAATCCCCTGCCGCATGTCCTGATGCTGACGGCGATCGTTGTCTCCATAGCGACGCTGGGTGTCGCCCTGGCTATCGCCATCATGATGTACCGGAAATACCATACCCTGGAAGAGGATGAGATACTAAAGGCAATCAAATGATTATAGAACAAGCCCCTGCCCTGATCGTTGTCATAGCGCTGATGTCTGCGGTTGCCACACCGCTGGTCGGCTGGTTGAGAAAAGACCTCTGCTACTTCTGGGTTATCCTCGCCCTGCTGGCCTCCACCCTCTGCTCAGTCATCGTATTGAACACCGTTATGCACGAGGGGGTCATTCATTATCGCATGGGAGGCTGGCTCCCGCCCTGGGGCATTGAGTACGTGATCGACCACCTGAACGCCATGATGCTGGTCCTGATCACTGGCACCTCTCTTCTGGTGGCAATATACTCAAAGAAGAGCGTTGAGACGGAACTGCCCGACAGGACGGTCTATTTTTACACACTCTTCCTTTTGCAGGTTACGGGATTCCTGGGCATTGTTATTACAGGCGATCTGTTTAACCTCTTTGTGTTCCTGGAGATAGCATCTCTGTCCGGCTATGCCCTGATAGCGACGGGTGAGGAAGGGGCCCCTTTTGCCGCCTTCCGGTACCTTATACTGGGCACCGTCGGGGCCTGTTTCTACCTGCTCGGTGTCGGTTATCTCTACATGGTTACCGGTTCTCTGAATATGGCCGATCTGGCCGAGATCCTGCCCGGGCTATACGGCTCCAAGGTGGTATTGGTCGCTTTTGCCTTCTTTATGGTCGGTATAGCCCTCAAGATGGCCCTTTTCCCGCTGCATATGTGGCTGCCCGATGCCTATACCAAGGCCCCTTCGGCCGCCAGCGCACTGATAGCGCCGCTGATGACCAAGGTTGCCGTCTATATCATGCTCAGGATCATGTTCACCGTCTTCAGACCGTATTTTTCCATAGACCTCCTTCCCGTGACGAAGATCCTGCTGTATGCCGGGATCATAGCCATCTTTGCCGGAGCTGTGATGGCCCTGGCCCAGAGAGATTTTAAAAGAATGCTTTGCTATGTCGTGATAGCCGAGGTCGGCTATATGGTTGGCGGCGTGGGCGTAGCCAACGCCGTAGCGATCAAGGGGGCAATTCTCCATATTATGAACGATGTCGTGATGACGCTCGGCCTCTTTGCCGTGGCAGGCATCCTGAACTATAAGATGAAAAATCACGAGATTGGGGCCTTTGACAATATATTCAAAAAGATGCCATACACCATGGCCGCCTTCCTCGTTGTAGCCCTGTCGGTCATAGGCGTACCGCCCACCTGCGGTTTCTTCAGCAAGTGGTATCTGATTCAGGGTTCCGTCATGGCCGGGAACTGGACCTTTGTGGTCGCGCTCCTCTTTTCCAGCCTGGTCAATATCATCCTGTTCTTCCGGATCATTGAGACCGGCTACTATGATTTTGGTGCATCCGGGTCGGGGCACGCCCATGAAGAGGGGACGGCGGTGAGTGAGGCGCCCCTGAGTATGCTGATCCCCACTTTTTTCGTGGCCGCGGCGATCATCCTCATTGGTCTTTACAATCAATTTATTATCATCAATATCATCAACTTCGCCGTGCCGAAGTTATAGGTGTAAACGGCTTTTATGTTATTGTTTGAGCCGGTGTGTGTCCGGCGGGTTATGGTGTGCTTCGAGGGGAGACGATGGCTAAGACGACTCCGAAACAGCTCCTCTTGGGGGCACATATGTCCATCGCGGGCGGTCTGGAAAAGGCGCTCCTCAGGGGACAGGCACTGGGGTGCACGACGATCCAGCTTTTCACCAGGAATTCGAACCAGTGGAGAGAGCGGGTTCTTGAAGAGTCGGAGATACATCTGTTCCGGGGGGTGAGAACAAAAACGGGGATAGACCCGGTTATCTCTCATGCCAGTTATCTTATTAATTTGGCCTCACCCGACGGCGAATTGTATGAGAAATCCCTGGATGCAATGGCGTGTGAGATCCGCCGGTGTGAGCAGCTCGATATCGAATATCTGGTTGTCCATCCCGGTTTTCATAAGGGACGCGGCGAGACATGGGGCATAGAGAGGATAACGGATGCCCTCGACCGAATTCACGCCGATACTGCGGGCGCGAAGGTACAAATCGCCTTGGAGACGATGGCAGGGCAGGGGAGCGCCATCGGGGGAGACCTTGAGCAGATCGCCCGGATTATCGAGAGGGTGAAAGAAAATTCCCGTCTGGTATTTTGTCTTGATACGTGTCATATGTTTGTGGCAGGATACGACCTTCGGACGCAGCAAAACTATATTGATCTTTTGAGAAAGATTGATGATACAGTAGGCAGGAAAAGACTGAGGGTTATTCACCTGAATGATTCAAAGAGAGAGATGGGATCCCGGGTTGACCGGCACGAGAACATCGGGGACGGGATGATTGGTGAAGAATTGTTCAGGCTGATTATAGGGGACGCGTCTCTTGCTGGTGTTCCAAAGATTATAGAGACCCCCGGTGATATAGAAAATTTAAAACTGCTCAAAAGTTTCGTTTAACCAAACGTAAAGGAGATCGGAATGAAGAGATTTTTGGTTTTTCTCTGTGTTTTAGGTGTCATGTTTTCCGGACTGGTGTGGGCTGAGGAGGCAAAGACCCAGGTAAAAAGGGTGGCGGTTCTCCCCTTTTCGGTTCATAGCTCTGAGGACATAACATATGTACGGGACGGAATATGGGATATGCTGATTTCCCGTCTCTCGGCGAGCGAGGGCATACAGGTCAGTGTAAAACAGGACGTCAAAGATGCGCTGAAAAAATTGGGGGGGAAGGATCCGGCGGTTGCCGATGTCTACGGCCTCGGCAAGAGCATGGGCATCGATTACGTGGTATGGGGAAGTATCACGAAGATCGGTAACAGCATCAGCCTCGACGCGAAGCTTCTCGATGTCTCCACCTATAAAACGCCGGTGGGTGTCTTTGAACAGTGTCAGGGGATGGACGATGTCATACCCCGGGTAACCAATTTCGCGAAAAAGATACACTACTATGTCCTGGGGATAACCCCTCCGGCCGCTGAGGTCACGGCCCCCTCCCCGACAGGACAGGGTCCCTCTCCCGCCACAACGCGGGGTCCCGATGAGGGCAAGGTCATACGGGCCAGCCGGGGCACCTTTACCTCAGTGATCAATCCCTCCTTTATAACGGCCACTAACCCGCTGGCCCAAAAGGGCTTCTGGATGAGCCAGAGGTACAAAAAGACCTTCAAGGGGATGGATATAGCGGACGTGAATGGTGACGGCCTGAATGAGGTTGTCGTTATCGATGAACGCTCCATAACGGTATACCAGAGGAACGAGGCAGCATTCAAACTCATCGGTAAGATTCAGGGGAAAAAGACCGACAGCTATATCGCGGTTGACACGGCAGATGTGAATGGGAACGGCATAGCGGAGATTATCGTGACGAATATGCAAGGTTCCGATCC
>CAYXUH010000033.1:9565-16380 GCA_964468685.1 uncultured Syntrophaceae bacterium | reverse complement strand
TGAGCGAGATAGCCCAAGATGAGATCATAAGCAGGACCGAGTTCAAGTTGCACCCATAAGCGGAGCCACCGCGGCGATCAGTCCGGGTTTTGCTGGAGACAGTATCATAATACGTAAAGGAGGATGGGAATGAGTCAATACTATAAGGACACCGAGGATCTTTACAAGATATACGGATACTTCCTGGACAGGGTATTACGGGACGAGAAGATCGGCACGAAGATGCGCAAGGCGGGCATCATTATAAAATTCATGTATACAGATCCGGACGCCGAGATCACCATCGACCTGAAGAATCCGCCTGCCAAGGAAGGATATTACGGCACCTTCTATCTGGGACCGTGCGACCTCAAGGCGGATGTCTGGTCCAAGCAGCCAGCCGATCACTCACACCGGTTTTGGCACGGCCTCGAAAATCCGATCGCCGGTATCACCAAGGGGATCATCAAGCAGGGCGGGAAGGTAACCGCCATGCTCAAGCTCTTACCGGTGATCAAGCCGGCGTTCCGACTCTTTCCGGTGGCCCTTAAGGAAATGGGTCTGGATGATCTGATTGTATCAAAGAAATAAACTGACCCGCCGCAAGTAGCGGGGCATTGAAGGCATTTCGTCATGCCGGACTTGATCCGGCATCCAGTACGTTCTTCTCTGGATACCGGCTTTCGCCGGTATGACGGATGAGCGACAAAGCGTCGTTGACGAAAAAACGAAGGGATACGGACATGAATGGCAACACTGGACGGATTGCCGACATCAACCTCACCACGAGGACAGTGGGTATTCTTGAACTGCCCGAGGAGACATACCGGCGCTTTATCGGCGGCAGCGGACTCGCGGCCAAGGTCTTCTGGGACCGGGCGGATTTCTCCGCTGATCCCCTCTCTCCCGAGGCACTTTTTATCCTTATGAACGGACCTCTGACGGGTATCAAGCTTTCCGGCGTGAGCCGCATGAGCGCTACCGCGCGGTCGCCCCTTACCGGAGGACTCGCCGAATCCTCCTGCGGCGGCTATTTCGCCCCCGCCCTGAGGCTGGCCGGGTACGACGGCCTGGTTATTTCGGGAAAGGCCGAAAAACCGTCATATCTGCTGATCGACAGGGAAACAATAACCATAGAGAACGCCGGGCCCCTCTGGGGCAAAGGCATCCTGGAGAGCACCGCCGATCTGCAGGAAACATACGGGAAGAAATCGACATCTCTCGTGATCGGACCGGCCGGCGAGAAGAAGGTCCCCTTCGCCTGTGTCCTCAACGAGGCCCACCATGCCTTCGGGCGATGCGGCATGGGTGCCGTCATGGGCTCGAAAAACCTGAAGGCTTTCGTGATGAAACCGGGAACGGGGGATCTTCCTCTTGCCGATCCGGAACGGATAAAATTGCTCATTAAGGAACTCACCCCGCGTATAAAGGATTACATTATCTCCCAGGTGCTCCATGACTTCGGTACCGCCGGGAACCTGGAAGGCCACATGTACGAAGGGGACGTGCCGGTACGAAACTGGACCTCCAACTTTAACGAGGACATGGCCGACGCCCTCACGGGAAGCACCTTATCGGAACGGTTCCTGAAGAAGACCGCCACCTGCGCCTACTGCGCGGTGGCTTGCAAGAGGATCGTACAAATAGACGAAGGGCCGTTCGCCATTTCAGAGGGGCCGGGGCCGGAGTATGAAACCGTGGCGGCCTTCGGGAGCCTCCAGGGGTCATCGGACCTGGCCGCCGTGTGCAAGGCCGGCAGGGTATGCAACGACCTCGGCATGGACACGATCAGCGCTGGCTCGACAATTGCTTGGGCAATGGAGGCCTACGAAAAAGGCCACCTCACCGATGAACAAACCGGCGGGATACCGCTGTTGTGGGGCGACATGGAGACGGTGGTGAACAGGATCCTCCCCATAATGGCATCACGGGAGGGCAAGCTGGGGGATTTGCTGTCCACGGGCAGCGCTGCTGCTGCGCGTGCCATCGGCAGAGATTCTCTGGAGTACACCGCGCAGAGCAAGGGGTTGGAAGCGCCCATGCATGACCCGCGCGGCGGCCATGGCCACGCGCTGTCCTACGCGGTGAGCCCCCGCGGCGCCTGCCATGTGCAGACGGCGATGCACTTCATGGAAACAGGGGCGTGCAATTATCCCGAAATAGGGTTCGAGTTCGACCTTGAACCCCTCACCCACGAAAAGAAGGCGGAGACCATGGTGCTGGCTGCCGCCATCGGCGGCATAGAAAACAGCGCATGCCTGTGTCAGTTCGCCGACCGATCTTTAACCCTGCCGGAAATCGTTGAATTGATAAACGCGGCGGCCGGGTATGGATACGATATCGCCTCGATGATGGAGGCGGGATGGCGGGGCTTTCACCTGAAACGCTGCATCAACTATCGGTTTGGATTCCGCGCATCCGACGATGATCTCACTCCCCGGCTCAAAGAACCTGCTCGTGACGGCGATGCCGCCGGAATCGAAATACTGTTCGATGATATGAAAAACAGGCTGTACGAGCTGATGGAATTCGATCCAGTCAAAGGCATAGCGTCCCGTAAAAAGCTTGAAGCCCTCTCCCTGGCAGAGGAGGCTGAACGTATTTGGCCGCGGACGTAAGAAGGGTAAAGACCAGGATGAAAAAGGCTTGATATCCGATATTGACATCAAAACAGGGGGGCACACATAAATTCCAATCAGAAGATGTTCTATGGATGGTGGATCGTTGTCGGCTCTTTCTTCCTCAATTTCGCGGGTATCGGCATTATCATGAATTCCATGGGTCTAACCACGTCTTGTGTTGTTCAAGGGTTAGTGCGAGATCTTCTACTGAAAGTTTATTCATCGTTTTTCAACCTAACGCAAAGTTCAGCGGCGGCGATCAGCCGTCCGCCGGAGCGGCTTGTTGGCCATCCGCCTTGAATCCCTCGTGGAACGTGACGGTGCCCTGCGGAGTATGACCATCGAAAGTGAGGGCGAAGAAGACCTCCTGTGGCACTCCCTCATGCACAAGTCCCGACGGGTTTTTGAACCCGAATTTCCTGTAATAATCCGGATGCCCTACTAGACAGCACCCTTGAGCTTTCAGGTCTTTAAGTCGCGCAAGCCCTTCCTGTATCAAAGCTTTGCCAATGCCGTTTCGCTGGTACTCCGGCAGCACTGAAACAGGCCCGATTCCATACCAGTTTGGGGTGTCGTCCGAAATGGTCACGGGAGAGAAGGCGATATGCCCGATCACACGACCATCCAATTCTGCGACCAGCGATACTGTCAGGGCCTTGGCCGCGCGTAGCGCCTCAATGATGTATTGCTCTGTCTTGTTGCTGATCTCCAAGGTCTTGAAGGCCGCGATTGTCACCTCGGTGATCGCGGAGACATCGCCATCCGTCTCGTCCCTGATAACCACGTGCTGATTCATCCTTCCTCGTGTGTCTTTCTTTTTGGCCAATAATGTTTATATGGGTCCTGATAAAAACCTAACACATCAATTTTACCGTATAAGACCCCTTGGTTACGATCGGTCAAAACTCCTTCGGCAGTTGATCCTTGATCACCTTACCCCCGGCGTTCTTGGGCAGGAATGGGGTCAACTGGACGTATTCGGGAATCTTGTATTTGGCGAGCTTGTCGCCACAGAATGCTTTGATTTCCTCGACAGTCGGGTCTGTTCCAGGGACGGCGACGACGGCGGCGGCCACCTTCTCCCCCATCATGGGATCCGGCACGCCGTAGACGGCCACTTCCATGACCTTCGGGTGCAGGTAGATGGCGTTTTCCACTTCGACAGGGTAGACATTCTCCCCACCACGGTTGATCATGTCCTTCTTCCGACTGGCCACATAAAAGAACCCGTCATCGTCCAGCCGGCCCAGGTCGCCCGTCAGGAACCAGCCGTCCCTGAAAGACTTCTTCGTGTCCTCCGGGTTTTCATAATAGCCGTCCGCCACGTTGGGTCCCCTGATGGCAATCTCGCCCACGGTCCCCTGCGGCACCTCGTTCATATCCGCATCGACGATCTTCGCCTCGCAGCCAAGGCTCGGGTGCCCGATGGAAGTGGGGTGTTCCATGCACTCCTTGTCGATCGCAGCAAGGGATACAGAGGCCTCCGTCAGGCCGAAGCCGTTGAAAAATTTGGCGTTGACGAAGGATTTTCTCATCTCGCCCATCAGGTCGGGCGACATGGGTGCCGCGCCGAAGCCCACCAGCCGAACGGAGCCCAGATCATACTTCTTCACATCTTCCGATCCGAGGAGGATCCGATAGATGGCCGGGGAGCCGACGAGGAAATTGATCCCCTCCTCCTCCACCAACTTGAGAAAGGCCTCGATGCTCAGGGCGGCCATCATCACGACGGTGTTACCCATCCGCAGGCAGGCCATCAGCTGTTCCTGGAGGGCCATGACGTGAAAGAGGGGGGCGACGATCAGGGTCTTTCCTCCCGTTTCCGGGTCACCGACGTCCAACATCTCCATGTACTGCTCCAGCCGGATGGCGCTATGGATGAAATTGCGCTGGACGATCCGCACCCCCTTAGGATTGCCGGTTGTCCCTGAGGTGAAGAGGATGGTGTGGACATCCTCTTCGCTCCCCGTGGCAGGCGCGCAAGCGCCCCCCTTCTCCCAGAGGTCGGCCAGCGAGGTGCTCTCCACCGTGCGGGGAACCAGTTCGTCCAGTTCCGTGTCCCAAGTCTCGCTGTCGACGACGGCGGCCACGGGTTTGGTGAGTTCCAGCTGATACACCAGCTCCGGCCTGGTCAGGCGGGTGTTGAGGACAACAGATATGCCCCCGATCTTCGATATGGCCAGGAAGGCCGTCGGAAAAATGTCGTTGTTCGGGAGAAAGACCGCTACCCGGTCCCCCTTTTTTGCATGACAGTCGTTTTTCAGATAAGAGGCCAACGCATCCACGCGGCGATCCAGCTCGGCATAGGAGAGACAGATATCCCCGCACGTGACGGCCTCTCGCTCGGGGCAGGCCTCCACCGTCTTGTGAAACATCTCGAAAACCGTTTGAGGCCGATCGGCGTACACATTGATCGTCGCCGGACCTACCTTTTTCTCTTCAAACCTGTATTTTGCTTCCATCATCCCCTCCTTGTCGCTAGTCAGTGACCAGTTTCCGCTATGATGTTGTGAAGATTACGAAGGTATGGACCTCGTGTCGATTTGAATGAACTCAAATCCAGTATAGGAGATAAGATACCGATGTCAAGGGATTTTTCCATCATGCCGAGAGGTTGAGGCGATAATTTTGTTGACTTACCGTGCTTCTCTATATAGATTTTATATAGTTGTACATCGCTAGATAGTTGGATGCCGTTTCATAAAAAATTCTTACAGCAAAAGAGGGTGCCCCGTGGATTTTCAACTCAGTGAAGAGCAGCGGATGTTTAAACAGTCAGTGCACGATTTTGCCGATGAACGCCTAGCCCCTCTGGTAGAAGGATGGGATCAAAAGGGCGAGATCCTGGATCACTCCATCCTGTCTCAATATCTGGACATGGGGCTTCTGGGGATCACGCTTCCTGAAAAGTACGGGGGAGCCGGCCTGCCCGCTTTTGACGCCATCCTGGCCATCGAGGAGCTAGCCCGAGTCAGCCCCCTCGCAGCCATGCCCGTCTTCGAAACTAGCGTCGGCCCAATCCGCGTTGTCGAACTGTTCGGCACGGAGGAACAGAAAGAGCGGTTCATTCCCCTCGCCTGCACCGGCGAGAAGCTGATGGCCGTGGCGATGACGGAGCCTGAGGCCGGTTCGGCCCTGACGGACCTGACCACCCGCGCCATCCTTAAGGGGAATCACTACGTAATCAACGGGCAGAAACGGTTCATCACCGGGGGGGGCTATTCGGATTCTTACATGGTCTATGTCCGGATGAGCGATGCCAAGGGGGCTAAAGGGATCGGGGGCATCATCGTGGAGAAGGACTCACCCGGTTTCACCTTCGGCAAACAGGAAACGTTCATGGGGCTCCGCGGCACGCCGAGCTGCGACCTCATCTTCCAAGATTGCATCGTCCCCAAGGAGAATCTGGTCGTCCCCGAAGGCGGGTTCGCCTTTCTGATGCAGGCATTCGATGTGGAGCGCTGCGGCAACGCCACCATGTCCCTCGGGATTGCCTGGGGGGCACTGGAAGCAGCCAAGCAGTATGCCCAGGAGCGCAAGGCCTTCGGAAAGCTCATCTGCGAGTTCCAAGGCGTCCAGTTCCTCCTGGCCGATATGGCCATGAAGGTGGAGGCCGCGCGGCTTCTCATCTACCGGGCCGCCGTCAATGCCGGCCTAGAGATTCCGTCCATCTATGAATCATCCGTCGCCAAGTGCTTCGCCAACGAGATCGGCAAAGAGGTGACGGACATGGCCCTCCAGGTCTTCGGGGGGTACGGCTACTCGACGGAATATCCCGTAGAGCGGATGCTCCGCGACAGCCGGGGCTGGCCTCTCGCGGCCGGAACCGTCCAAATCCAGCGGGTCAACATCGCCGGTGCCATGCTGGGGCGGCGGTTCAGCCAGCGCTGAGGGGGACCAAGCAATCAAATGAAGGGGGTGCGGAATGTTTCCGTACCCCCTTCATTTTTTAGATCATCTAAGATAGTTGTGCAGCTCTTGTTCGATAACGAAAAAAGGCCCCTTTTGGGGGCCGATTTTCACCCGAAGTTACTGAATAACTAAGGGATAATCTGGGGTGAATGAGGGGACTTGAACCCCCGACATATAATCTAAGCGTCTGATATTATTAGTTCGGGATTGACACTGACACCAGATTGACACCCAAGACCTTACAGGGGTGGCAGGATTTGAACCCGAGGACAGCAACCTAACATCTTGTTAATGTTGACGTTA
>CAYXUH010000033.1:0-9555 GCA_964468685.1 uncultured Syntrophaceae bacterium | reverse complement strand
CTACGGATTAGAAGTCCGTTGCTCTATCCAGCTGAGCTACTGGCGCATTGTTCGTAAAAAGAAAGTTCTTGTAGTCACTTTGCCTATATTTGTCAAGACAAAACACCGGCCGGCGGTGTTATCTGACATACCCCGCCACCCCATCGTACCGGTACCCCTTTTTTTCGTAATCCTCACCCCTGGGGTCTGTCGTGTAGGAATATGCCTCCGTCTCAGGGTTGAACCACCTGTACAGATCCCTGGTACGGGGCAGTTTCAGGGTTGCGATATTCCCTATCGACCCGTCAAAGACATACCCCCTGAGGGAACGCTTCCCGCCCGACCGGTCATACGAATAAAAATACGTCCCTTTTGATGGGTTATGCCACTGGAAGAATTCCGAGGTTCCGGATGTTCCCTTGCGGAAGAGTCTGAAGAGCGGCCCCTCTTTCCGGTACCCCTGCAGGCGGAGATCTCCCTGTTCACTCTCGGGATGCAGTTGGAATCTCGTCCCTTTTGGATATCCGTATATGTCTATAATTTCTGGAAGTTTATCGCCGGTAACATCAAGTGACACCTCAACGATTTCAACTCCTCCGTCTGAGTAAAAAATGATGTTCTCGCTGTAAGAACCGACGGGCAGGCCCTCAGGGGTAACCGACACCGTGATGTAATCCGCTTCATTGGTTGTCGTCCCCCTTTCAGGGGATATCCCGATCCACCCCTTCTTTCCCCTCATGAGGCTCTCGGTATAAATCCGCGCGCCTTCGATCTCCGCGGTTCCCCCTCGTACCGAGAGGACAAGAACATGCGGCTCCCCTTCTACGAGATTTTCTGCAGCCGTGAACTCGACCCTCTCTCTCTCCTCGGAGACGCAATCTATCTCGCCTTTCAAGCGGCCATCAATAAATACCTGAGCAATGCCCCCATAGATATCCTTCCACAGGAATAGGGCTATGCCGCTCCCTGAAAACGAATACTGAAAAAGAGTGCTCTCCCCGGTACTGTAAGGGTTTCCTCTGCTTTCGGTCCACTCACCTGAGGTTTCAACCTTGCCTTTCAGGCGCTCTGGAACGGAGTAATAATCCTTTCCAGAAACGGCCTCATTCGCGAATGAAACGTACCGCCCCTTTTCAAAAACCACTCCCCGGAATGTCTTTCTGCCGCCCTGTAGCAACGCTCTCCATTTCAGGACATTTTTTCCCACGTTTCTCAATTCGATTTTTTTTATCAATGTCCCGTCTGCCGCAACACTTCCGAAATCTATCCCAAGGGGTTGTATCCCCATAGAGGGGCGAGACCCCTTCTCCGCTACATCAAATTTCAGGAATATGGAGCGCTCTCCTCCATTAAAGTATAGCTTCAACTCTTCCCTGTAACTTCCCGCAGTCAGGAATTTTTCGTAGGATACCGAATTGTGCCCTTCTTCAATACGTATTCTAATCGCAAACAGGCCGCCCACAGGAACATCTTCTCCCCCCACGGACTCAATAGAGACGCGAAGGCGACGCCCGGATCTCCCGACCGTCCCTGAAGGAGCGCCACCTTCCGGAGATATCCAGTCTCCCACTCCGTAAGCCTGCCAGATCAGTTCTCCTCCACCAACATTTTTCAGGGAAATAACACCCTTCGACCTCTCACCGGGGCCTATGGCGCCGAAATCCACTTCGTGGGGAGATACCAGCAAGACAGGGCCGGCCGTGTCTTCTTCAACCTCAATAATAGCTACATTACTGCTTACTCTGCCCTTCACCCTCCTAATCTCGGCGAAACCGGACCTCTTCGCCACGAAAACAGGCCGTCTGCGCAGGAAGAACCCGGCTGAATGGTTAGAGTTTATCCACCTGCCACCCGAACCACTTGAAAGATCGGTCCTGCTCCCGTCCGACCATATACCGGTCGCCCGGAGCATCATCCTGTCGTTTATCGCCATTTTTGTAGAAACGGGGGTAAGGGATATGGATGAAAGGGAGAGGACAGTGGCCGGAATGGTTATTTCTTCATCGCCTCCGTTTGATCGCACGACAATGGCCCCCTCGTACTGTCCCTCCGGAAGCCCTGTGGTATCAACAGTGATCTTTATGTTCTTCGTACCTGTACCGCGCAGACTGCTGTATACGTCCTCCCATCGCTTCGGTGCGCCCTCTTTCGCATCCCCCGATTTGGGGGCTTCTTCATCTGCCGCCATTGTATCCCTGTAGGTCGAGAGGATGCTCCCTTCTACTGCCAGCCAGGGGGCTCGGCTTATGATCTCCCATTCCAATTCACCCGTACCGGCATTTCGCAGGGCCAGGGAAAGGTCCTCTGTCGAGCCTTTCTCCATATGATCCAGCGTGACCTTCGGCAGGTGCACCTTCAGAAGGGGACCGTCGAGGGCCTCTATATGAATGGCCATGACAGGGCTTGTCACCCTCGCCTCCTTCGCGAATACCCGCACATTTCCCAGGGACTTTCCGATCAGGAGCCCCTTTTTAACAAAATCCCCTACCCTCTTGTTCTCCGATATCCACCGTACCTCTTTTGTAATATCTCTCTTCGAGCCATCCGAATATACACCGAAAGCGCTCAGGCGAAGCTTTCTGCCGACCTGCGCGGCGAAGGCGGGCAGTACCAGGATGATTTCTTCAAGGTCCGGTCTGAGGACAACATCGCTGCCCCGCAGAACGGTAACGGAAACCGGAACCACTCTGGTCCCGGAAGAGGCAGTTATGACTATTTCGGTTTCGTGACGCCCCAGGGAGAGACCATGCGGTTTTGCCGTGACCGATATGATCTGTGTACCGTCCTCAACAACCCCTGAATATGTATCCAGAGTCAACCAGGGTTCTATCCATTTAACCCTCCACGTGACCTTCCCTCTGCCACCTATCTCAATCAAACGAATCTCGGTCGCCGTATCTCTCATAACACCGAAATCTACCCTGTCGGGCGTTATGGAACGAGCCGGATTCATAGACCGGTCGGTCAGGGCCAGAGCAGCGGGCGACCCCACAAGTATCAGAATCAGGACGAGGGCGGCGGCAACAATAACTTTCGGACTCAATTTTATCATACCTCTTTTTATCACAGATAGTATCAACGCACCATACCGAGCAAGCCCGATGTGGACCACTCAGCACGGGTGAAATTATTATAACTTCCGATCTATGTCAAGCAGGCGACTGTTCAAAAAGACTTGACACCTCTTAAAGATACCATATATAGTCCCGGCCTTATCCATCAACCATAACCCCTAAACCCTTACGACTTTATCTTTTATCGGCAAGATAATGGCTCACACTGATTTAAAATATTGGCTTGCCCTCAAGTTTGTGGATGCCGTGGGAAATGTCGGATTCAACAGTCTTGTCAAGACGTTCGGCTCCCCACGCGCCGTCTTAGAAGCCCCTGCGGCCGCCCTTCAAAAGGTGCCACGCATCACGCAGAAGACGGCACGCAACATACGGAGCTTTGATGACTGGCGGCGGGTCGAAAGGGAGATGGAGTCGGCAGACAGGCTCGGTGTTTCGCTGGTCCCCTCCGACTCACCGCTGTATCCCCGGTTGCTTCTAAACATATACGATTTTCCACCTATTCTGTATGTCAGAGGAACCCTGTCCGCCTATGATATCACGCTCGCCGTGGTAGGCTCCCGGATAGCAACCACCTACGGAAGATTCACAACGGAGCGACTCTGCCGCGAACTTGCCATGGGGGGAGTGACCGTTGTCAGCGGTATGGCACGGGGCATTGACTCCGCCGCTCATGCCGGGGCGCTTGCAGGAAAGGGAAGGACCATCGCCGTATTGGGCTCTGGCATTGATGTTATCTATCCCCCTGAGAACGTAAAATTATTCGAAAAGATAGCGGAAAGTGGCGCCGTGATTACCGAATTTCCCTTCTCCACTCAGCCCCTGGCTACCAATTTTCCTGCCAGAAACAGGATCATAAGCGGGCTCTCTCTGGGGGTTGTCGTGGTTGAGGCGGGCGAGAAGAGCGGCTCCCTGATTACGGCGCGGGTCGCCCTGGAACAGGGAAGAGAGGTCTTTGCTGTACCGGGGAGTATCGATTCCCCGGGGACAAAGGGAACCCACAGGCTCATACGGGAAGGTGCAAAACTGGTTGAGAATACACGTGATATACTCGAGGAAATCCTGCCCCAAGTGGACCTTCAACCTACGCCTCCTGAATCGGTGGAACCATCTATGGAGAGATGTCCCGGGAAATCTGAAACCTTGAAGGTTGACGAACAGGCCATCCTTAAGGTACTGGGGGGGAACCCGATCCATGTAGACACACTGGCAATTGATACCGGCTATCAGATACAGGACCTCCTGGGCGTTCTCATGTCCCTTGAACTGAAGGGATACGTCAAGCAGCTTCCCGGGAAGAAATTCGTTATAAAGGAGTAACTATGCCCAACTCGCTTATTATCGTTGAATCTCCAACCAAGGTAAAGACCATACAGAAGTACCTTGGTCCGGAATTTGAGGTGAAGGCCTCTGTAGGACACGTCAAAGACCTTCCCAAAAGCAAGTTGGGGATCGATATTGAAAATAACTTTGAGCCCATCTACGAGGTCATCAGCGAAAAGAAGAAGGTCATCGCTGATCTGAAAAAATCGGCAAAGAAGGCGGATACCATCTTTCTGGCACCCGACCCCGACCGTGAGGGGGAGGCCATCGCGTGGCATGTGGCGAGTGAAATAGGCAGAAACAAAAAGATTTACCGGGTCCTTTTCAACGATCTGACCAAGAGGACCGTTATCGCGGCCATCAACAACCCCCTGGAGTTGAACATCAACAAATACGAGGCCCAGCAGACCCGGAGAATACTCGACCGGCTGGTGGGATACCAAATCAGCCCCATACTCTGGAAAAAGGTTCAACGGGGGCTGAGCGCGGGACGGGTCCAGTCGGTCGCCGTCAGGATCATATGCGACCGGGAGACCGATATACGGGCGTTTGTGTCGGAGGAATACTGGAACATCACCGCCCTGCTGGAGGGGAAGAATCCCCCCCCCTTCGAGGCGAGGCTGACACGGATAGGTTCCAAGAAGCTTAACCTCGTCAATGAATCGCAGACACAAGAGATCCTTGAAAAACTGAATGACGTCCCCTTCATCGTCAGCAAGGTCGAGAAAAAGGAGGTAAAGCGTTCTCCGGCCCCTCCATTCACCACCAGTAAGCTCCAGCAAGAGGCATCACGGAAGCTGCGTTTCACGGCAAAGAAGACAATGAGCGTGGCCCAGCGGCTCTATGAGGGTATATCCTTGGGGGAGGAAGGCCCTGTCGGCCTCATTACCTACATGAGGACTGATTCGGTCCGGATAGCGGCGGAGGCACTGGAAGACGCGAGAGGGTACATAGGAGAGGCATACGGGAAAGAATTTCTCCCGGCGAAAGCTCGGGTCTTCAAGTCATCAAAGTCTTCCCAGGACGCGCATGAGGCGATACGGCCGACAGCGACATCATACCCGCCAAACAAGATCAAACCGTATCTCGAAAGTGATGCATTTCGCCTGTATCAGTTGATATGGAACCGTTTTATAGCCAGTCAGATGAATCCCGCCGTCTTCGATCAGACCGGCATCGACATACAGGCCGGCCGCTGCCGTTTCCACGCACAGGGTTCCATTATGAAATTCCCCGGTTTCAGCGCCGTCTACACGGAATCCACCGATAAAGAGGATAATGGGAACGAAGAGGTGGGGGGAAATCCCGACACGTCGGGACTTCCCAAGGTCTCCGAAGGGGATGAATTGAAGTTGAGTTCCCTGGATCCGCAGCAGAGCTTTACACAGCCGCCTCCGCGCTTTTCCGAAGCAACCCTCGTCAAAGAGCTGGAAGAGAAGGGAATCGGCAGGCCCAGCACATACGCCGCCATTATAAGCACGATACAAAACAGAAAATATGTCAGGCTCGAAAAGGGACGATTTCACCCCACGGAGCTCGGGGGTATCGTCAACGAGCTTCTCGTCAAAAACTTCCCTAATATCATGGATGTCAAGTTCACCGCCTCCATGGAGGACCGGCTGGACATGATCGAGGAGGGAACGCTCACTCGGCACAAGACACTGGAGGATTTTTATACCCCTTTCAGCTCGGAGCTGGAAAAGGCCAACGAAGAGATGCGGGACATCAAGCGGGAAGAGACACCCACCGATCTTATCTGCGATAAGTGCAAAAGCCCCATGGTGATAAAATGGGGGAAAAATGGAAAATTTCTGGCCTGTTCCAACTATCCTGAGTGCAAAAACACCGGCAACATCGCGCAAGATGAAAACGGCGCGATCAGCAAGGCGGAAGCACAGTCGACCGATGTCATCTGTGACACGTGCGGCAAAAACATGGTTATAAAGGAGGGCCGCTTCGGACGCTTCCTGGGATGCTCGGGATATCCGGAATGCAAGCACACAAAACCGCTCGATACGGGGGTAAAATGTCCGCAAGATGGGTGCGTCGGCAATCTCTGCGAAAGACGTTCTAAGAGGGGCAAGACCTTTTTCGGATGCTCGAACTATCCTGAGTGCACCTACGCCCTGTGGGACCGGCCGATACAGGAGGAGTGCCCCCTCTGCGGTCATCCCTTCCTGGTGGAAAAGCAGACCCGCAGGGAAGGCCTGATCAAGAAGTGCCCAAACAAGGAATGCGGCTACAAGGAACAGAGTCAAGAGTGAGCCAGTCTAAGATCAGAAACACGAAACCCATTGCAATCATTGGTGGCGGTCTTGCCGGCTGTGAGGCCGCGTGGCAGATATCCAAACGGGGCATTGATGTCCTCCTCTATGAGATGAAGCCCTCCCGGTTCTCGCCAGCCCACACCTCTCCCCTCCTTGCGGAGCTCGTATGCAGCAACTCTCTTCGCTCCGACGCGACAGAAAACGCCGTCGGCCTCCTCAAGGAGGAGATGCGGATGGTGGGATCGCTTACCATGGAGGCCGCTGCCGCCACGGCCGTCCCGGCGGGGAAGGCCCTAGCCGTGGACAGGACCCTCTTCTCACAGTACATCGAGGACCGGCTCGCGTCCGCCGAAATCAGAATATCCCGGGAAGAAATTACCAAAATACCTGAAGATTCTGTCGTTATTATTGCTTCCGGTCCGCTCACATCCGAATCCCTGACACGGGAGATATCCTCCCTTACCGGAGATTCTTATCTCTACTTCTATGATGCCATTTCACCCATCGTGGAAACCGAGTCCATCGACTACACCCGGGCCTTCAGAGCATCGAGGTACGAGGAGGGCGGCACAGGGGATTATCTGAACTGCCCCATGACAGAGGAGGAATACGAACGTTTCTGGAAACAGCTCGTGGGGGGCGAAGAGGTACCTCTCAGGGATTTTGAAGACAAGCACTGTTTCGAGGGATGTCTTCCCATTGAAGTCCTGGCACGGAGAGGAGAAAAAACCCTCCTCTTCGGTCCGATGAAACCGGTGGGTCTTACCGACCCGAAAACGAGGAAGCGGCCCCACGGTGTGGTCCAGCTCAGGCAGGAAAACAGTGCCGGGAGCCTCTATAACCTGGTCGGATTCCAGACAAAGCTGACATGGCCTGAGCAGAAACGGATACTCAGGATGATTCCGGGGCTGGAGAAGGCCGTCTTTACGCGCTACGGCAGCATACACCGCAATACCTTCATAAATTCCCCCATTCTGCTCAGAAAGACACTGCAACTTCGCTCCAACGACGATATCTTCTTCGCGGGACAGATTACGGGGGTCGAGGGGTATGTGGAATCGGCGGCGATGGGACTCATGGCGGGGATAAACGTATGTCGACAGATCAAGGGAGAGGATATGGCGCCTCCCCCTGAAACAACCGCCCTGGGCGCGCTCCTCCACCATATCACAAACGCCGATTATAAGACCTTCCAGCCGATGAACGTGAACTTTGGTCTCTTTGTCCCGCTTGAAGGCAGGGTACCGAAGAGGGAACGAGGACGGCTGTACGCCGACCGCGCCCTCCTTGCCCTGAAAAAATGGATGGAGCTACACGTTCCTTGAATGGATGATCCGGAGCCCTTCCAGTGTCAGCATCTCATCGACATGGTTAATGGTGCTGGTTTCCTCGGCTATGACATTCGCCAGTCCGCCGGTTGCGATAACGGTAGGCTCCGTCTGTGCCTCCTCTTTGATACGATTCACGAGCCCGTCTACAAGGCCGGCATATCCGAAGACAATCCCCGCCTGCATGCTGCTCACCGTGTCCTTTGCAATCACGTTCCGGGGTTTGCACAGCTCAACCGGAGGCAGCTTGGAGGCACGTTCAAAAAGCGCCTCGCTTGATATAACGACTCCCGGCGCGATGCATCCACCCATGTATTCCCCCTTCGCCGTGACATAATCAAAGGTGGTCGCCGTGCCGAAATCGACGATAATGATATCCCCCTCGTATTTCTCATGGGCGGCGACGGCGTTGACGACTCTGTCGGCCCCCACCTCTCGCGGATTATCATAGTATATGGGCATGCCGGTCTTTATCCCGGGGCCGACTATAAGGGGCGTAACATGAAAATACTTCTTGCAGAGGGGCTCCAGGATGTTCAGCATGGAGGGGACTACGCACGATATGATGATACTGCCGATCGCTCGCGAACCGACCTTGCTTGACCGGTAGAGATTTAGTATCAGCATCCCGTATTCATCAATCGTGTGATCCGCCACCGTACGAACTCTCCAGTGGCTCAAGAGCCTGTCTTCCTCGTAAAGACCGACAACCGTATTCGTGTTCCCCACATCGATAACCAGAAGCATATCATATCACCCGTCTTTCTGTACAGTTACATCTCCCGACCGCACGGGAACCGTCCTGCCTTCCTCATCGACTATCAGGAGAACCCCTTCGTCGTCTATTCCCTGGCATCGTCCCCTTTGTACAACACCTCTATCCGCAACCTCAATAGTTTTTCCCACGATACCCGAACATTCCAGCCACCGGTCCCTGACAGGGGCAAGGCCCCCCTCAATAAATATCCGGTACCACTTTTCCATCAAGCGGTACAGACCGGCGGTCAGATCGAGGCGTGAGACATCTTTTGAGGTCTGTTCTTTCAGTGATGTGGACAGGGGGCGAATCTCTTCCTGAAAATCGCCCGGCTCCATATTGACATTAATACCAATCCCCACGACAACAAAATCGACCTTCGAACCCGTACTTCTCATCTCCGTCAGTATACCGGATATCTTTCTCCCTCTTGCCAGGACATCATTGGGCCACTTGAGCGAGACAGGGCAATAGCCACCCAAGAGTTCAGCCACCACCACTCCGGCAACAAGAGTCAGCCCCGAAGCAGAGGCAGGTGGTATGTCAGGCCGCAATATGATGGAGGTGTACAGGTTCCTGCCGGGGGGTGATTGCCATACCCTCTCCCGCAGCCTTCCCCTCCCCGCCGTCTGGCAATCGGCTATCACCGCCTCGCCTTCACTGGCGCTGCCGGTGGCAAGGAGGGCCGCATAGGTATTCGTCGAATCAATAGTGTCGAAGAAGTGAATCCTGTGTCCTATGAGTCCTTCGGGAATGAGCTTTTCCAGATTATTTCTATTGAAGTTTTGGTTCATGGTATCGGGTATCGAATTTTGCATCTTGGATTTTAA
>CAYXUH010000032.1:14831-16405 GCA_964468685.1 uncultured Syntrophaceae bacterium | reverse complement strand
AAATGGGTCCCCCGGCAGATGATCCTGGACATGGACAAGGACGCGATCAAGTTTCCGAAGGAGTTTCTCCGGGAGGCCGGACGCAGAAACCTCCTGGGGTGTCGCTATCCGAAAGAATGGGGCGGCAGGGGGATGGACTGGGTGACGACTTGCACCATCCTGGAGGAGATCGGGACGCTCGGGTATGAATTCGCCTGCGTCTTCGGCGTGGGAGCGGAGTTGGTGTGCGACGCCATCGTTCAGCACGGCACGGATGAGCAGAAGGAGAAATACGTCAAACCCCTCCTGAGGGGGGAGCTCTTCGCCGCGGAGTGCCTGACCGAACCGCAGGGCGGGTCCGACTTCTTCGGAACCACCACCATAGCCGAGGATAAGGGCGACCATTTCCTCGTGAACGGCCAGAAGCGGTTTATCGTCGGCGGGGAGGGGGCGGACTTCTTCCTCCTGTACGCGAAGACCGATCCGAACGCCGCCACCCCGCAACAGGCCCTCTCGGCCCTGATCGTGGATCGCGGACCGGGGGTGGAGACAAAGTACCAGTACGGCCTGATGGGATGCCGGGGAGGCGGAACCGCGCGCCTTATCTTCAAAGACGTGAAGGTTCCGAAGGAGAATGTGGTCGGCACGTTGCACGGGGCCTACGACGTCTTCAACACCATGATGATCCCGGAGCGGCTCGGAACGGCCGTGATGACCATCGGCGCGGCCCGTCCCGCCGTCGATATAGCCACCAACTACACCTCGCGCCGGAAGGCCTTCGGGCAGGTGATCGCGCAGTTCGAGGGGGTGAGCTTTCAGATCGCCGAGGCGGTCATGCTCCTCGACGCGGCCCGAGCGATGGGGTACGCGACGGCGCGCGCCGTCGATGCGGGGATCGATATGCACCGCATCCGCCGGATGGTATCCGAATCGAAAAAGTTTATAACGGAGTCCTGCCAGAAGGCGGTCCATAACTCGATGCAGGTCGTCGGGGGGATCGGGTACACCAACATCTTTCCGTTAGAGCGCATCTTCCGCGATGTGCGCCTCGCCTCCATATGGACCGGGACCAGCGAGGTGATGTCCATGATCGTGGCGCACGAGTGGTACCGGGAATCCCTGATGGAGAAGAAGGGCCGTCTCGCGCGCGACTATGAGGCCGACGCCGAAGAGGCGGATGCCGCGGACGAAAAGATATACGAATAGCGGGGACGTTGCCGGTTGTCGGTTGCCGGGTTACAGTTCACAGTCTTTACAAGGGAATCTGTAGAGGCCCTGCAATTGAAGCACCCTGGAGCCTGGATTGGACGCCCTGTTTTTGCTGTGAGCTGTTCCCACTTGGGAATGGGAACTATCTGACCAGTGACGCGATGACCTCGATATGCTGCGTCTGGGGAAACATGTCGATCGGCTGGAGCGCCTCCAGGCGAAAACCCCTGTCGATCAGGCGCCGGACATCGCGCGCCTGTGTGGCCGGGTTGCACGACACGTAGACGATCCTCCCCGGCTGCAGACGGTCAATGGCCGAGAGGGTCTTTTCGGTACACCCGATCCGGGGCGGGTCTATCAGGACGGCATCCATGCGGGTGCCCTCC
>CAYXUH010000032.1:12999-14731 GCA_964468685.1 uncultured Syntrophaceae bacterium | reverse complement strand
CCCTGGAAGAAGCCGCTGCTGGAAACAATCAGTTCCTTCTCCCCGACCTGTCTCGTGATGTATTTACGCGGGGGATAGGGGCTCCCTGACCAGAGGATGTATCTCCGGCGGCCCGGAGGGATCTTCTCCGAGGAGAGTTTTTCCCGGAGCTTTGCGTATTCGGTGTTGATCGACTCATCGACGATATCACACCGGCTGACATCGACGAGCCCTCCTCCTCCCGTGTCCATGAAGCCCATCTGAATCCCCCCGCCGGGAGCGGGGACACCGTGAAACTCGGCCTTCCCCCGGTAGCCGAAGGGTATGGGCGAGGGAATGATGGTCTCCACCGGAGGAGAAGCGATCTTCCCTATCCGCTCAAAGGACTCCGTCACCTGCCGCTCCTTGGTCTTCAACTGAACCTCGTATGACAGATGCTGGTACTGGCACCCCCCGCAGAGGGAAAAGTACGGGCAGACCGGTTCGGCCCGGTCGGGGGACGCGGAGATGATCCTGACGATCTTCCCCGTGAGATAGTTCTTCTTGACCGTGACGATCCTCGCCTCGACAACATCTCCGGCCGCGGTGAAGGGGACGAAGATGACCATGGGGCCGACGCGTCCGACGCCGCTCCCCCCGAAGGCTACCCGGTCGATAGAGACCTCTATGATTTCTCCCACGCGCGCTTGCTGATTCATGACCACCCTTATACCCTTCCCGAAGCGCATGGACAAGGGGAAACAACCCTGGATTTTCCTTTACAATCACGGCGAATATTGATATTTCCTGCTTTCATTTTTTGTGATATTTTATAAAAGAGATTTTGATAGGATACACAAGATTTCGTTTCAGATGCATGAACAGGATACTTGTTCAGATAAATTTAATCCTGAATATCTTGTTAATCCTGTCGAATTTTTTAATTTATGCCAATGGATAACAACAATATACATCGCATCAAGACAGACGACAGGGAGATCATCCTCGTCGGGACGGCGCACGTCTCCCGGGACAGCGCCGAACTGGTGGAGAAGGTCATCGAGGAGGAGCGGCCCGACACCGTGTGTGTGGAGTTGTGCCAGTCGCGGTATGACGCGATCATGCAGAAGACCGACTGGGAAGAGATGGATATCCTGAAGATCATCCGCCAGAAGCGCACCTCGCTCCTCCTGTCACAGCTTATCATGGCATCATTCCAGAAGAAACTCGCGGAGCGGTTCAAGATCAACCCCGGCGAGGAGATGATACGCGCGATCAAGAAGGCCGACGAGACCGGGGCGCGGATCGTCCTGGCCGACCGCGACATCCGCACCACGCTGAAGAGGACGTGGTGGAACATGGGGTTTTTCAAGAAACTGCGTTTTATCTTTGAGCTGATTTCCTCCCTCTTTATGGACGAAGACATCAGTGAAGAAGACATAGAAAAGCTGAAGGAGCGTGATGCCCTGGAGCTGGCCCTCCAGACCTTTGGGAAGGAGCTGCCGGAGATCAAGGCCACGCTGATCGATGAACGGGACCGGTTTCTGGCCCGCTCCATCGACGATGCGCCGGGCGGCAAGATAGTCGCGGTTGTGGGGGCCGGTCATGTACCGGGGATATTGGAGAATCTGGGCAGAGATATAGACCTTGCCGCCTTAAGCGAGGTCCCGCCGAAGGGCGTCGTTGGACGGTTCATCGGATGGGGGATCTCTTGTGCCGTCATCGGAATCATCGTCGCGGGGTTTTTCCACTCGGGGAGTGAGGCGAGCCTGAA
>CAYXUH010000032.1:0-12899 GCA_964468685.1 uncultured Syntrophaceae bacterium | reverse complement strand
TCATCGGAATCATCGTCGCGGGGTTTTTCCACTCGGGGAGTGAGGCGAGCCTGAATATGATCAAGTGGTGGTTCCTGGTAAACGGCACCCTCGCGGGTCTGGGTGCCCTGGCAGTCCTGGCCCATCCGCTGACGATCCTCGCCTCCATCGCCGCTGCGCCTCTGACATCGATCAACCCCATGATAGCGGCCGGGTGGGTCGCGGGCCTCACGGAGGCCGCCCTGAAAAGGCCGCAGGTAAAGGATTTTATGGACCTGAAGACGGACATCGCCTCCGTCAGAGGGTTCTGGCACAACAAGATTACGCGCATACTGCTCCTGATAGTCTTCGTCAACATCGGCAGTTCCATCGGAACCTTTCTCGCCATCCCCCTGATGATGCGGTTTCTGAATTAGGACCGGAAGGACGCACCATGGACCATCCAGAAAAAAAATCCATACTCTGTCCCAACTGCAGGAAGCTGATCAACCGTGATGAACCGGTCTGTCCCTATTGCGGGCTCTCACGGCCGGGTTCGGGGTGGAAGCTGGCCCTCCCGACAAACCTCCTGAGTGACCCCTATGACATGATCAAACTCATCATCTATGTCAATGTGGCCTTGTACGCCCTCTCCCTCCTCCTGAATCCGGGGGGACTCGGCCTGTCCTCCAATCCCCTTGCCTTCCTGTCCCCCTCCAATCATAGTCTCCTGCTCCTGGGGGCGACCGGAACCCTGCCCATAGACAGGCTGCACGGATGGTGGACACTCCTGTCCGCCTCCTATCTACACGGGGGGCTGCTTCACATCGTATTTAACATGCTGGCCCTGAGGCAGCTGGGGATCTTCGTACTGAATGAATACGGACTCAACCGTTTCTTCATCATATACACCCTGACCGGGATAGCGGGATTCTACCTCTCCTATATCGCCGGCGTTCCCCTGACCATAGGGGCCTCCGCCAGCATCTGCGGTCTTATCGGCGCAACACTTTACTACGGGAAGAGCAGGGGCGGAATCTACGGACAGGCAATCTATCGGCAGGTCATGGGATGGATCATGGGTCTTGCACTGTTCGGTTTCATGATCCCCGGGATCAACAACTGGGGGCATGCGGGTGGTATAGCCTCAGGCATTCTTCTGGGCTTTCTCCTCGGATATCGTGAAAAGCGCAAAGAAAACCAGCTCCACCGCGTGCTTGCGATAAGCTGTATCGTCCTGACCGCAGGAGTGCTTCTGTGGGCCGTCCTGCAGTCCATCTATTACTCGTTCATATGATGATAGATGATAGGAGGAATCGTTGAAGATCATACTGGCAGGTCACAACGTCGATTATGAGGTGATCAAGGAGTGCCGCGCGACCCTGAAGGGGGGAGAACGCCTGACACCTGAGACCCTCTGCGCCGCCTATGCCCGTATCAGCAGAAATCCCCTCCCCGTCGACGAGCTGAGGGCGGCCGCGAGGGGTGAGGTCGAGAAGGCGCGGAGGTCCAACCAGACGATCGTTTTCGGTATGGGACACAGCTCTATCGCCGAACATGCCGTCTTCAATATCGATATCCTGGGCGTCTCGCGCCTCGTCGTGGAGGAGATAGAGAAATTCCGCCTCTGCTCCTACACGGAAAAATCCCAGCGATACATACGCCTGGAAGACGACTTTGTCGTCCCCTGGGAGGTGAAGGACGGGGGTCTGGAAGACCTCTTCGTTGAAACGGTCAGGCAGCAAAATACCCTGTATCACGAACTGTATGCGGGGCTGAAGGAATACCTCTTCGAAAAGCACCGGGAGATGGTAGCTGATCCGTCGAACCGCTCAACGGTGGATGGATGGGCGAAGGAGGATGCCCGGTATATCGTCTCGATGGCAACGCACGCCCAACTGGGGATGACCCTGAACGCGAGGAACCTCGAGCTGATGCTCAGGCGCTCGGCGGCACACCCCTTAAATGAGGTGAACGAATACGGGACACAACTCTACGAGGCAACCGGGGATATCGTCCCTTCGCTGGTCCGGTATACCGCGGCAACACCCTTTGATCGTGACACGAAGGGGGCCTTGAGGGAACTGGCGGCCTCCCTGACGGCGCACGCGGATGCGCATGACAAGGGCGACTCCGTTATCGCGAAAGACGGGAATGTGACCCTCGTGCACGCTACCCCGGACGGTGACGGGAAGATCGTCGCCTCCCTTCTGCACTTATCTTCCGATCTTTCCATGGAGGCGTGCATGGCGGCTGTCCGCGCCATGAGCCGGGAGGAAAAGGGGGAGATAATCCGAACCGCCTGCCGCCACATGCAGGCATATGACCCGCCCATGAGGGAGTTCGAGAATGCCGGATTCCTGTTCGAGGTTACCCTCAGCTCATCCTGTTTCGCCCAGTTGAAACGGCACCGGATGGCCACCATTACCTGTCAGGAATATGACCCCTCACTGGGAGTCACAATGCCGATATCGATACGCGAGATAGGGATGGAGAATCGGTTCATGGAGGTCATCTCCCAAACGGAAGAGGTATATTACCGGATCAGAAGGGTATCGCCCCAGGCTGCGCCCTATATCCTCACCAATTCCCACAGGAAACGAGTGGCGATTCGGGTGAATGCCCGGGAAATGTATCACATCTCCCGCCTCCGCGAAGATATACACGCGCAGTGGGACATCAGGGAGACGGCCGAACGGATGGTGAAATTGGGGAAAGAAGTGATGCCGCTGGCATTGATGCTGACCGCGGGGAAGGATGCCTTCGTGCCCATTCCCTAAAATAGTCAAGAAAAATAGTCGCTGTCACTATTTTCGAGGATGTAGGTGCGGACGGGATCGGGCACGAGGTGCCTGATGGAGCGATGCGTCTTGACACGGTTTCGTATGTCTGTGGATGATATATCCAGGGGGGTCAGCGCCCTGAGGAATATAGAGCGGCCAGCAGGTCCCCTGAATCCGTCCAAGCCCCGGTCATACTGGAACAGAGAGGCAACATCGGGAGGAAAAACATCTGTCAGGTTTTTTGTCTCATGCCCCGGCCTGGTCATGACAACGAAGTTGCACAGCCGCAAAAGTTCCCGCCATTCTTTCCACATCGGGATTTCGTGGAAGGCGTCCTGTCCCAGGATGAAATAGAGCTCGGTGCCGTCCGGCGCTGTATTCAGAAAATGCCTGGCGGTTTCGATGGAGTAGGACCTGCCCCCCCTTGTGCCCTCTATGTCCGAGCTCGCGAATGAGGAATTGTCCTCGATGGCCAGTCTGATCATCCGCTCCCGATGGTAAAAGGGGGAAATAGCTCTGTCTGTCTTGAGGGGTTGTATCCCGGCAGGGATAAAGAGGATCTTGTCAAGGGCGAACAGTTCGAGGACCTCCCGAGCGCATCCCAGATGTCCGAGATGTACGGGGTCAAAGGTCCCTCCGAATAGTCCCCACTTCATGTCCGTATCTGCCCGTCTCCGTAGATGATGAATTTCGTGGTCGTCAGCTCTTCAAGCCCCATGGGGCCGAAGGCATGGAGCTTCGTGGTGCTGATACCCATCTCAGCCCCCAGACCCAGCTCGAATCCGTCGCTGAATCGGGTGGAGGCGTTTACCACCACCGTCGAGGAATTGACCTCGTTTAAGAAACGCTGAGAGTTCCTGTAATCGCTCGTGACGATCGATTCCGTGTGGAGAGAGCCATACTTCTCTATGTGCGCCATGGCCTCTTCGATATTTTCGACCACCCGTATGGCGAGGATAAGGTCAAGGTACTCCTCGTACCAGTCGGCCTCGATTGCCTCCTCGATATCGGCAAGGATGGCCCTGGTCTTCTCGCACCCCTTCAGGACAACGCCGGCCTCACGCAACCTCCCGGCAACGACGGGAAGAAACTCCCCGGCAATACCGCTGTGCACCAGCAGGGTTTCCATGGAATTGCACACGCCGGGCCTCTGGGCCTTGGCGTTGAGGGATATGGCCACGGCCATTTCGATGTCGGCGCTCTCGTCCACAAAGACGTGGCAGACCCCCTTGTAGTGTTTGAGAACGGGTATCCGGGACATGTCGACAACCGCCCTGATAAGACCCTCACCCCCCCGGGGAATGATCAGATCTATATGGTCCTCGAGTTTCAGCATCTCGGCGATGGCATCCCGGTCGGTGGTGGAGATGATCTGGATGGCAGTCTCCGGTATATCCGTTTCCCGGAGAACCCTCTGAAGTATCCGGGCAATGGCGAGGTTTGAATGGATAGCCTCCGATCCGCCCCTCAGTATCACGGCATTCCCCGACTTCAGGCAGAGGGCCGCGGCGTCCGCCGTTACGTTTGGACGGGACTCGTAGATGATCCCTATGACACCGAGTGGAATCCGTCTCTTTCCGACGAGGAGGCCGTTCGGCCGTCTCCTCATACCGGTAACCTCGCCGACCGGATCGGGGAGGGCGGCGATCTGTTCAAGGCCCTCCGCCATCCCCTTGATCGAGGCCTCGGTGAGCGTCAACCGGTCGATCATGGCGCCGGACAGGCCCTGTTCCTTTGCGTATGCAAGGTCCCTGACGTTTTCCTTAATAATGCCCTTCGCCTCTTTCACAAAGTCGTCCGCCATCTTCAGGAGTGCCCGGTTCTTTACCGTGGACGAAATATTCGCGAGGATACCGGCGGCTTTCCTGGCCTCAACCCCTATTTTTCCAACCTCTGCCTTGATATTCATTGCCCTGTTTTCCCATTGTCTGTAATCTTGTCATTGCGGAAAATCAATCTATAGTATATGAGGAGCCTTGTCAAGATTGTTGAAGAATTCCTGAATGTTTGAAATGGAAATCTTGCAGAGGAGAAGAAAACGCCTATGAATGAAATATGCGTCAGGGCTGGGAAAAATGTGTATGAGATCATCCAGGCCGGGGCTTTCGATTTTAACAACATCACCGCTTATGTGGGGGCCACTCCGGGGCCACGATGGCTTGTGGCCAGTGGGTTCGACCTCTCGCTCTTGCAAAGCGGAGTCCTCGGCAATAAGCGCCCCACGGTCCTTGCGGGTTCATCAGCCGCCGCGCTGCGCTTCGCCGCATGGATGCAGCCGGAACCCGAAAAGAGTTATGCCAAGCTCATCGAGGCATACATCGCCATGCATTTTACCAAAAAGGATACACCGGAGGAAATCCTGCAGTCTATTCGAAATGTTATAGATTCCTACATCGAGGATGATGCCCTCCCGTTTGTGCTGGCCAACAAGAGATACCGACTGGCAATCATAACGGCCCGTGCGAAACACCTCGCCGCCTCGAATGCGAGGTGGCTGCAGTTGCTGGCCTTGGGGACGGGATTTGTCTGCAACGCCGTCAACCGGAACATGATCCGCAGGTTTTTTCAGAGGGTTGTATTTCAAAACAGTCCGATCCTGCCATATTTTTGCCTCAACCACGATTTCAAGGGACAGGCGATCCTGTTGAATGAGACAAACTTCAAACACGCACTCTTGGCATCCGCGGCAGTGCCCTTTGCCGCCGCGGGCGTCAGAGATATATATGGCGCGCCGAGCGGTATGTATCGAGACGGAGGCCTCACGGACTATCAGCTCAATCAGAAATACTCCGGCGGCAAGGAAGCGGTAACCCTCCTGTTTAACCACCAGAAACGCCTGATACCTACCTGGTTTGACAAAAGCCTCCCATCCCGGCAGCCTCCCGGGGAGTACCTGGAAAATCTCCTGCTGGTATATCCGTCAGACGATTTCATCCGTACATTGCCCTATGGCAAGGTGCCCGAGCGCGAGGATTTCAGGAGGTATGCCAACAATCCCTCGAAAAGAATGAGAAACTGGCGAAGGGTGGTCGAGGCATCAAAACCCCTCGGAGAACAATTCCTGGAACTGGTGGAAAGCGGCAAACTTCGTGAGGTTACAGAGAGGATGTAGGGTGTGAGCCCGGGATATCGAAGCCTTTGCAGAGAAGGGATCGTACAGAAGAGGGTAAAGATCCTTGCCGGCATCATGAAGTGCTGTATCCTGTGCCCCCACCGGTGCCGTGTTGACAGAACGGCGGGGGAGAAGGGGTTTTGCCGGCTTGGTGACCGGCCCATGATCGACAGCGCCCTCCCCCATCACGGGGAAGAGCCCGTCCTTTCAGGTCGCGGCGGCGCGGGGACCATCTTTTTCTCATCCTGCAACATGCGGTGTATCTACTGCCAGAACTACCAGATCAGCCATCAGCAAACCGGTAAGACAATTGACCCCGCGGACCTGTCACGCACCATGACAGACCTTCAGGACAGAGGGTGCCACAACATTGACGCGGTGACGCCGACTCCCCATCTTCCGGGACTTATCGAGGCCCTTCTTTATGCCTCTCAGAAAGGACTCTCCATCCCCCTTGTCTATAACTCCGGGGGGTATGAAAACCGGGAGATCATCGAACTCCTCGACGGGATAGCGGACATATATCTGCCCGACTTCAAATATGGAAATGACCGGGACGCCCACGCCTTTTCTGGCGTGGATGATTACGTCCTCCATGCCACATCCGCGATCCGAGAGATGGTGCGGCAGGTGGGAGACTGCCTGGAGGTCGAAGATGGGATCGCGAAACGGGGCGTGATCATTCGGCACCTGGTGCTCCCCGGAAGAGTCGAAAACAGTCTGGAGGTACTCGATATCATCAGAAATATATCGACATCCCTCTCTCTCAGCATTATGTCGCAGTACACCCCCATCCGGACCGTCGCGAGTCACCCCACCCTCGGAAGAAGGGTAACAAAAGGGGAATATGAGATTGTCATCAATAAGGCCCTGGACATGGGCTTTGACAATATCTTCGTGCAGGGTGTGAGTGATCGTCATCTCACCCCGGATTTTGACCGGGACAAGCCTTTCAGGTGGGAGTGATTCAGGGGTAAGGGGTAAGGGGTAAGGGGACAGGAGACAGAAACTCCGGGTGCGTGAGGTTTTTCCAGGCTTACCGCCCCCCGACGTTATATATCTTAACCCCTGTCGGCGGGGTGAACTCAAACTGTTCATCCGGGGGATCGATATTGGATTCGATGTTGCTGAAGGTGAGCCGGGTTTCATTATCGTACAGGTCGGTGAAGACACACCCTATGATGTGGAAGGTCTCTTTGTCTACGGTCAGCAGGAGGGTCTTGATGCCGGCCTCGTATCCGCGCGGTGTGAGAACCACGACATAATTCCCCTCTGCGTCCGTGGGGCCGTCGTTGGGGAAGGCCATGTTAAAATCGTCTTTAATCTGTCCGATACCGGTCAGAAAACGTATCGTCATCTTTGATGCCAGGACCTCCTTCGAGGCCTGAGCATACACGATGTTCTCCTCCGGCAGGTACAGCCACGCCTTTCGAGGATTGATGACCAGCTTTTTCATCGAAGGCTTCGTATAGTTCCACAGCATCCTCTCGGGTTTTTTCAGATAGACCGTACCCTCCTCCCGTGTCGTCCTCCCCATCGACTTGATGGTTGCCTCCTGTACAAAGTTTGCCTTGAAGTCCCGGGTATGGTCATATGTCTCCTGTATCTTCCCGGTGATTTTATCGAGAGACGCACCCTGCGCGAGGACCGGTGCGGCCGGGAGTGTCAGGACCACGATCAGAGACAGAACCGGAAGGATTCTCTTCCAGTAATAACAGGTGGCGAACGATTCGACCATAGACATTACGGTAACCATGAAATAACGGGGGTATAGATGTAAATATCTATTATTATTTAACATTACTCGCTGACCATATTGCGGGCAAAACGGTATAAGATATCGGCAACACGGTAGTTACATGTTTCATCAACAATTCTATCCACAGGCCTGTCAACAGTTTTGTGGATTGCTGACCAGGGGCCAATGATCTCTTCCGGATATGATGATTACGAGATCTTAACCCTCCACTCGAAGGGATCTTCCTTTTCCCCATACTGGATCTGCAGTATTTCATTGTACAGCCGTTCGGTCAGGGAACCTGTCTGGCCATTCCCTATCACGTATTCTTTCCCCCGGAAATAGATCTGTCCTACCGGCGATACGATGGCGGCTGTCCCCGAGGCGAAGACCTCTTTGAGGGTCCCATCCGCATTGGCACTTAATATCTCATCTATCGACAGCCGTTTCTCCAGGACATTAACCCCCCATGATCCCGCGAGCCGGATGATGGAATCGCGCATAATACCGGGGAGGATGCTTCCTCCCAGAGGGGGCGTTATCAGGTCGTCTCCGATGACAAAGAATATATTGCTTGTCCCGACCTCCTCAACATATTTCCGCTCCTTCGCGTCGAGCCACAGCACCTGGGTGTAGCCCATTTCCGACGCCTCCTCGCTTGCATAGAGGCTGGCAGCGTAGTTGCCCCCCGCTTTGCAGTCCCCCACCCCTCCGGGGGTTGATCGGGAATATTTCTCGCTTACATATATCTTGGTCGGGCTGAATCCCTCCGGGTAGTAGGCCCCGACCGGCCCCACAATGATGAAAAACATATACCTGCTCGAGGGGTGTACACCGAGGGCGACCTCCGTCGCGATCATTGTCGGTCTGATGTACAGGGATGTCCCCGCGCCGTGCGGTATCCAGTCTTTTTCGAGGAGGACCAGTTTCTTCAGCCCCTCCATGAACAGGTCACTGTCCATGGGCTGCATGCACAGCCTCTCAGCGGAATGGGCCATTCGCTGTATGTTCTCTTCCGGCCTGAACAGATAGATGGAGTCGTCCGCCCCCCGGTAGGCCTTCATCCCTTCAAATATCTCCTGCCCGTAGTGAAGGCACATGGAGGCGGGATCAAGAGACAGGGGTCGTACGGGCTCTATAGAGGGACTGTGCCATCCCTTGCCACCGTCGTATTTTGCATGGAAAAAATGATCGGTGAATATCTGTCCGAACCCGAGCTGGGATTCATCCTGCGGTTTTTCCTTCATCTGTTGCGGTTCGACTTGTGTAACTGTGATCGCCATCGTGAGCTTCCTTTCAAAAAAAGTGCGCGTACCCGTATGGGTGCGATATCCGATTATCGCCTTCGCCGGAAATTGTGACTAGGAATAATTTTCAAGAAATACCCGCAAATATGCCTGCCTGTCAAGGGTAAAAAGGGCTTGGCCCGTGTCTATATCGCATCTCTGTCGAGGGTCCGGTACTGGATGGCCTCCGATACGTGGGCCTGACAAATCTCTTCTTCACCTTCGAGGTCCGCGATGGTCCTGGCCACCTTCAGTATCCTGGTGTAGGCCCGCGCGCTCAGGCCAAGCCGGTCGACCGCCATCTCGATCAGTTTCCTGGAATCTTCGTCCAAAATGCAGTGCTTCTTTATCTGCCTGTTGGACATTCCCGCGTTACACGCTGCGGCGCCCTTGAATCGTTTCTTCTGGATATCCCTCGCCCTGTCCACGCGGCCCTTGACGATCTCGGATGTCTCTCCCCCATCCCTCTCTGCCAGCTCTTTGTACCGCACGGAGGGGACCTCTATGTGGATATCGATCCTGTCGAGCAGGGGGCCCGATATCTTGGCCCGGTACTGGCGTATCTGATGGGGGGTACACCGGCACTGCCTCCTACTGTCGGTAAAATACCCGCACGGGCACGGATTCATGGCGGCCACCAGCATGAACCTCGCGGGATAGGTTGCCGACGCGAACGATCGTGATACGGTTATGGAACCAGCCTCCAGGGGCTGCCGCAGGACCTCCAGGACATTCCTCTTGAATTCCGGCAGTTCATCGAGAAAGAGGACACCGTTATGGGCGAGGCTGATTTCCCCCGGCCTGGGAACACGTCCCCCTCCCACCAGGCCCGCGTCGGATATCGAGTGGTGCGGAGCGCGGAATGGCCGCGCGGCCAGAATAGGGTCGGCTCTGCCAAGCAGGCCGGCGACCGAATGCACCTTCGTTGTCTCAATGGCCTCTTCAAAGGAAAGGTCGGGGAGGATCGTCAGGAGGCGCTGTGCCAGCATAGTCTTGCCGGACCCCGGGGGGCCGACCATTAGTATATTGTGCCCACCGGCCGCCGCCACCTCCAGCGCCCTCTTCGCCTGATTCTGTCCGTTCACCTCGCTGAAATCAAAGGGGTAGTGGAGGCCCCGGGAAAACAGCTGGGAGATATCCACCTCCAGGGGAGGAATCTCTCTGGTGCCGTTCAGAAACTCAACCGCTTCGTGCAGATAATCGACGGGGATGACATTTATCGCCTCAACCATCGCGGCCTCGGCGGCGTTGTCCCGCGGTAGCACAATCCCCTTGAGTCCCATCTGTGCCGCCTGGATCGCAGCAAGCAGGGCGCCATGGACACCCTTTACGCTTCCGTCCAGCGACAGTTCCCCCGTGAACAGGTAGTCGGAAAGTCGGTCTTTTTGGATGATCCCCTGCGCCGCCAGGATACCAATGGCTATCGGAAGGTCAAACCCCGTCCCCTCCTTTTTGATATCCGCGGGGGCAAGATTGATGGTCACCCGGGTGGAGGGAAAGGTGTAGCCGGAATTCTTTATTGCGGATTTTATACGATCCTTGCTCTCCTTGACGGAGATGTCGGGAAGGCCGACCGTGAAGAACTGCGGAAGGCCGCGGGAGATATCCACCTCCACATCGACCGGATAGGAGTCTATGCCCAGTATGGCGCTGCTTGTTATCTTGACAATCACATCAGATGCCTCGCAGACGTTTTCTTTCCATACCGCTGATACGACTCTGCCATGCTATTGGATGGAAGGGATTATGGCAAGGATTTTTATTGTCTTTGGAAACCTGATGCTGTTAGAATCCGTCCGCGGAGGAGGGCGGAGATGATCGGTGTTTTTGACTCGGGGTTCGGTGGACTGACGGTCCTGAAAAGTGTTGTCGAGAAGATGCCGCAGTACAACTACCTGTATCTCGGTGACAGCGCGCGGGTCCCCTACGGTGAGCGCTCACAGGAAACAATATACCAGTATACCATCCAGGCCGTGGATTTCCTCTTCAAGAAGGGGTGCCTGCTGGTCATCATCGCCTGCAATACCGTCTCGTCACGGGCACTGAGAAGGATTCAGCAGGAATTCCTCCCGGGCGCGTACCCCGGCAGGAAGGTGCTCGGCGTGATCAGGCCGTCGGCCGAGGAACTGGTGGACAGGGGATGCCGGAAGGTGGGGATCCTCGCCACGAAGGGGGTTGTCGATTCAAAGATTTACACGGAGGAGCTTGAAGATATTGACCCCCCGATCGAGATATTCTATCAGCCCTGTCCTCTCCTGGTGCCGCTTATAGAGGCGGGAAGGCAGAATGAAGCCCTTTGTGATGAGTTTGTGTCGGAGTATCTGGCCAGCCTCTTTGCCCAGGAAGGAGCGATAGACACGGTACTCCTCTCCTGCACCCATTATCCGATACTGTATGAATCCTTCAGGAGGCATACCCCCCCTCAGGTGGAGATCCTCAGCCAGGGGCCAATCATTGCGGAGAAGCTGGAAGATTATCTGGCACGACACTCGGAGGTGGAAGAGAGACTGTTCAGAGAGGGCGAGCGGTCATTCTATTCGACCGGTCCCCTGGAGGCCTTTGACCGGCTCGCCGGTGTATTCTACGGGGAGCCTATCCGCTCGATACAGGCCACCCTGGGCTCTTCTGAATTCCGGTGACGCCGTACAGCGAAAATATGTTGACAAAAAAGGCCGGTGCCACTATATAGGTTCGTCAATCCCGTCTTGGCTTTTGGACGAGGCGCGGATATGATCTGATCCATCTCTACTGGGAGATCGTTCAACGGTAGGACAGCGGACTCTGACTCCGTCAATCAAGGTTCGAATCCTTGTCTCCCAGCCATTGAAATGAAACTCAGTTTTTATAAGCCCCGGTGCAATCCCGACTCGTCGGGATAGCAAAGCGTCCCGGTATAATAACAAGGGTTTATAGCTGAATCCTGTAACCCATTTTCCGTACTTCCTGATTTCGTCCCGCTATAGTTCCCCTTTTTCGTTTCACCCCTTATAAAAACCCTAAAAATTGGTATCACGGGGCAAAACGCCCTGTTTGTTTTGTGTCTTGATTCAATCCCCATCGATATGATGCCGGAGACACGGAAAGAAGCAACAATCAGCAGTAGCATAGAGGCCTGGGCCGCGAACAAAAGCTTGACATTGTTATCATCAGATGATAACAATCCTATCAAATGACTGATCCCCTCAGTAATAATGATTATGGCCTTCTCTCCCTTTTAGACTTAAACGGAGTAACATTTTTTTATAGGGAAGGTTATTGGGTGCAATTCAAAGCGTCACGAGTTGAGGCTGATGAGCATACTCCGCACGGAATAAGATACAGTCTCTCCCTGCACGATGAAAAAAACATAAGAATTGTTGGCTATGATAATGCTCATGGGTATCAGGCCAAAAGAGGACGGTACAAAGCTAAAAAGGTAACATGGGACCATATTCACAAGCGGCAGAAAGTACATCCCTATGAATTTGATTCGGCTTCTCAATTAATAGAGGATTTCTGGAAGACAGTAGAGGAATTTATTTGAAATTAAGGAGGTGCTTTATTATGGCCCAAGAAATGAAAATAGGCATAAAGTCCCGAGAAGATTTCCAAAAATATACAATAGCAATTGCCAAAGGAGAAATTAAGCCGGGCAAGGATCAGCCGAAGATCTGGTTTGATTCTCTCGAGTCAATGGCTCAAGTGTTAAGCACCAAAAACAGGGAGCTTTTAAAAATAATAAAAGATGAAAAGCCAAAATCCTTAAAAGAGTTGTCTGATGTTTCCGGAAGAAGGGTAAGTAACCTTTCAAGAACATTAAAGACAATGGAAAGTTATGGAATTGTGACACTTGAAAAAGAAAATAGAACCATTAGGCCCCGTATCTGTGTAGATAATTTCAGTGCTGTTTTTGGGCTTTAATGCGAACAGAATACCCACATCCGCCCCGGCAACCCCGGGGCTTTTTTGTGACATAAGCTGAAAACCCTTAAGGGTATGTTCAAGCTGTCTCTCTCGGAAATAAAAAGGGCGGATGCCTTTGA
>CAYXUH010000031.1:8352-17598 GCA_964468685.1 uncultured Syntrophaceae bacterium | reverse complement strand
CGCGTACGATCAATGCTGTCCGGGTTTGATGTGGAGGGCATTCTTTTTTTTGAAGAGGCGAATCTTCGCTACCTGACGGGTTTTACCGGGAGTGATGGGGCCCTTTTTGTGGGCAGAGAACGGTCCGTGTTGCTTGTGGACGGAAGGTATACAACCCAGGCGAAGGAGGAAGCAGCGGAATGTGAGATCGTTGAATTCAAGGACAGAACGGAAGGAATGACCGGAGTACTCTCCGATCTGGGTCTGAAAAGGGTGGGGATTGAATCCCCGTCCATCACGCTGGACAGTTATCTTACGTTGCAGGATCGGGTGGCCGGCGTCTCTCTCAAGCCCTTGTCCGGGGAGATAGAGCGCATACGGGCAACAAAGGATGCAGGGGAAGCCGCTCTCCTTCGGGAGGCTGCGGGAATGGCGGCACATGCCCTTACGGGGACGCTGGAGCACATCAAACCCGGCATCACCGAACGGGACGTTGCCGCGATCCTGGAGATGAAGATGAGACAGGCCGGGGGTGAAAGGCTGTCCTTCGAGACCATTGTGGCCTCCGGCAGCAACTCGGCACTTCCCCACGCGGCCCCCGGTTCCCGCGAGATACAGGATGGTGATTTTGTAACCATAGATTACGGGACTGTGTGCCGGGGATATCACTCGGATGAGACCTGCACTTTTGTCGTGGGGAGTATAACAGAGAAGCAGGCTACTGTGTACGCCATCGTAAAGGGGGCACACGATAAGGCTATCGATACGGTGAGGGCAGGTGTTTCCTGCAGGGACATCGATGCCATTGCCAGGGGCCATATTGATGATGCCGGGTACGGAGGCTATTTTTCGCACGGAACCGGGCATGGTGTGGGGCTGGCCGTTCACGAGTACCCTCGGCTGTCCGGACGGGCGGAGGGTTTCCTGGAAGAGGGAATGGTCGTTACGGTGGAACCCGGTATCTATATCCCCGGTCTATGGGGGGTGAGGATAGAGGATACCATCATGGTCGAGAAGGATGGATGCGAAATCCTGACAAAGATGTCCAAGGATCTGAGAAGACTATAATATACTGTGTGAGGGTTTTAGCGTATGTCATTTCCGGATGATTTGATTTACAGCAGCGAGCATACCTGGGTGAGGCTTGACGGAGACATCGCGACAGTGGGGATAACGGATTATGCCCAGGATAAACTGGACGAGATCCTCTCGGTGGAGCTGTTCCCGGTAGATTCTTCGGTTGAACAGGGCGAGCCCTTCGGGGTTATAGAATCCGTCAAGGTGATGACCGAACTGATTTCTCCCGTGAGCGGTGACATTATCAGCATCAATGAGGACCTCGCCGATGATGTCGGCATCCTCAACAGTGATTCATACGACACAGGGTGGATGATTGCCGTTGAACTGCGGGACCTTGGAGAACTGGATAATCTGCTGGATGCGGAGACGTACGTGGATTACATAGAGGCGAATGAGGAGGCCGATTAACGCCAGGTGGATACGTGGAGGATGATCCCTTTCAAGCGGTTTGGTCCTTTTGAAAACATGGCCATAGACGAGGCCCTGTTCAGAACACATCAGAAGGAAGGAGATCCTCCTGTCCTCCGGTTTTACGGCTGGGAAAGACCATCCGTATCCCTGGGATACTTCCAGGACGCCGAAGAGGAGATCGACTGTGCGTACTGCCGGGGCAAGGGTATCAATATCGTTCGGCGACCCACGGGAGGCAAGGCGGTTCTCCATGGTGGTGATCTGGCCTATTCTGTCATTGGCAGAGAGAATGCCCCCCCCTTCTCCTCCGATGTTGTTGAAACATACCGGATAATAAGCGGTTGCATTATACGGGGTCTTGCCAGATCGGGTATTGAGGTACAGATAGTCGAGGATGGCCGGGGCGGATCCGGATCGACGGAAGGCTTTTGCTTCGCGACCTCTTACAAAAATGAGCTCCTCGCGGGGGGTAAAAAGATCTGCGGAAGTGCCCAGGTGCGGGCGCGGGGGGTGTTCCTCCAGCACGGGTCCGTCCTGATCGATCTTGATCCGCTGGCGGTCTGTGCGGCAATAGGGAAAGCAGGGGATGCCGCCAGGGTCCGGGAGATCGAAGCCGCCGTTACCTCCGTCAGGGAGGTGATCGAGGGGGATATCAATATAGGCACCCTGTCCCGGGATATCGCGGCCGGGTTTGAAGAAGTTCTCGACATACGCCTCGTAGAGGAGGGATTGTCCCCCGAAGAGGAGGCCCTCAAGGACAGACTCCTGGAAGACAAATATATGCGTGACGAATGGAACATGAAAGGATGGAGAGCCGGACGTGGATATTGAAAAGATTATAAAAGGTGAGGTGCTTTTGCAAGAGGCATACCCCGCTGAGGAGCTACCGTACCGGATCAAGCTTGACGCCAATGAAAATCCCTACCCGCTGCCCCCCGTCCTGAATCGTCTTATCTTTGAACGGCTTGAGACCGTGTCCCTCAATCGTTATCCGGCGCCCGGATCTCCCGCCCTGAAGACGGCCTTCGCACGGTACTACGGAGTGGACGAAGAGATGGTCCTCATCGGGAACGGATCGGATGAACTCATTCAGATATTGATGACGGCTGTCGGCGCCTCTTCGCCCTGCAGCATCCTGTTTCCGACCCCCACCTTTGCCATGTACGGGATAAGCGCTCTGAACGCGGGGCACCGGATCGTGGAGGTACCCCTGAACAACCGGTTTGACCTGGATACGGAGGCCATGGTTGCCGCGATAGCCGACGTGCAGCCTCCCCTCATATTCCTCAGCTACCCCAACAATCCCACGGGGGGGTGCTTCGACAGGGGGGCTATCGAAAAAATTCTGGAGGCATCCAGCGGCCTCGTCGTGGTTGATGAGGCATACTGCAATTTCTCGGGGAAGACATTTCTGCACGATCTCGACCGGTGGGATAACCTGGTCATACTGAGGACCCTCTCCAAGGTGAGGCTGGCGGCCCTGAGGCTGGGAATCCTCATCGGACACCCTTCATTGGTTCATCAGTTGAACAAGGTGCGGCTGCCCTATAACGTGAACATCTTCTCACAGGTTGTCGGGGGCCTTTTTGTCGAACACAGCGAGGAATTTTTGGAGTCAGCGGGGAGGATCGTCGCAGACAGAAAGTGGCTTTCAGACGAACTCATGGCCATGGAAGGGATTACACCGTACCCTTCAGACGCTAATTTCATCCTTTTTAGTTGTTTTACGGGGAAAGATGATGTATATGCGCAATTGGTCGACAGGGGCGTGTTGATAAAGGGGTTTGCGTCTCCCGCCATCCTCAGGAACTGCATGCGGGTGACGGTCGGAACGACAGAGGAGAACAGGGAGTTTATAGAGACCCTGAAGGATATCCTGTAGGGAGAGTGATAATCGCATAGGTATAGACAAGGGGTGGAAGGCGACTGTGTTGCAGAGGTCGTTCTGCCCCCTTTTTTTGTCTCGACCCTGTATACTGTTTTACATTATTGTACGAAGGTGTGTTCTATTTTACTACGGAAGGAGGTGACAATCCTTGGAAGTAAGAGTATTCGATAACGATGTTGAAAGGGCCCTGAAGATACTGAAAAACAAGCTTTCGAAGAGCGGGTTTTTTAAGGAGCTCAAGTTACGCAGGGCTTACGAGAAGCCCTCTGTAAAGAGGAAAAGGAAAGCCCTGGAGGCGCGAAGGAGAGTGGCCAAGGCGGCGAGAAGACGGAAGTGGTCGCCCCGGTAGAACAGGTGGTTCTTGAGCGAATGACAGTTTAGTGGGGGAAGGTCCTTGCCTCCCCCGATTGGTGGGTGTTTTATGGAGGAGATATGGAAGAAAAACAATATCTTGTAGATGCCCTCTCTGTCGATGAATCGTGGCGTATCTTCCGGATCATGGCGGAGTTTGTGGATGCCATTGAGGAACTCTCGGCGATCGGACACGCCGTGAGCATATTCGGAGGGGCCCGGGAGGCACCGGGGGGCACCTATTACGAAAAGGCGCGAGAGGTTGCCCGTCTCCTCGGCAATGAGGGGTTTGGGGTGATTACCGGGGGCGGGCCGGGCATTATGGAGGCCGCCAACCGGGGGGCCACCGAGGCGGGCGCCCCTTCAATCGGTATGAACATCCAGCTTCCCTTTGAACAGAAGCCCAATACCTACGCCACTACCAGTATCGCCTTCAAATATTTCTTTATCCGCAAGGTCATGTTCGTCAAGTACGCCATGGCCTATGTCATCCTTCCCGGGGGATTCGGCACCATGGATGAACTCTTTGAGGCCCTCACCCTTATCCAGACGAAGAGAATACGGAGTTTCCCCGTGGTCCTCATGGGAACAGAGTACTGGGGGGGACTGGTGGACTGGATGAAGACGACCCTGCTCCGGGAGGGGAAGGTCTCTGAAGGAGACCTTGATCTCATCCAGATGATCGATGAACCCGATCAGGTGGTGAAACATATACGGAAGTTTGTTGTACTGTAAGCAGGCTGGATGTCCGCCATGCAAACAACACTCAAGACAGTCCTCGATCATATCGGCAGGGACACAATCGTTCCCTGTTATCTCATCTACGGTGATGAGGAATACCTGGTAGCTGACGCGCTGGAGAAGCTCATAGACGCCCTCCTCCCCCCGGATCAGCGAGATCTCAACCTCTTTCATATGGAGGGGGGAGATGAAGATGTTGACACCCTGTGCGACTCCCTGCTCACCCCCCCCCTTATCCCCGGCAGAAAAGTCGTCGTGGTGAGAAACACGCATCTCTTCCATTCCAAGGCATCGTCAGCCGACGTGATCGGAGAAATCAGGTCATACCTCGAAAAGGATCCCCGCCGGGCTGTCCGAGCCTTCCTCTCACTTATAGAGGTGGCGGGGTGGTCCGTGGAAGATCTGAAGGAGGGGCAGTGGCAGAAGATCTCCGATGATGACTGGAGGAGCGCGACCGGAGGCACGGCAGGGGCGGACAGGAAGGAGTGGCTTCCGAAGGTACTGGATCTGTGCGACCGGTTGAAGGTATCCGGGGAAGGGAAGCAGAAGGATACCGGCAGGCTGGAGGATGTGCTGAAGGGGGGTATCCCCGCCGGTAACTGTCTGATTATGACCGCCGCAGCCGTTGACAGGCGAAAGAAACTCTTCAAGGGTATAACCGATACGGGGACCGTCCTCTCCTTCTCAAAGGCTAGGAGTGAATCAGGGAGGAAAAGCCTCCTCATGGAGAAGGTGGCGGAGGCCCTCGCAAAGAGGGGAAAACGTGTGACGCCGGACGCACTTCTCGCCCTGGGGAAAAAGACGGGTCTCGGGCTTCGTGATTCCCTGCAGGAGATTGAGAAGCTGGTTTCCTACGTGGGGGACCGGGAGACTATCGACAGGGAGGACGTAGATGCGGTCGTTGAAAAGACCGCGGAGGATTCGATTTTTGACCTCACCTCCGCTATCGTGGAAAGGGATGCATCCGCGGCGCTCCGGACCCTTGGGCAGCTCCTTGACCAGGGGGTCAACCATATCCTTATCCTGACGATGATCGCCAGAGAGGTGCGGTTTCTCCTTCAGGGGCATATACTCCTCGAGTCGGGAAAGATTCCCGCCTTTCGGCCCCGGATGGAGTACGGGGGGTTCCAGGGCGGGGTCTATCCCGCGGTAAAGGCTCTGGCGAGGCCCAAGGGCGCATGGCTTGCAAACCAGCATCCTTACGTGATCTACAACGCTTTCAGGAATGCCGACCGGTTTTCCCGGGAGGAGCTTATCGGGCATATGAACCGGCTTGCCAATCTGGACCGTGCCATGAAGTCTTCCGGCATAGACCCCGCGCTCGCGCTCAGACGCCTGCTGATAGAGATGTGCCGGAAGTGATGGGGTACAATTTTTAATTTTTAATGTTGAATGGCGGATATTTAATGTTGATGCATTTGTAAAAAGGGTCTCACAGCTTGCTCAGTCTTCGCTGGGCCTGTCGGTCTCGTTTGGACCTTCTCCGTGCGGAGCCCTTCTTTCTGGTCCCGGATCTCGGGAGTGTATCATCGTCATCTTCCTCAGGGGGCTCATAATCGCTTAGCATCCCTTTCGTCTCCTCTTCCCCCATCCGCTCCTCGAATTCGGGTGAGGATATCGCCACGCCCCCCGCCTTTACCGCCGCATTTGCCACCTCTCTGTCGGAGCTCACGACGATGATCTCTGAGCCCCTCTGAGCCCGGGCCATTCTTTTGATGACCTCATCCGCCGTCTCACCCCTCGCGGAGTATATGATGCGGACGCCGTCTTCCCGGGACCGTTCCTCCTGCGCGGGACCGGTCATCCAGCCGTCGAAGACCACCGTCACCGTATGGCCCCGCAGCCTCCTGTATCCGGCGACCCTCCGTATCAACTCGCTCCGTCCCCTCTCCAGGCTCAAGCGTTCGATGCGCCTCAGGGAATCTGACTGCCTGATGAGATTATATCCGTCTATGATGATGTGCATGGTGTTCCTTCAAAAAAAGGGGGATGTCTGATAACGGTTCCAGAACATCCCCCCTGATATGCCCTTTTTGGCCGATCAATCGCCCAGGGCCGAGCGCATTTTCCCGATCGTCTTCCCGTAATCCCCGCCGAGGAATATGGCGGACCCCGCGACAAAGACATCGGCGCCTGCCTCCTTTACGGTCTCCAGGTTCTGAAGGGTGATTCCACCGTCCACCTCGAGCAGGACATCGGGTGAGAAGCGGTCCAGCATGGTCCGTGCTTTTTGTATCTTGGGGAGCATGCTTGTGATGAATGTCTGCCCCCCGAACCCGGGATTCACCGTCATGATGAGGAGGAGGTCGATGTCGCCGATAACCTCTTCGATATCGGTAAGAGGGGTCGCCGGATTGAGCGAAACGCCCGCCCGCGCCCCCAGCTGTCTGATCAGGTGGAGCGTCCGGTGGAGGTGGACAGTCGCTTCGGCGTGCACGGTAATGATGTTGCTCCCCGCGTCAGCGAAACTCTGGACATACCGGTCGGGGGCCTCGATCATCAGGTGGACGTCGAGGGGGACGTGTGCAATCTTCTTTATGGATGCCACGACGGGAGGTCCTATGGTCAGGTTCGGGACAAAGTGCCCGTCCATCACGTCCACGTGGATCATATCCGCCCCGGCGTCTTCAACGGCGCGAATCTCCTCACCGAGCCTGCTGAAATCGGCGGAAAGTATCGATGGCGCGATCTGTTTCATATCAGAATCCCATGATGAGGGAATGTACGACGCCCGTATCGACTTCCTTGATGGTTAATCGAAGTTCCTGTGCCTGCTCCTTCGCCTCGCCGGGAAAGAATATGAAGCCGTGGGAGATGTCATTCGGGGGCACGGGTCTGTCTTCGAGCGACCGGTTCCGCAGATCCTCTCCTATCCGGTGAGGTGCCTCCGGGTTAGCGAGTCCCTTGGATCCCCCCATGGCAATCCCCGCGGCCGCACCGATGGCCGCCCCCTTGCCCGCCGCCTCACCGACACTGGTCCCGGTAACGATCCCTATTGCCGCTCCGATGATGGCGCCCGCCGCGCCCGCCAGTAGGCCGGATTTTGCCCCTTCCGGGGCGATCTCTCCGAGCTCCGTCTTCTTTTCTATCCGGTCATACGCTATCCCCTGGTCAAGGATCGGCCAGAGGTTGCCCTTGACATCCACCAGGTAGGTCCTGCCTGCGATGACCTGCAGGGGATGGTTCCCCCTGTTGTCGAAGATTATCTGGACGGGGAGTACCCCCGAACCGACAATGTCGAACCCGAAAGCGGCCTCTGCCTCTTGTTGGGTATACGTCTTGGCCGCCACGGTCGCGCCCGCCGCCTCTGTCGCATTCGTATAGGCCGTCGGCATCTTGAAGGGGACAACCGTCCGCTCATACCGCGCACACCCGGTAACGGCGAATATCAGAAAGAGGGTCACCACCATGCAGACCCTGTCTGTTCGTTTCATAGCCCCGTCTCCTTTTTTTTATGGAATTCATGTCGATAGTAGTATCTTTCGTCCCACCTGTCAATCGGATTTGCGGGCGGATTTCCAGGAGCTTGACAGGAGGCGAAAAGACCAGTATGTTTCGAGAGCTATGGCGAACCTACTCTATAATATCGTCCTGACCGTGGCGGCCCTGTTTCTGATACCCTTTTTTCTGGTGAAGATTGTTGTTGCGGGAAAGTATCGGAAGAGTCTCGGCCCCAAGTTCGGGTTCGTCCCGGACAGGGTCTTTGGAGAGATGACGGGTTCGCCACGGATATGGATGCACGCGGTATCGGTAGGGGAGGTGACCGCCGCCGCCCCCATCATCTCGTTCCTGAGGTTGCTTTATCCTGGGGCATGCATTGTGCTCTCGACAAGTACGGAGACAGGCCAGGAGATGGCACGCCGCCTTGTCAAAGACGCCACATCGCATATCTACTACCCCCTTGACCTCCCCTCCGTCGTGAGAAAGGTCATCGACAGGGTGCGGCCGGACATCTTTGTCCCGGTCGAGACGGAGATATGGCCCAACTTCATCCGTGCCTGCGGGGAGCGGGGGATTCCCGTGGCGATGGTAAACGGCCGGATCTCCCCCCGTTCCTTCAAGCGATACCGGCAGACGAGATTCTTCTGGAGACACGTTATGAATATGGTTGCCGTGACAGGGGTCATATCCTCGATTGACGCCTCCCGGCTGGAGGCCCTGGGGGTGGAGCCGTCGAAGATCCATATCATGGGGAACGCGAAGTACGACAGCCTTGCCGCGAGGGCGGATGACCCCCTCAGGGACGACATAGCGGCGAGACTGGATATACCCCCCGGCACGCAGGTCTTCGTTGCGGGGAGCACGCATGACGGGGAGGACGATGTGGTCCTGAAGGTCTACCGGGCGCTGGTAGAACGATACCCCGGCATGCTCATGATTATCGTCCCGCGGCATCCCGAAAGGGGGGGCGCGGTCCTTTCCCTCGCGCACGACGCCGGTTTTCATGACTGCGTGACGATGACTCAGGTACGCAGGGGTGAGAGGCGTGGCGGCCGCCGGATCGTTATTGTTGATGTGATCGGGGAGCTCTTCAGGGTCTATAGCCTCGCCACGGCGGTCTTTTGCGGGGGGAGTCTGGTTCCCCGGGGCGGGCAGAACATCCTGGAGCCCGCGGCGTGGGGGAAGGTCGTACTCTACGGTCCCTCGATGGAGGATTTCACGGACGAGAGAGAGCGGCTGGAGGAAGCGGGGGGGGGCATCACTGTCAGGGACGGCGGTGAGCTTTTAGACGAAATGCTCAGACTGATGGAAGACCCCGAGGCCCTCGAGAGGAGGGGAGAGGCGGGACGTGCCAT
>CAYXUH010000031.1:0-8252 GCA_964468685.1 uncultured Syntrophaceae bacterium | reverse complement strand
CGGCTGTTCACCGATGCCTGGAGGGTGCCGAGCTGCTCGATACTCATCTTTTTGAATCTCCCCTGTCGCTCCACGTAATTGACGAGGGGGATGAGCTTTCCCCTCTCGGCCATCGTCTTGCTCCTGCCGGTGAACCGGAAGCGGCCGTCCTCGATCTCGAAGAGGATGAACAGGCCCGTCTCAACGGCGAGCCTCCCTATCTTGACCGTGTCGGAGGTGGGGTAGCCCCATCCGGGGGGGCAGGGGGTGTCGATCTGGATGTACCGGGTCCCCCGTATCTTTTTGGCCTTGACGAACTTGTCATACAGATCGACCGGATAGGCGGGGGAGACGGTGGCCAGGTAGGGGATATGGTGGGCCTCCATGATCTTGAGGAAATCCTTCTTCGGCTCCTGTTTCGTCAGGAGGGGTGTCGTCGATGTGAGGGTTCCCAGGGGCGTGGCGCTGGAGCGCTGCGTCCCCGTGTTCATGTATGCCTCGTTGTCGTAACAGGCGAATATGAAGTCGGTGTTTCTCTCCGCCGCGCCGCTCAGGGACTGTATCCCGATATCATAGGTGCCGCCGTCCCCGGACAGGGCCAGGACGGTGATGTCGGACCTGTTCAGGGCCCGCAGGCCGGCCACTAAGCCGGAGGCGGATGCCGCGTTCCCGGCGAAGGTGGTGTTGAGGGCAGGGACGATGACGGAGGTGGTGGGGTACAATCCGTGCAGGACGCACAGGCAGCTCGGGGGTATCCCCACGATCGTGTTCTCGCGCAGCGCCTTGAGGATGTACCGGTACGCCAGGGAGAGCCCGCACCCCTGGCAGGCCCGGTTTCCCGGCAGGATGTACTCCTTCTCGTTGATCTTGAAGATGGTTTCGTGCATATCTCAGTCCTGTCCTATTCATTGTCAGGGTAGTCGTAAAGTTTTTGCAAAAGAATTAAAAACAATCCCGACGGATACCGTCGGGATAAAAATATATCTTGTTTGGTTCCGGCTTTCCCGGGTGAGGGATTTTGTGTTGCCCTTTACTCCTGGCTTAATCCCGAAACCTTAATCCCTAACCCCCGTGTGGCAGTTGAGCCATATCGTTTTGTTTTCCGCGTCCCCGGCCAGGGCGGCTTCGAAGGTTGTCCGTGCCGCCTCCACCAGTTCGCGGGTCTTGACGTCCCGTCCCCCCAGCCCCGATATGTAGTTGTGGATGGGGGCCCTGATATCCGTTCCGTACAGGGCGGCCTTCAGGTCGGAGCAGACCCCCCCCTCGTAGCCGTAGCTGATACACTTTTCAAAGACCGCGATGGCGCGCGCCTGTGCAAATGCCTGGGCGATCTCCTCCTTCGGGAAGGGGCGGAATGCCCTGATCCCGACGACCCCCGCCCTGATCCCCTCGACACGCAGCGCGTCGGCCGCAAGGGTCGCCTCGGTGGCGATGGACCCCATCCCGGTCAGCAGCAGATCGGCGTCTTCGGTCATATATTCCCAGATCATCCCTCCGTGGTTGCGCCCCGACAGCTGCGCCCATTCATCGCTCGCCGCGGTGATGACCGACCTGGATCTGTCGAACGCGGCCTGCATCTTGTAGCGCATCTCCATGTAGCCGTCGCACAGGACACCATCCGCATTCTCCCTGCGTGAGGCGAAGAAGACGGGGTTGATCGTCTTCGGGTCTTCCGGTGAAAGGATGGTGTGGGGTGTGTAGGGGGGGAGGAACTGTTTGACCAGCCCGGCATCCGGGACGTCAACCGGCATCATCGTGTGCGAGAGGACAAAGCCGTCATAGCAGACCATCACCGGCAGGTAGACCTCTTCGGCTATGCGGTACGCCTGCAGGACGGTGTCGAGGATCTCCTGGTTGTCGCGGCAGTAGAGCTGTATCCACCCGGTGTCCCTCTGCGAGAAGGAGTCCTGCTGGTCATTGAAGATGGACCAGGGGGCCCCCACGCCTCTGTTGACGCAGCACATGACAACCGGCAGACGGGAACCCGCCGCCCAGTGTAGCTGCTCGTGCATGTAGAGGAGGCCGTTGGAACTGGTCGCCGTGAAGACCCGGGCACCCACCGTGGATGCCGATATGCAGACGGTCATGGATGAGTGTTCGGACTCCACCCGGACATATTCTGCCTTCAGCTCCCCCTTTTCGACATATTCCGACAGCACCTCCGCGAGCTTGGTCTGGGGCGTGATGGGGTAGGCCGCTATGACGCCGGGCTCGGCACGTTTGACTGCCAGGGCAGCCGCCTCATTCCCCGTGATGATACGGACGTCACTCATCTATATCCACCTCCCGCACCATCTGTATCGCTTTGGCGGGGCATTCCTCCGCGCAGATGCCGCACCCCTTGCAGTAGTCCATGTCGATTGTGACCGGGATCGTCATGGTCACCACCCCCTCAGGACAGTAGAGCCAGCACAGGAAACAGGCCGGCTTCCCCTTGACCTCCGGGATACATTTCGCCGGGTCGATCACGGGGCGTGCGTCCCTCCATTCGCCCGTTTTTCCCGCCTCTCCCGGGGCTGGCGTGCAGACGCCCGATATATTGGTGTCAGTCTTTTCCATTTCTCACCCAGACCTCGGTTCTTTCAAAGGCCGTTCGAATGGCCTGAAAATTAAAGGATGCCTTGCTCCGCGGCATCTTTTTCTTGATCCCCTCTTCGATGCTCTCGAGAGAGACAAGCCCCGACGCCTTGCAGAGTGCTCCGAGGAGAGGGGTGTTCACGACGGGGACTCCGCCCATGCTGAGGTGATGCTCCCAGGCTATGCCTGCCGCGTCGACCGTCGCCACACGGAGGCACCCGTCGGCCTCGATCTCCTCCGGTTTCAGGGGCGTATTGACGATCACGAGCCCGTTCCTCCTGAGCATTCCCTCGCTGGTCGCCGCATCAAGCAGAGACTCGTCCAGGATGACGGCGATGTCGGCCGGCGCGACCTGCGAAAAGGTCCTGACCGGTTCGTCCGATATCCTCGTCGAGGCAGTGAGCGGCGCGCCCCTGCGCTCCGGCCCGAAGGTGGGAGCGGAGGTGACGCCTCTAAACCCGTGGATATAGGCCGCCTCTGCCAGTATCTGCGCCGCCAGAACGACCCCCTGGCCGCCCCTGCCGTGCCATAGTATCTCGTGTATCTCCATCAACTCTCCCACAAAAAAGGCCATGGTGCTTTCGCCCATGGCCCTTTGAATCGTTATCTGTTGTAGTGTCACATCACAGAGATGACAGGCCGCGGGTATGTGACCCTGCTAAGAGCGAGGCTCAACAAACCCAATACATCCAACAACCCTGCTTCCGGAAAACCTGTCATCACAGCGTATCCCCTTTCAAATACAGGTATCTCCTACACTGGGAGCACCTAAAAGTCAATGGTAAAAAGTAAAAAAGGGGGGTCAAACCTCCACTATTGACTATAATGTGTCATCCCCAAAAGAATTGCAAGATCATAAGGCTTCAAGTGGTCCAGGGGCAAAAGGTGAGAAGATTAAATGGCCCAGTATCAACTAGTGCCGAATCCTTTGAGCAGGATGGGCATCTGTTGTCAATAGTGGAGGTTTGACCCCATCAGTTCCAGGAGCGGGGGGAAGGTTTCGGGGTCCAGCGCCGAGATGGGGATCGCGTCGAACCGTCGGCATAGGTTGTCCAGGACGTCCCTGTCCTGGAAGAGATCGATCTTGTTGAATACGCGAAGACACTTCTTGCTGCTCAGGTCAAGCTCCTCCAGTATCCTTTCCACCGCGAGGGCCTGCTCCTCAAATCCGGGATTGCTGACGTCGATGACATGGAGGAGGAGATCGGCCTCGTCCAGTTCCTCAAGTGTCGCGCGGAAGGCGGAGGCAAGCTCCTTCGGGAGGTTCCGTATGAACCCCACCGTGTCCGTGATAATCGCCTCCCTGTCGCGGGGAAAGCGGAGGCGCGAGCTCTTCGGGTCCAGTGTGGCAAAGAGGAGGTTTTCGGTCAGGACATGGCTCTGCGTGAGGGCGTTGAGGAGCGTCGATTTCCCCGTGTTGGTATAGCCGATGATAGAGATGACGGGGAGGCCCCGCCTGCGCCTGAGGCTCCGTCGCTGGTTCCGCCCCTTCTGTACCCCCTTCAGGTCCTTCTTCAGGCGGGAGATCCTCTCACGGGCCCTGCGCCGGTTTATCTCGAGCTTCGTCTCCCCCGGGCCGGTTCCCCCGATCCCCCCGGTCAGACGGGACATGGCCGTGTTCTTTGTCGCGAGACGGGGGAGGAGGTACTGCATCTGGGCGAGTTCGACCTGGATCTTCCCCTCGCGGCTGTGGGCGCGCCGGGCGAAGATATCCAGTATCAGTTGTGACCGGTCGATCACCTTCAGGTCGGTGAAATCGGCGATGGAGCGTACCTGGGCGGGGGAGAGCTCGTGGTCGAAGATCAGGAGGCCGGCCCCGATCTGGAGGGCCCGTATGACTAGGTCGGAGAGCCTTCCCTTCCCCATCAGATACCGGGGGTCGTAGCCCTGCCGGTACTGTATGACGGTATCGAGGACCTCCACGCCGGATGACCGCGCCAGTTCCCTCAGTTCGTCCAGGGACGCGTCGCTGTCGAACAGGGGGTCCGTCTCGACGCGTATCAGGATGGCCCCCTCAGAGGCATTCACCATGCGTGGCCTCTGTCGTCGCGCAAGCTCCTCCTCAAGGGCCTGTATAAATTCAGTGAAGTTCAGGTCCGCTTCAAAGACGGAAACCGGGTCCATCAAGAGCCAGTACGTACCCCCGGGATTTTCGGGGATCAGGTGCGCCGAGTGGATCCTGCCGGGGAGCCCGTCCTCCCCGACCTCGATGGCCGAGATCATATCCAGACGCAAGAGGGCGAGGTCGGTCAGATCGTCCCCCGTCAGGGGTTCTGCAGTGAGGTGGGTGTGGATGAGGCGCAGGCCCTTCAGGCGCGCGGAGGAGGACCGGAACCCCTCAAGGCTGGGGATGACGATCTGCCGGTGGTCCCCGACGATGACGTACAGAACCTCTCCCCGGCGGCTGACCAGGACGCCGATCTGCCGGGCCACCCGGCGCGACAGCTCGGCGAGGCCCCGGGCAAGCTCGACCGTAACGACCCGCTCCGGGGGGAGCTTCTTCCGGTAGAGCCGCTCGATATCCCTGATATCACCCGCTTTCATGCCGGAGGTCGTGCCGTGGATAGTGTTGATGATGCCGCTCCTTTTTGAGGGGCATCCTATCACAAACGGGGTCAAACCTCCACTATTGACGACAGCCACCCATCCTGCTAATATTTCTGCCATGGTAAGACCTATCCGTATAGAATTTCCCGAAGCGTGGTACCATGTTACGTGTCGTGGAAATGAAAAAAGAAATATATTCACTGATGATCACGACCGGATCAGATTTCTGGAGATACTTGCCGGCAACATTGAGCTTTACGGCATAAAGGTTCATGCCTATGTACTGATGAAAAATCACTTTCATCTTCTCGTGATGACCCCGGAGGCAAATCTCGGGACCTTTATGCAACGTTTTAATACGTCTTACACGGTTTTTTACAACCGTCGGCACGAAAGAAGCGGACACCTTTATCAGGGCAGGTATAAGGCCATATTGATCGACGCGGACCGGTATCTCTTGGAGCTCAGCCGCTATATTCACCTCAATCCTGTAAGGATCAAAGAGTATTCAGGGCTCGGCATACGAGAAAAGAGAGAGATCGTAACCTCCTACCCGTGGAGCAGTTACCGGGGGTATATCGATTCGCGATATCAGAAACCCTTTGTCACATACTCCATGATAAGCGCCATGTTCGGTGAGATCGGCGATAATGATCGCTATGGACGATACGAAGAATTTGTGATGTCCGGTATTATGGAAGACATGAGCCATGCCATCTGGTCAGAGGTAAGGGGGCGGGCGGTATTGGGATCGGAAAAATTCACTGGCCGGATTTATGAACAATTTCTATCAAAGAGAAAAATGAACAGAAAAGAACTTCCGGGCTTGCGGGATCTGGAGGGGAAGCAGCCCTCAATGGAAGAAATTGCGGACGTAGTGGCCATGGTATTTGATGTCGAAGCTGAGGCGTTATACCGGCGACGTTCCGGATGCCGTCTTGCCCGCTCCGTTTTTATGGAATTATGCCGTCTCTACTTGGCAAGAAAAGAGAGCCTCGCGAGCATAGGAAACAGACTGGGTGGTGTCAGTGTTTCTGCATTAAGTCAGAATAGCAGGCGTATAGAGGAAAGAATGCGGGATGACGCGGAATTGGAGGAACGAATCAGGCATGCGACAGGCATGTTCAAATGATCAAATACGCGGGGTCAAACCTCCACTATTGACTATAGTGAATCCACGAACTCTTTGAGCAGGATGAGCATCTATAGTCAATAGTGGAGGTTTGACCCCACTCCACTCCGCTCCCGCCGCGGCGGACAAAAAAGGCCCCGGAGGAAATCCCCGGGGCCTTTCAAGCTTAAAAACTGGGCCTTTTGGCCCGGTGCTGCAGAAACGACATTAGAAGCTCAGGGTCAGCTTGTTCACGAGGAGATACGTGTCGTCGATCTGATTGGTCGTACAGGTACCCTTGTAGAAGTCGCCTGCAATGAGGTACCCGAAGCCCACCATGTACTCGAGGTTGTCGTAGATCTTGTAGCTGGCGCTGACGTCAAACTCCGTGCCGTACTCGTCGTCAACAAATCCCGTCGGTTTCTCGTCTGCCTTGGCGTAAGAGGCGGAGGCCTTGACTGCGAGTTTGTCCGAGGGAGCCATTTCCGCGAACACCTGATAGATCCATGCGTTTGACATCTCGCCGTTCGTCATGGCACCAGCGACATGTCCCAGGGCACCGCCGGCCTTGTAATTGAAGTCGTCATTCCAGAGGATCAGGCAGGGATTCCAGTCCCATCCGGCGCTGAGGGCGCCCTCGTTTGTGGTAGAGGTGCTTGGATCATCCCCCCGTGCAAAGGCGGCAAACCCCCCGACCGTGAAAGCGTCCATCTTGTACTTGCCCATCAGGTAACCGTCCAGACCTTCAATTTCAGTATTAGCGTAATACGAACCATCTTCCTTGTCGTACGAGCCTTTATCCCAGTAGACCTGACCCTCGAGATAGAGATTACCCGCCTTGTACTGGAAATAGGGCGAAATGACGTCGACGGTCACCATGAATCCGTATGGCACTCCGACATTCAGATCCCTGTAGGCGGCGTTTCTGACATACTTGTAGAGCAGCCCGGCAGTCAGGGCAGGCGTCCTGTAGATGGCGGCGAGCACAAAATTGTCCTGATCATAATCGGCGTAGGCATCGCCACCGATCGGCTTCGCATCCCTTTCAATGGCCTTTTCAATCTTAGCCAGCAGGAGAACCTTGCCGACGGGAGCCATCCACATGAGGGAGCCCACGGAGTATGAGTTGTTTCCGAAACCAAGACCCCAGGTGTTGGTGTCCCAGATACCGGCGCTGAAGAGACCATATTTGGTCGCGAAATCCAGTCTGGACTTTTCAACAGACCACGAGGTTGCCTCGTTTGTGTATCCGGCATCATGACTCCCCCCCGTCACGGCTTCGCCCCATACGATTTCCAGCGCGTCCATCTTTGTGGTCAGCTTGAGGCCCCTCGCGACCTTGAAGGTCGCGTATACTCTCAGCCTCTGCTGATAGAGCTGGTTGGCCGTTGCCTCAGAGTTCAGTGAGCTGTTAGTGTCATACCAGCCCCTGACATAGTAAGAACCGCTTACTTCTACGTCCGTCGCCATCACGGGCGCTGAGAATGCAAATACCAGCCCCAAGGCGAACAGAATTACTAATACCTTCTTCATTATGTGTTCCTCCTGTAGTTTTGTTTTCTTAAACCCTTGTTACATAGTTACATACCATCGACACTCTTCTCAGTCTCTGCTCTCCGCCCTCACCCCCTCTCTTTCCGTATTCGGGGCACACCTCACCCCTGTGTGCACTACAAACCGTCCCTCTGACTAACACCGGCCTCATCCCCCTGTCAAGCTATTTTTACACTCTTTGTGAAACTATTTCGGTCGTTATTCGGGTGGTTATGCTGAAAACTATTTTTGTCACGAAAGCATGAAATTTTATCACGAAAGCACGAAGGTACGAAAACACGAAAAACAGGAATTGATTTCGAGTTTTTTCTTTTTCTTTCTTTTCGAGCTTTCGTGTTTGTTTTTGATTCTTTTGGCATTTTTGCAGGAACTTTGCACGGTATGTGTCCTTATCAGCTTTTTCCCTCCTGCCTATCTGCCTGTAAAGATTGCAGATAGGTGTGGAGCATTGCAAGCAGTTCGTCTATCCCCTCGACGGAGACGG
>CAYXUH010000030.1:6985-17694 GCA_964468685.1 uncultured Syntrophaceae bacterium | reverse complement strand
TAATTACTTCTTGCTTTTTTCGTGTACTTATGTCACTTTCTTCGACATCAAGATGCGAGATTTTGTTGTCCGGGCGAGCAACCGTATAAAGAACATATTTTTACCTTACCGATTGAACAGTACTGATTGCATGTGTCCATGCGTATATGCAGTGTGTTTATCACAATATCTCATGCCAACGCCCATTGCCTCCGAAGACAGGGCTCTCAGAAACGAATATATCACCTAATAAACAGGATATACCAAGCTAAACCAGGTGGATAGCCAGGCTTTTCTGACTCAAGACTGTAATACAAGGCAGCTGATAAATATTTTCAAAATCAAATTTTATTAGAAACTATCGTTCACAAGCAGGAGGCATGTATCCTATAGATCATGGCATCAAGTTTTCGGAAAGGTTCTCTTTCAGCGACTCTAACACTACACGCGCCCAGTCATACTCACGTACCCAAACCTCAACATTCGCGTCCTATGAAAAGTGAAGTATATATCCTGTTTCGATAAGTTCTTTTGCGCCCCGCCTCACATGCTGGAGAACTGCCCGGTTGCTTCAGTTTGAAGAATAGGAGGAGATCTTTTCAAAGATATCGTTGATTAACAATATCAAACAAAGGAGGAAACCCTATGAAAGGCACGAAACAGAGTTGGGCAACACTATTTATTGCACTGGGCATCGTCTGCGTTTTTATCATACCGGCAATGAGCTTCGCGAAGGATATTACCGTCCTTGATAAGAACTACAAGGCCGTAAGGCTGGCCGCGGACACACCGTTTCCAGGTGCGAACGGCGCGACAATTGGCACCGATGGCAATCTCTATGTGAGCCATACGGGTAATGGAACGATTACCAAGATAGATCTGAAGACGATGAAGGCGACGCCCTTTGTCAAACCCTACCAGGCAGCATTCATTATCGACGATATCGCGGCTGACGACAAGGGGAACATCTACGCGACGGGGACCACGCCACTGGTGGGTGAGGTGTACCGTATCGACAAGAACGGGGTCCGAACGATTATCGCCGACGGGATGGCGGCCCCGAACGGAATCGAGTACAACAAGCGCACGGGAAGACTCTTTGTCACGGAGTGTTTTCAGGGCAACCGTGTCTACGAGGTCGACCCCGCCGGGATAAAGAAGGCGCGGCTCCTCATCGACAAGGATGTCATCCCCGTGCCGGAGGGATTTGACTTCGACCCTGACACGAACGATCTGATCATCCCCGATCTGGGAACGGGAAAGATCCTGAGGGTGCATCCCGATACGGGTGCCATCAGTACGGTGGCGGAGAAGATCTCCGGCTGCATCGCCCTGACGATCGGACCGGACAAGATGATATACGTTCCCACCCTTTCGGGGGTGGTGTACCGGGTAAGCCTCGACGGGTCAAAGGTGGAGAAACTCGCCCAATTGCCTCCGGGCCTGGACAATGTGGCAATCACCAAGGACAGTCGCCTCTTTGTCACCAGCTACTGGGATGCTACGGTCTTCGAGGTATCCACCGACGGGAGCGGGAACTTCAAGCAACTCTTCCCAATGGGACCGAATCAGCCCCTTGGCATCGTTGTAAAAAACGGGACAGTGTTCGTTGCCGATGCCCTCATGGTACGGACTGTTGCAGCAAAAAAATATAATCAGACCAGGCTGAACGCTTGGGCCTCACACGGAATGCCCTTGTTGTTGAGCCTTGCGGACGGCCCGGGAGACCAGCTCTTCTGGACCGATTGTATTCACGGCGCCGTGGCCATAGGCAATCCGTCAACGGGAGAATTCAAGGCCATAGCAGGAGGGCTGAATCGGCCCATGGCGGCGCTCATGAGCGGTGACGGATCAAAGCTCTTCGTCGCCGAATACGCCGCCGGGCAGATCACGACGGTCAGTCTTGCCGACGGAGCAAAAACGGTCCTCACCAAAGACCTGGAAGGTCCTCTCGCGCTGGCACTGATTGACGACTCCCTCTACGTGGCGGAGGCGAAGCCGGGACGAATCAGCAAGGTGGATCCCGCTTCAGGGAAGAAGGAGGTCTTCGTCTCCTCGATGGTGGGGAAACCGGTGGCCCTCGCCGGGGATGGCAAGGGGAATCTCCTCGTCCTTGACGGCGCCGGTCAGAAGATCATCAGGATCAACCCGAAGACCCTGGCGCTGAATCTGGTCGCGAAGGACGTCCCTGTCGGCTACAGCCTCATAGGGAGCTATCCGCCCGTCGAGTTCCCCTCGCCCATGGCGGTAAGCTCCGCGGGGGATATCTATGTGACAACGGCGGACCGCGGCCTGATCAAACTTGAAAAAGTGAAATGACACAGCGACTGTGTACAATGCAATAAATCCCCCTTCTGTCAAGCGAAGGGGGATTTATTCTTAACCAAGAAGACAAAACGTGTGTAGACAGCGATTGATCAAGTTTCTTTTTTAGCCGTGCTGATGCTGTTGTCTTTTGCGGTCTCGGCGCTGGCCAATTGGCGGATCGACCACATATCCGAGAATGTTCTCCCGGTTCTTAAAAAATTGGGCGTGACAAGCGCGCAGATCAAGCCGATGATGGTGGATAATCCCAGAAATCCGTTCCTGAGCAAATAGGACCCTAGTCTTATAACGTGAGGGGGGGGGGGGCATCGGTTCATAGTACAGAACCGATGCCCCTTTATTCTACACCCCAGGCTTCCATTCACGTGCAGAGCAACTGAACCGGCTGGATTATTATGAATAGAGCGTACAGCGGATACAGCCTCGAAGAACTCGTCACCTTATTGATGCTGCTGCTTTTGAACCTTTCCATCCTCCTGTTCACGCGGTTGGACCAGGCGGGGGATATCTTCCTCTTTAACCTTGCTCTCGCTGCAGTCATTGTCGTTATCTCCCGAGTTCAGCTGAGCCGCGGCGGGAAGGTCCTCACCTTCATCCGCGACTGGTATGTTCTCCCCCTCCTGATCACGATCTACCTGGAGCATGGACGCCTGATCCCCCTGATTAACCCCCACGACCTGGACGGACTGCTTATCGGGATCGACCGCATCCTGTTTTTCGGCCATGATCCCACGATCCTGCTGGAAAGAGTCACCTGGCGGCCGGCGACCGAACTGCTTCAGATCGTGTACGCAAGTTTCTATCTCCTCCCCTTTTCCCTTTGCGTCCTCGCCTATCGACGCGATCGTGAGGTGACCTTTCATGCCGTCGCCGCCACAATCATAATCGGTTTTTATGTTTCGTATATCGGATATTATCTGACACCGGCCATCGGTCCGCGGTTCACCCTTGAATCGCTCCAGGGCATACCGCTGACGGGGCTTCTGTTCTTCGATTTCATCCGATGGGCCCTGGACACGGCGGCGGGCATCGTTCGGGACTGCTGCCCGAGCGGCCATGCCATGCTCAGCCTTCTTACGGCTCTCCTCACCCGCAGATACGAGAAAAGTTTTTTCGCGCCTGCCCTGGTGTGGACGGGTCTTCTCATGTATTCAACGGTGTATCTTAGATATCACTACATGATCGATCTGATCGTCGGGGTCGCCCTGGCGCTGGCAGTCTTTCTGTTCGTTCCCGCCATCGAGCGGTTGGTAGCGGCCCGGATGGGTCGTCAGATCTCTTTCTCGTAGATCCGGTAGGTCTTGTACCGGTCGGCATTCAGGATCGTAAGGGCGTCGATCATCTTACGATTGGTCTCCACAACCAGGGAGCAATCCGAAGAGTTGAATCCCATGCCGACCCCTGTCTCGATTGTTTTCAGATAGAAGACATCATCGATGTTCCGCCCCCGATATTCAGGGAGGACACCCATAACAATCGTCCTGATCTTCCGGCTCTTCTTTATCTCTCTCAGGGCCCGGATCAGCCGCCAGGGATACAGACGCCCGTCGAGGATCTTGAGCCCCAGGTTGGCATCGGCAACGGAGATGCAGAACCCGACAGTCCTTCCCCCGTCCTCGGCAAAGATGTTCAGTTCCGGGATGACTACCATCTTCAGTTCCTTGAAAAAGGCGTCGAACTGTTTGTCCGTCAGGGGGAGATGCCCCCAGTTTCCCTCCCAGGCACTGTTGAAAATATCCTTGACCTGCTGCGCCCGCCGCGACATCTCACGCCGTTTCAGGCTCGTGTAGGTGATCTTCTGTCCCTTCATGAGATCTTCTTTGACCTGCTTGAGGTACGGTTTGTAGTTGTCGATATCGCGGACCAGGTAGCAGTACCAGTCGATGCATTTGCGAAACCCCTTCGCCTCGGCCAGATCTTTATAGTAGGGAGCGAAGTGAAAGAGGCCCACGACAGGCATGATCTCCATCCCCTCGATCTCGAAGCCGACGGAATCGTACACGGAAAAGCTCTGGGGACCCTGCATGACCGTCTTCCCCCGCTCCTTCAGCCAGGCGGCGGCGCTGTCGAAGAGGGCATCGGCAACGGCCTGCGAGTTGATCGCCTCAAAGAAACCGAAAAAACCGGTGTGATTGTCGTATCTCTTCTCGTACAGATGGTTGACATGGGCCGTTATCCTCCCCACGGGACGCCCCTCCTGGTAGGCCAGAAAGAGCTCTGCGTCACCGATCTCAAAGAAGTACCCCTTCCTCCGATCAAAACCGTGCATCTGATCTCTTATAACGGGGGGCACCCACGCAGGATCGGTTGCGTATATTCCCGAGGTCCAGGGAAACAGAACGAATGTCTTGAGCATGCGACGATCGGTTACCGTGCGGACAACTATGTCACTGGCCATCATACCCCACCTCTCCTTGTGTAATGATCGAATCGGGATCAGGGTTCATACACATGGAAATGTAACGGCTCCGGGCGGTGTTCTGCAATGACGGGGATATCGCACCTCCCCATCTCTCGTACCGGAGAAGCAGAAAGCGGCCGAAGAGGCAAAGCAGGGGTGCGAATCTTGGAGACCGGAAGGTCTCGGGGATTCGCACCCATACAGTCATTTACAAAGGGATCAACACCCACGGTCGGGCCGTCACCCTCGTACCACAGCCATAACCAGGTTCTCTTAGAACGCAAAATGGGTCGCCTGCCCCGCCACCACAATCCAGGTCACCAGCATCGCGTTGATAAACGAACCGACGTATATGTGCCCTGTCTTTCGGAAAAAGTAGGTTGAAATCAGCGCCACAATAGTAAAGATCGGGAGGAACTGGAACAACACGATCCCCGGGAGGTGCCCATCGGGAATCCCCAGCGTCCCGCCCATAAAGAGTGGGGCATACTGGAAAGCGAGGAACAGGACATATCCACCGATCATGAGGACCACGTTTGTCACCATTTCTCCCCAGCCCGCCAGATCGCTGCCGTCCTTCCGGCCGAGGCGCATCTCACCGTGAAGCACAACACCGGCGACCAGAAAATACAGGGCAAAGGGGATAAGATAGTTCAGCGACATGGCAAAATGGAGCTCATCCAGCGGTTTGATGGCAAAGACCCAGAGACGATAGTCCGTCAGGAACAGCCAGTCCGAGATCACGAGTGTAAGGTGGGCGAAGAAAACCACAACAAAGGCCAGCAGGAAGGACTTGCCGACCCGCCCCCACTTCATCTCTCCGCTTCTCCAGCTCAGACCATAATTGGCCATCGTGGCTTTGTCCTTCCTGTTAGCAAGAAAATGCCACAGCAAGAACAGGATAAGAGAGACCACACCGACGGCAAGGGCCCAGAACATGATAGTCGTCGTAATCTGCTGAGGGAACAGGTAACTGGCCTTCGCAATGCCCTTGCCGTTAAAACTCCAGGCCCACAGATAGAGCGGAATCGGCAGCAGGATCGTTATCACCGCGCCGAGAGCCCACCCCCATCCGGTGAGCCCCTTTCGCGCGACGGGAGCCTCACTCAACTCCTTAAAGAAGGCGGTCCCCAGGAGATAGTTCCCCAGCGGAAAGAGCATAAGGATCATACCGATCAGGGCAAGACAGGTGCCAATCTCTTTCCAATACCAGATCTGGTTGGAAGGAGGAATATCGTTACCGCCTTTCAGGGTAGCCTGCATCCATTCTACGGCGTTTCCGATGGCTTCAATAGAAAAATGAGTTCGGGGGTGAATCATATTCGGTTGGTAGAGTTTCCTGGCAGTGCCCTCTTCGATGGAACCGTAAAGCTTGCCCACTTCGACCGTTTCCTTGGTTCCGAAGACCTTTTTCAGTTTATCCGTTTTTACGATATCTGCCGGAATCTCGCTCCCCCACATGAGGTTGGAAAACTCGTCATACGTGCTATATATAAGTGCCATGTTGCGCGGGAACGTAGCGGTACCGTTGGGGGCTCCGTAGGTTCCGGTGGAGGAACTCGCCAGGATCAGGGACTGATACTTTCCCTTGTTCATTGCAGCAGCTATAACAGAGGCCCATCCTCCCATGGAATGTCCCTCAATACCGATATTGTCTTTATCGACGATGTCCAGGGAACTCAGATATTTCAGCGAGTCCATTCCGCCAAAACCGCTGGCGAATGCCGGTGGATCGGAATATCCGTGACCCGGCTGGTCTACGGCAAGGACAACATAGCCGCGACGCGCAAATTCAATAGCAAAACCATCCTGTGTTTCGCGCGAGTTGATATACCCGTGACTCGCCACAATTCCCGGAGCGCGGTTCTTCTTATTCACCCCCTTCGGGATATAGAGCAGGGCGCTGACGATTTTGCCGTCCTGTCCCACAAATCGAACATCCTTAACGGCGATGTCTCCGCCACCGGTCTGAATCATGTAGGCCAAAAATCCGCCCCCCAGGATCAGCGCCAGGGCTACAACCATAAGAACATTAAACAGCTTTGAATTCGATTTTGCACTCATAAGAATCCTCCTTATTCAAAGAACCTACCCCTGTTATGTCATTGGGAAATATTCCGCCCAGTCCCCCTGAAAGAGCGAATCCCCGCCGAAGGAAAACCCCGGTTGACTATCCAAACGGGACACCCAACTCTCTGCAGCACTTCCCCCCACTATTATAACGCTTTCATATTATTAATATTTACTCGACAAAGTCAAGCAGGAAGGTCTTGTCAAAAACGGCCCTCGTTTTCGATAGAGCGACCAACGGCGGCCTTGGCTGGGCGGCGGATAGAATCAGGTTTCTCCTTTGAACTTTTTGGAATTTATGATACGGGTTCTGGTGCAAAATAGCGGCAAAAAATTATCAATATAAGGAGACAGTAGTATGGCCGAAAAGTTTGTAAGTGAAAAGAATCTGAAGTTTTTGCTCCACGAAGTCTTTGATGTCAGTCAGTTGACCCAGTACCCCTACTATGCCGACCACAGTAAGGAAGTCTTTGATATGGTCCTGGACACGGCACTCAAGATGGGAGAGGATCTTTACAAACCCTACTTCGAGGAAATGGACCGCCTGCCGACGGAACTCGTCGATGGCAGGGTCAAGGTACATCCCCACGTGAGAACGATCCTGAAAGAATGCGGGGCTGGCGGATGGATCGGCGCCGAATTCCCCTATGAAGCCGGAGGGCAGCAGCTTCCCCTTACGATCACCCTCCTTTCCGAATTTATATTCAATGCCGCCAACTACTCGGCCGCCGTCTATACCGGGCTGACAACCGGGGCGGCCGGTCTGATCGAGTCCTTCGGAACCGAAGAGATGAAAGAACAGTATCTCCCCAAGATGATGTCGGGAGAGTGGCAGGGAACCATGGCCCTCACGGAACCCCAGGCGGGCAGCTCGCTCTCGGATATCGCCTGTACGGCCGAACCCACCGACAAGGGGTACTACAAGCTGAAGGGACAGAAAATCTTTATATCAGCGGCCGACCACGACGGCGTCGACAATATCGTCCACCTGCTTTTGGGGAAGATCAAAGGAGCCCCCGCAGGGGTGAAGGGAATCTCGCTCTTCGTGATGCCAAGGGAACGGTACACCGAGGATGGTGGTTTTGAATTCAATGATGTCCATTCTGTGGGAATCTACCACAAGATGGGCTATCGCGGTTCGCCGATCGTCCAGCTCAGCCTGGGTGAGGAGAACGACTGCCGCGGTTGGCTGGTGGGGGAGCCCAACAAGGGGCTGGCCCAAATGTTCCAGATGATGAACGGGGCCCGTATCGGCGTCGGTCTCGGTGCCACGGGTATCGCCTCGGCCGCCTACTACGCCTCACTCCAGTACTCAAAAGAACGGCTTCAGGGCCGCAAGCTCTCCCAGAAGGACCCCACGACCCCTCAGGTCCCAATCATCGAGCACAGCGACATCAAGCGTATGCTCCTCCTGCAGCGTGCCGTCGTGGATGGATCGCTCTCCCTGCTTGCACAGTGTTCGATCTACCACGATCTTGAAAAAGTCCTCGACGGAGAGGAGAAGGAGCGGTACGGCCTCCTGCTGGACCTCCTGACACCGGTCGCCAAGTCCTATCCTTCGGAGATGGGCATTCTCTCTACGAGCGCGGGGATCCAGTGCCTGGGCGGATATGGATACTGCGAGGAGTTCCCCCTGGAACAGCACTACCGTGATATGCGTATCCACCCGATCCATGAGGGATCGACGGGCGTGCAGGGGATGGATCTGCTCGGCAGAAAGATGATGATGAAGGGCGGCAAGGCCGCGCAGCTCTACATGGAAGAGGTTGCGAAGACCATTGCAAAAGCCAAAGCCCTGGACCCCTTGAAAAAGTACGCCCAGGCGTTGAAAGAAGCGATGGAATCCGTGCAGGAAGTCACCCTCTTTCTGGGTGGGATCGCCGCGAAGAAGGGTCCCGATTACTTCCTGGCCGACGCGACCGTCTACCTGGAGTTCTTCGGATACAGCTGCATCGCCTGGCAGTGGCTGAAACAGTCGATCGTCGCCCAGAAGGCCCTGGATGCTGGTGCCTCTCCGGAAGACACGGACTTCTACAAGGGCAAGCTGATGACCATGCAGTATCACTTCGGGTACGAGCTTCCCAAGATCAAGGGGCTGGCCGCGGTGCTGACAGAGGCGGAAGGTGTTACGGTCAACATGACGGAGGCACTGTTCAACGACTAGAAACTGACTGATCTACCGTTGCTTTTTTTTCGAAAACAAAAGATACTCCTGGTGGCAGAATTAAGCATTTGACACCGGGTAAAAGGTTTGCTATAGACCCTCTCCCGCCGTGGGAGGGGGTCTGTTTTTTGGGGGGCAACTATTTCAATGAGGTAGAGAAACTATGAGCCACAAAAACCTTGACAGACTCTTCAATCCGAAGAGCATCGCAATGATAGGTGCCTCCGGGACTCCATCAAAATGGGGGTTCATCGTCCTTTTGAACATCCTGAAGGAAGGGTTCAAGGGACCCGTCTATCCGGTCAACCCGAAGCTGAAATCGATTTTGGGCGTTACCTGTTATCCGTCGCTCGATGCGATACCGGACCCCGTCGATCTGGCCATCATCACCACCCCGGCGCCGACCGTGTCGGCATTGATTGACGAATGCGGCCGGAAGGGGGTGTCCGGGGTGGTCGTTATTACGTCTGGTTTCAGCGAAACGGGCGCGGATGGGACCCGGATGGAGCAGGAAATCGTAGCCAAGGCCCATGAATACGGGATACATCTCGTGGGGCCAAACACCATGGGGATCTACAGTGCCGACTCCAACCTTCACGCCCTGATGCCGCCGGTGGTACCACTTCACGGTGGACTCTCCATGTTTTCCCAGAGCGGGAATGTCGGTGTCCAGATGCTCTACTGGGGAAATAACAAGGGGATCGGTTTCAATAAGTTCGTCAGCAGCGGGAATGAAGGTGATCTGAAGAGCGAGGATTACCTCTCCTACTTTGCCGAGGACAAGGACACGAAGGTGATCCTCGCCTATCTGGAGGGGCTGGATGCCGACTCCAAACTCTACCAGGTTGCCCGGAAGGTATGCCGGAAGAAACCGGTCCTGATATTCAAGGGCGGACGGACACAGACGGGCGGCAAGGCCGCGGCATCACACAGCGGGGCCATGGCCGTTTCGTCACGGGTCCTGCGGGCGGCCTTTCGCCAGGCCGGAATCATTGAACTCGAAAACAGCCAGGGACTCATAGACTGTGCAAAGGCTTTTTCCGCCTCCCCGATCCCCCGAGGCAACCGCGTGGCGATTCTGACCCGCGGGGGCGGATGGGGGGTCATTACCGCCGATTCCTGCGAAGAAAACGGCCTCGTTGTTCCGAAGCTTTCCGATACCATTATCGAACGGATGAACAAGATACTCCCCCCGTACTGGAGTCACGGGAACCCCGTGGATATGGCGGCGGTGATTACCTCGGAGCCATACTTGGAGTGCATGCAAATCCTGGCCGAGTGGGATGAGGTGGATTCCGTCATCGCCCTGGGCGGCTCCATCCAGAGCGCCATGGATTTTAACACTAACGTGGAAGGGCCCAAAGAGCTGAGAGAGACCCTGGTCTTCGCTCGGGAGTTTGCGAAAGAATATACCGCACAGGACGACGTCGTCTTGGAACAGACACAGCGGCTGGTAGAAAAAACAGGGAAACCGATCATCGTCGTAACCCTGGGCGACTATGATAACCACAAATCGGACCTGATGGATCACCAGGTTGTTTCGTATCCCACTCCGGAGCGGGCCGTTCGCGCACTGAAGAGGATGGTCGAATATCGGCGGTTTCTCGACTCTCCGGCCTGATACGATACTCAATCGATCTTCACACAACCGTCCCCCCGGGGCACACAGGGTATCTCCTGTTGCAAGACGGGCGCGAAGTCTGTATGCTCTATGAAACGGTAATTTTCTGATGGCATGGTGGGGGGAAGCTGTTCTCCCGCGCATATCGC
>CAYXUH010000030.1:5379-6885 GCA_964468685.1 uncultured Syntrophaceae bacterium | reverse complement strand
AACGGTAATTTTCTGATGGCATGGTGGGGGGAAGCTGTTCTCCCGCGCATATCGCTGATTGTTTCAGAGATGTCAGGGGGAATACCGCATGGACGACCCTTACGATTTCACAGCCCGGCCGATTCCTCAGCTCATCATGAAACTGGCTGTCCCCTCGAGCGTCGGATTCTTCTTCAATACGATGTTCAACGTGGTGGACACCTACTTCGGCGGCCTGATTTCAACGCAGGCGCTCGCCGCGCTGTCCCTCTCCCTTTCCGTTTTCTTCATGATCATCGCGATCATCTCCGTTATCCCCATACAGGAGCTGACCTTTCAGGGGATGGAGTTGATGTCAGCCACCTATCTGACCTTTGAGATCTGGATTACCATAACGGCCCTGTACTTTGTCCTGACCTTTTCCTGCTCACTGGTTATGCGGTATCTCGAGCTTTCGATGCAGAAACACAGCTATTCCGCGGCCGATTAATCGCGTCTTCGCAACCTGTAGTATTCGAGCAGGGCGGCCATGGCCCGTGCCGCACGTTCCGGACTCTGGTAAATGGGAACGCCCCGTTCAAGGAGACTCCTCACCAACTTTTCCTGAAGGCTCCGGTAGGTATACCCGATGATCGGTTTGTCGTACTTTTGTGTGAGGCTGAAAAAGGCCTCCACGTTCTGAGTGATTAGTTTTTGCACCTCTTCCCGGATCTTGTCGGGAGGAAGATCCAGATTCTGCAACCCTCGTTCGATAAAGACGTCCGGTGCAAGAAAATAGACGAGGAGCATGTCGGCATTCTCTTCCTGCAGTAGGATGTCCGGTATCCTGTAAAAATCATCCATTGGGTTTTTGCTGAAGGTCATGTCCACCGGGTTATTCGTACTGGCCGTTTTGGGAATAATGGTCCGCAGCTTGCGGGTGGTGCCCGCAGATAAGGACGGGAGTGTGAGCCCCTCGCGTCCCAGAGAATCGGCTGCCACCGCGCCGGGTCCCCCTGAATGGGTCTGGATGATGACCCGGTTTCCTCCCGGTCTGGGCAGGGTCCCCAGGGCCAGGCAGAAGTCGAAAAGTTCCTGAAGGGTGTGTGCCCGGATAATACCGCTCTGACGGAACATGCCGTCGTAGATCTCGTCGGGACCCGCCAGGGACCCGGTATGCGATAACCCCGCCCGTTTGCCCGCCTCGGAGCCGCCCACATAGAGGGCCACGATCGGTTTGTGGGGCGTGATCGCCCGCGCCGTTTCCATGAATTCCCGTCCGCGGGTGATCCCCTCGATGTACAGGGCAATAACCTTTGTGTTCGGACAGGCGCCGAGGTATTCCATGCACTCAACGATATCGATATTGGCCTCGTTCCCAACACTCAGGGCGGTGCTGAATCCCAGACCGTGGCGGTTGAGATAATTGAACATCTGCGTAATGAAACTTCCGCTCTGTGACGCCAAGCCCACAAACCCCGGAGGGCCCTCGGCCGGAAGAGGCGTGGGGTTGAGCTTGAGATGCGGGTTTGCCACACCGAGACAGTT
>CAYXUH010000030.1:0-5279 GCA_964468685.1 uncultured Syntrophaceae bacterium | reverse complement strand
CACCTGTTCCTCCGTGGGATGGACGGGATAGATCATCCCTTCATATCCGAGGAGATCGACCGAGGACAGCATAATCGAGCCCATCCGCATAAAGTTGTTCGAAGCGCCGAAAAAGGCGATGCTCCGGGGATTTGCAATCGGATAGAGGGGGCTTTCTTCAATCGATGTGACCATGTGGCGCCTTCCTTGCGTAGTGAGAGTGTGCTGTGGACGGATGCACGGATGCACATGCGTATCCATGGCGTGGACGATAACAGGCACCTATGGTGTGTTCCGAATACATGAAAATCCCCCCCGAAGCGTATCGTCAGATAACAGATAATTGCTCAGCCTGCAATTAAAAAACCGTACGTGCCGTAAATTGCTTGACCCGACCGGCACGATACAGTGCAATGCCGGCGAGATCGAGGAGAGATTCTTGGTATTTTTTCTTGACAGTAGGGTTGGTGTTATTATAGGTTCGCATACGAAGGAAATGAACGATGCCCACGCATTCTACAACCAATTCGCAGTGTTATGTTTTTCTCCTGTCCAAGGCCTACCAGAGGGGTCACGGCTTGGTGCAGAAACGTCTTCAGCCTTACGGTGTTACGAATGTTCAGTATGTTGTTCTGGAAGCCCTGTGGCACAGAGAGGGACTGACGGCTGTTGAGCTTGGACAGTTGCTGACGATTGATAAGGCAACCCTCTCGGGTATTCTGGATCGAATGGCAGACGCCGATCTGCTGATCAAACAGCACGATACGCAGGACAAACGAATGCTCAGATTATATCCTACTGAAAAGGCAAACAGCCTGAAGGACCAACTCATAGCAGAACGAAATCAGGCGAATGAAGAGTTGCTGGCGGGTTTCACACAGGAAGAACGCATCCTGCTCAGGCGGCTTCTGTTGAGTATCACATAACAGCAATGAATAGTGGATCAAGGGGGTCTCTATGAAGGAGTGGAAAAAAACAGGCTGTGTGCTCTGTGCACAGAATTGCGGCCTTGAAGTCCTGGTCGAAGATGGCCGGATGGTAAAGGTAAGGCCGGACAAGGATAACCTCCGCAGCGAAGGATACGCATGCCGGAAGGGACTCAATGTCATCTACCATCAGTATCCCGCGGATCGCCTGACTCAGCCCCTCAAAAGAGTCGGGGATCGGTTCGAGCCCATTTCATGGGACCAGGCAATTGATGAAATTGCCGAGAAGATGCGGGGGCTGGTCGACCAGCATGGCCCCCGCTGCCTGGCCTACATGGGTGCCAGCGCCCAGGGCGGTCATTTTGAGGGGGCCTTTGGCCTCTCACTGCTCGAAGGACTGGGATCGAAATACTTCTATAATTCCGGGGGACAGGAATTCAGCGGGATCTTCTGGGTCGACGGGCGCGTCCTGGGAAAACAGTACCTCCATGCTATTGCAAACGAACAGAACGCCGAGATGTTCGTGGCCTGGGGGTGGAACGGCATGCAGAGCCACCAGATACCGCAGGCGCCGAAGGTGCTCAGGGGATTTGCCAAAGACCCCGACCGGCTGCTGGTGGCTATCGACCCGCGCAGGAGCGAGACGGCGGCGATAGCGGATATCCATCTGGCCGTGCGCCCGGGGACAGATTCGCTCCTGATGAAGGCCATGATCTCCATGATCATTGAGGAGGGCTGGGAGGAAAAAGAGTACATCAAACGATACGTAGAGGGGTTCGATACGATCCGGCCCTGGTTCGAAAATTTTGACGCCAAGGCGGCCATCGAGGTCTGCCAACTCTCCTACGACGAGGTGCACCGTCTCTGCCGTCTCATGACCACAAAGAGGTGGTGCATCCATCCGGATCTGGGGATCTACATGGGGCGCCACAGCACCCTCAACTCCTATCTGATGGCGATCCTGATGGCAATCTGCGGCGTCTATGGTGTACGCGGGGGAAATGTCATTCCCGGGATGCTCGTTCCGATGGGACGCCATGCCGATGAACGCGACCCGAAGACCTGGCGAACACTGGCAACCAATATGCCACCCGCAGCGAGCGGCTCATTTCCTCCGGCGGTTATGCCCGAGGAAATCCTCAGTGATCACCCGGAACGACTGCGAGCGGTCTATGTCAGTGCCTGCAACCCTCTTCGGGCCTATCCCGACACAACGGCCTACGAGGAGGCTTTCGGCAAGCTCGACCTCCTGGTGGTCAGCGACATCGTTATGAGCGAGACAGCGCGGCTGGCGCACTACGTCCTCCCTTGTCGTTCCTACTACGAGTCCTGGGATTCGACCTTCTTCCAGCACAACTGGCCCGGGATCTTCTTCCAACTCCGGGGGCCCATCGTGGAGCCACCCGGTCAATGTCTCGAGGCATCCCAGATCTATACCCTGCTGGCCGATAAACTCGGGTTGATTCCGGATATCCCCGATCACCTGTACGAGGCCGCCAAGGGCGACCGTCTGCAGTTCGGCGCCAAGCTGATGGAGTGGGTCGCGACGGAACCCAAGGCCATGCGTGCCATGCCGCTGGTCCTTGCCAAAACCCTCGGACGTGTCTGGGACAGCGCCAACCGGGCCGCCCTGTGGGGCATCCTGATGACGGCGCCGAAGGTATTCCGCGAAAATGCCGTTCGGGCCGGATTTGAGCCGGGACTGGACCAGGGCGACCGAATCTTCCAGGCCCTGTTGGATAATCCCCAGGGCCTCTGGATCGGCGCACTCGATGAGAACAACCCCATGGACGACATCAAGACACCATCGGGGAAAATCGAGGTGTACATCCCCGAGATGGAAGAGCAGGCAAAGAATCTGGACGCGGAAAGCGAAGTGGCAGACCTCAAGATGCCCGATGCGTTTCCGCTGATCCTCAATGCCGGGCGGCATATGTCCTACAATGCCAACACACTGATGAGAAACCCCGAGTGGAACAGGGGGAAAAGGGCCTGCACCGTGGCGGTTAACCCCGCCGACGCCGAGGTCCTGAACCTGAACGACGGCCAGCAGGTCCGCGTCACGACCGAGGCGGGAAGCGCCGTAGCTGAGATGGAGATAACCGAACAGGTCCGCAAGGGAACGGTTCTGATACCCCATGGATTTGGCCTGAATTATGACGGTGAGGTGTACGGCATCAACGTCAACAACCTGACGAAAAACACCCATCGTGATCCGCTCGGCACGCCCCTTCACCGGTTTGTGCCGTGCAGGGTTGAAGCGGTTTAAAAATCGAACATTACAAGGAGAGTCATTCCAATGAACTGGAATACAAAAATAACGGAATTGCTGGGCTGTAAGTATCCGATTCTGCAGGGTGCAACCGAGATGATCGGCACATGGCCCTTTGCGGCTGCTGTTGCGGAGGCAGGTGCTCATGGGACGATAACCGCGTCGATATGCAAAACGCCGGATAGACTCCGCGATGATATCCGAAGATGCAAGGACGCCACGAGAGGATCATTCGGTGTAAATCTGAGCATCGGTCTCTGCCCGCACGTGGAGGAGATGCTGGAGGTGTGCATCGCAGAGGGCGTTCCCATAGAGACATCGGTGTACAAACCGGATGCATTGGCACCACGCATCAAGGAATCGGGATTGCCATGGATTCACAAATCGGCACGGGTCAAGGATGCGATCCATGCCCAAGAAGTGGGCGCCGATGCCATAATTCTGGTTGGAGTAGAAGGTGCGGGTATCAAAAATCCAGCGCAGCTGCCTACCATGACGACTATTCTCTGGGGAGTGCGAGCGCTTTCCGTTCCGGTTATCGCTGCGGGCGGTATCGGCGATGCCCACAGTCTTCTCGGCGCTCTCGCACTCGGTGCCGAAGGGGTGACGATGGGCAGCGCCTTCATGACCACCAAGGAATGCCCCATCGGTCATGAATTCAAGGAAAAAATGCTGAAGCTCAAGCTCGATGAACCCGAATTCTGCACACGGGTGTTAACACCTGCTCCTTTTGACCGAAACGCCGCAACACGGCCTGAACCGGAAGATATAGACTGGAGTCATGCCGCATCATTTGCAGTGACGGGGATTGACGGTATCCTCAGCGTGAAAGAACTTACCCACAGTATTATTTCCGACGCGGAAGAGATCATCAAGGACTGGCAGTTTCTGAAGGAATAATTGGTTATTACTTGAGGATTGCCGTACACACGTGTGTGGCGCGGCATACACGCAAATGCTTATATACACAACGTAGAAGGAGAAAAATGGATACATACCCCTGGTGGACTGAAACACAGATCAAGCTGGCCGAGGATGCAAAGAAGTTTACGGATGAAGTGCTCATGCCGATCGGTATGCGCAGCACCTTGACGAACACCTTTAGCTGGGAAGCCATAAAACTGATGGCTGAACAGGGCTGGTTCGGTGCCCTGGTTCCCAAGGAATACGGCGGTCATTTCGAAGAATGGGGCGTGACAGGAGCGGCCATTCTCAACGAAGAGGCTGCCCGCGCCGGTATGGCCGGCCCCCTGGGTACCACCCTGTTTGGAAGTGCCACGCAGCTTCTCCATAACGGCAACGATGCGCAAAAGGAGAAGTGGTTGCGGCCAATAGCCAAAGGAGAGCTGCTCGGGTGCATTGTCATGACCGAGCCCTATGCCGGTTCCGATATTGCGTCCATCGAATCGACGGCGGTTTGTGACGGCGACGATTATATCATTAATGGCAAAAAACGATTTCAAACCACTATCGCAGCCGCCGATCTCTACCTCTGTTACTTTCAAACAAGCAACAAGCCGGAGGATCGTGCTGCCTATCGACATCTGAGTGCCTTTGTCGTAGAAAAGGGTAGCCCCGGTTTCCATGTGGAAAAGATTAACGACCTGTATGGTATGCGGGGCAATTACAACGGCAATCTGACCTTCGATGATGCACGGATACCCGTCTTCAATCGCCTGGGCGAGGAGGGGGAAGGATGGAAGATCATGATGGGCGGTCTCAATGTGGAGCGAATTCTCAATGCCGCTCCCATTGTCGGATCCATGCGCGAATGTATCCGCTACGCACAGCAACACCTGAAACGGCGTCTGCAATTCGGTCGCCCTACCGGCGATATTACCACCAACCAATTTAAGCTTTCCGATATGATATCGAAGCTCTACCTGAGCAGGCTGGTCATGTACTACGCCTCCTACTGCGCCGATCTCGGGCGGAAGGTTCCCGTAGAAGCGGCCGTCTCCAAGCTCTATGCCAGCGATTCGCTCATGGAAATGGCCATTGAAGCCATCCAGTGTATGGGGGGAAACGGCGTCCTGAGGATCTATCCCCTAGAGCGCATCATGCAGGGTGCCAAACTGTCGCAGATTGCGGCGGGGACCTCG
>CAYXUH010000029.1:0-18466 GCA_964468685.1 uncultured Syntrophaceae bacterium | reverse complement strand
GATTAGGCGTACATGATCTTGGACATGTGGACAAAGGAGATGTCGGAGGCCGGAAGGTCCTTTAAAAAATATTCGATGGCGCGCGCGGTCTCCGGGAAGGGGTGGCCGATCCCGATCGCGTGCCCGTATTCCCGCGCGCATCGCTTCAACTGATTAAGCCGGTAAAGGATGGTTGATTCATTACGGACGGTATCGAGGAAAACGTTCCTGCGGTCGGTTGTCAGGTTCATCCTCCTTGCAGTCCTGAAGGCCTTGGAATGATTGGATGTCCTGCTGTCAACAAAGAAGAGGTTATTGTTCTTGATGACCTGGAGGGTCTCGTTGATCTCTCTCTGGCACTCGGTGAACCGCGAGCCCATATGGTTATTCACGCCGATCGCGCGGGGCACACTGGATATATTTTCTTCAACAATCCCGATTATCCTGGAGGGATTATCCCCTACATAGAGAGCGCCCGGACCCGGATCAAGGCTGGAGTCATACGGCTGCATGGGCTGGTGCAGCATCACATCATGCCCGTTATCACTGATTTCGACAGCCAGATCGCGTGTATAGGGGACGCGCGGCAGGATGGAAAAGGTGATGGGGATATTCAGGCTGAGAAACTTTCTTGCCCGGGGGATGCTGTACCCGATATCGTCGATGATGAGGGCTATCCTCGGTCTGGCGGCTATCCGCGGGTGGAGAAGGGGACTTCTCCCCTGCCCCTCAAAGGCAAACGCCTTTGAAAAAGTGCCCGCACCGAGCAAACTTCCTGCAACTAAGTAGCCGCTTTTAAACAAAAAGTCTCTTCTGTTCATCTGGCGTTCCTTTTTCAGCTACGATACCGAGCGATTCCAATTATACGATTGTGAGATGGGTCGTTGTACACAGCGTACGATGCGCCTGCAAAGCACCGCATGAAGCCAAAGAACATTTTGCGAACTTATACAATATGTTGTGGTTATTGTCAAGCCTAAATACAATATATTGAACGGATACGGTAATGACAGGCATGGGGAGGGAGAGAGAAAACAAAAAAACCTTCCCCAAGGGGAAGGTTTTTTGAACAGCCTTGTTCTCTGTTAAGATATCAGTCTTTGAAGATCGCGCCCGTACTGGCCGATGTAACCATCTTCGCGTACCGGGCGAGGTAACCCGTCTTGATAAGCGGCTCCTTCGGGACAAAATCCTTTCTCCGCTCCGCCAGTTCCTGCTCGTCGACCTTCAGCTCAATCATTTTGTTCGGGATATCGATGGTGATAATGTCCCCCTCCTTGACAAGGCCGATGGGTCCCCCCTCGGCTGCTTCAGGGGATATATGCCCGATGGCGGCACCACGGGTTCCACCGCTGAACCTCCCGTCCGTCAAGAGGGCAACGGATTTGTCGAGCCCCATACCCACAATGGCAGAGGTCGGCGCGAGCATCTCACGCATCCCGGGTCCTCCCTTGGGCCCTTCATAGCGGATCACGACGACATCTCCTCCCTTAATCTTTCCTCCGAGAATTGCCTCTATGGCATCATCCTCCGAATCAAAGACGCGGGCGCGCCCCTCGTTGACCATCATATCGGGGGATACGGCGGACTGTTTGACCACGCCGCCTTCTGGTGCCAGGTTCCCGCGCAGGATGGCGATTCCACCCTCTTTGCCGTAAGGGTCTTTCACCGATCTGATGATGTTTCTGTTCTTTACAAACACCTCTTTGAGATTTTTCTTCACCGTCTTTCCCGTGACCGTCAGGGAATCGAAGTTGATAACCCCCAACTCTCCGATCTCCTTCATCACGGCCTGAATGCCCCCAGCACCATCAAGGTCCTGAAGATAATGAGGCCCGGCTGGACTCAGGGAACAGATATTTGCCGTCTTCTGGCTGATGGCATTGAAGAGGTCGAGATCGAGGGTAATCCCCGCCTCGTGAGCGATCGCCGGGATGTGGAGGACCGTGTTGGTCGAGCATCCCAAGGCCATATCGACGGCAATGGCGTTCTCAAAGGCCTTGAGCGTCGCGATATCGCGGGGCTTGATATCCTTCTTGACAAGCTCCATGACCTGCATCCCCGCCTTCTTGGCGAGTCGCCTGCGCGCGGCGGTAATGGCGGGAATGGTCCCATTTCCGGGCAGACCCAGCCCCAGTGCCTCCGTCACACAGTTCATCGAATTCGCGGTGAACATCCCCGCGCATGAACCGCAACCGGGGCAGGCGCAATCCTCCAGTTCATCGAGGGACTTCTGGGTCATCGTACCCGCCTTAACCTTCCCTACCCCTTCAAAAACATTTATCAAGTCCACGCTTTTGCCGTCATGGGTACCTGCCATCATCGGTCCGCCGCTGATAACGATCGCGGGGATATTGAGGCGAAGCGCCGCCATGAGCATCCCCGGCACGATTTTGTCGCAGTTGGTGACCAGGACCAGTCCGTCAAAGGGATGGGCCGTCGCCATGATCTCGATGGAGTCTGCTATCAGCTCCCGGCTCGCCAAGGAATACTTCATCCCGGCGTGCCCCATGGCGATCCCGTCACATACCCCGATCGTGGGAAATGTAACAGGGGTCCCTCCCGCCATCCGGATCCCCGCCTTGACATCCTCCGTAATCGTATCGAGATGAACGTGACCGGGGATGATCTCGTTGGCCGAGTTCACCACGCCGATCATCGGCCTGGACAGTTCTTCGTCCGTGTACCCCATCGCCTTGTATAATGACCTGTGGGGCGCGCGTTCCAACCCCTTTGTCATCAGATCGCTTCTCATGCTCTCCCCTTTCTCTTTTGAATCGTTACTTTTTCTTCCGCCGTTCCGGTCTAAGCTCACGCAGAACCGCGCCGGCCCGCCACATCTCCATATTTTTGATCGCGTCCAGTTCCACTTGAAGCTTTTCGCGATAATCGGAGGCGCTGTTTACCTCGAGAACAATCGCTGTCTCCTTCCCGGATTTGACGCTCTTATAAAGCTCGTCAAAGACGGGGGCGACGGCCTCGCGGAACCGGCCCTTCCAGTCGAGGGCTCCGCGCTGCGCCGTGGTACTGCAGTTGGCGTACATCCAGTCCATCCCGTTCTCCGCGACCAGGCGTATCAGGCTCTGGGTCAATTCTTCCACCGTCTCGTTGAAGGCCTCGCTGGGATCGTGACCGTTCTTTCTGAGACATTCGTACTGGGCCTCCATGACACCCGCCAGGCATCCCATCAGGACACCCCGCTCGCCGGTCAGGTCGCTGTATACCTCGTTTTCGAAGGTCGTGGGGAAAAGGTATCCCGAACCGATGGTGATACCGATCGCGCAGGTTCGGTCGTAGGCGCGTCCCGTATAATCCTGGAATACAGCTATGCTGGAATTGATCCCGCTCCCGTCTAAAAAGTTTCTCCGGACCGTCAATCCCGATCCCTTAGGAGCGGCCAGGATGACATCGATATTTTCGGGCGGGATGATACCGGTCTGTTCCTTGTATACAATGGAGAAACCATGTGAGAAATAGAGGGCCTTCCCCTCGGTCAGGTGCGGTTTGATCGTGGGCCATAAGGTCTTCTGGCCGGCATCGGAGAGGAGCATCATGACAATCGTTCCGCGCTTTGCCGCTTCCTCGATCGAAAAGAGGGTCTCGCCGGGGATGAAACCGTCGGCAACGGCCTTATCCCATTGTTTCCCCTTACGCTGTCCAACAATCACCCTGACGCCGTTATCAAGCATATTGAGGGCCTGCCCCGGACCCTGCACACCATATCCGAGGACGGCTATGGTCTCGTCCTTCAGGACCTCACGGGCCTTCTCCAGTGTAAATTCATCATCCGTGATCACCTCCTCTATCACACCGCCAATATTCATCTTCGACATCTCTTCTCTCCTTACTGTTATATTACATTGTTATATTAAATTATAAGACCACCTGGCCGGATCTACTCATGCTTTTCATACCAATGGTTTCGAGGTAGGTCAACGCCTGATCGATCTCTTCCTTCCCCCCCGTCATCTCGAGGATGAAATACCCGGACCCCTTCTTCAGTACCCTGCAGCCAAACTCTTCGACGGCCTTGATGATACCCCCCTGTTCTCCCTTGTCCGCTTCCACGCGGACGACGATCATTTCCCGCTGAACCGCCGACCTGCTCTTCACGTGGAAGGCGTCGATGACATCCACCAGCTTCTTGAGCTGCTTCTCGACCTGAACAACGGTCGCCGAATTTTCCACCGTGACGATGTTGATCTTCGTAACCTTTGGATCCAGCGTCACGTTGGCGCTGATACTCTCGATGTTGTACCCGCGCCCGCTGAACGTCCCCGCGATTCGTGCAAGCACATCCGGTTTGTTGTTCACCACAAGTGAGATCGTATGCTCTCGTACCTCCATGACTCAATCCTTTCTCCTGTTATCGTACCAGAGGGGATACAATCCCCTCCTTTTTACATTCCTATGCCACCGCTCAGTTTCATGTCGTTCAGCGACGCGCCGGGATTTACCATGGGATAGACACCCTCCTCGCCCTCAACCACAAAGTCCATCATCACCGGTCCGGGCGCCTTCAGCCCCTGGACAAGGATCGGCTCCACCTCTTCCGGTTTCATGGCCCTCAGGCCCAAGGCGCCGTAGGCTTCGGCAAGTTTCACAAAATCGGGGATCTGGCCGCTGATGTCGGTGTTTGCATACCGCTTTTCGTAGAAAAGCTCCTGCCACTGGCGCACCATCCCGAGATAGCCGTTATTTAGGATCACCACCTTTACGGGGAGTTTATAGTTGACGGCCGTGGCGAGTTCCTGGATATTCATCTGAATGCTCCCATCTCCGGCGATATCCACGACCAGCTTGTCGGGAAAGGCAACCTGGGCGCCGATGGCGGCAGGAAATCCGTACCCCATTGTCCCGAGCCCCCCCGACGTGAGAAAGGTGTTCGGTTCGTTGAACGGGAAGAACTGTGCCGTCCACATCTGATTCTGCCCTACCTCAGTCGCCACGATGGCATTCCCCTTCGTGAGGGCGTACAGTGTTTCGATGACCCGCTGCGGCTTGATTGTATCTCCTTTGGAATAGGACATGGGCCCCTCGGTTCTCCACACCTCGATCTGGGCGAGCCAGTTTGTGCGCCCCTCCCGGATCTTCTCAAGACCGTTCCTGTCCAACATAGCGTTTAACTGGGTCAGGGCGGACCTGCAGTCGCTAACGATCGGTATATGAACGAGAACATTCTTGTTGATCGAGGTGGCATCGATATCGATCTGAACGATGGTTGCGTTCGAGGCAAAGGTGGCAAGCCGGCCGGTTACACGATCGGAAAATCGTACCCCCAGCGTGATGAGGAGGTCGCAGTCACTGATGGCCATATTCGCGTAATAGGTGCCGTGCATCCCGAGCATCCCCATCCAGAGCGGATCGGTGCCGGGAAAGGCCCCCAGCCCCATGAGGGTCGAGGTAACCGGTATATTGACCTTGCGGGCGAATTCAATCAACTCGGACGTCGCCCGGCCGTGGATAATACCTCCTCCAATGAGGAGAACCGGTTTCTTTGCTTTTTTGATCAGATCGAGGGTCTCGGTGAGCTGTCCGGCATCGGGCAGGTAAATCGGTTCCGCGCTCCCCGGGCTTGAGGAAGTCGACTCCTGGTATTCTGTCTTGGCCTGCATGACGTCCTTCGGAAGATCGATGAGAACGGGTCCGGGGCGACCCGAGCGGGCGATGTAGAACGCTTCCCGTACCGTATTGGCCAGTTCGTCGACATGTCTGACCAAAAAATTGTGTTTCGTGCAGGGACGCGTAATCCCGGTTATGTCTATCTCCTGAAAGGCATCGGTCCCGATAACGGGGGTCGGGACCTGACCCGTCACGATGACCATCGGTATTGAATCCATATAGGCCGTGGCGATACCCGTTACCGTATTAGTGGCACCGGGACCCGAGGTCACGAGACACACACCCACCTTCCCCGATGACCGGGCATACCCATCTGCCGCGTGGGCCGCCCCTTGTTCATGACGGACCAGAATATGCTTGAATGAAGATTTGAACAACTCATCATGAATATCGAGAATGGACCCACCGGGATACCCGAAGATGGTATCAACTTCTTCCCTCACAAGCGACCGCAATAATATCTGAGCCCCATTTAATTCCACTCTTTCACCTCCTCATAAAAATAAAAAAACCGTTGCCGGGACCGGCAACGGTTTCAGTGTCAAACATATGTACAAGATCAAACCATCACCCAGCCCCCGTATGTAGAGGAGGTAATTATAAGGATGCCTATAATTACGATTACGATCTGGATGTTTGTGGCCTTGATCTTTTCCATTTTTCCTTCCCTGAACCGAGATTTATATACCAGGTGAATCGCACTGTCAAGAAAAGTTATTGTCTGTGCCGATTTTTTATGTCTCCGAGGAACCACCGAATACACGCCCCTGTTTTTTTCTGTCCCTCAGTTCCGCCAGTTTTCCTCGGTTCCAGTTCGACGTCCGGGAAAAATATCCCGCGCCCCTGGCAATTCCCTCCACATTATCGGAACCGCACGAGGGGCAGGTCTCCGTGATACCCCGGGATGTTGTGTTGCACTCCAGACAGGTGGTGAACTCGGGCGAAAATACCAGATGCCGATTTTCGGTCTCCCGGAAGACCTTTCCGACAAAGGCGGCCAGCGCCTTCGGATCCGGGGTCGTGTCGCCCAGCCATATGTAGGTCGCGGCATTCCCCTCTATGAAGGAGTGGAGGGCGCCCTCAAACGCGGCCCGTTCGAAGGGATCCGTGGGCGATGACGCCGCGAGGAGTGTCGAGTTGGTGTAGTAGATGTCCCCCTTCGATATGTCGCCCCTCACAAAATGTCCCGCCGTCGGAGAAAAATGTTTCAGGTCCAGCCGTGCCAGGCGGTAGGGGGTGCTCTCCGCGGGGGATTGCTGGAGTATAAAGCGTATACCGTGTTCCTTTGTCAGGGCATCGGCAACCTTTTTCATATATTGAACAACGCCGAGCCCGAATTCACGGGCGTCCTCCGACCCATGAAGCTGGTTTCCCGTATGCGCCAGGGCCAGTTCATTGAGACCGATCATCCCCATCAGGTACACGCACCGATTCATCCTGAGGTATGGCGTGCCGTCATAATCCATAGTCAGAAGGGACAAGGGGCCCTCATCGCCGTGTGACAGGAGTCCTTCGATAAAGGCCCGCTTCTGCAGGTGGGCCTTCGCGGCAAGTCCCATAATATCGGCAATCATGGAAAAGAGCTGCTTGTCATCCCCTTCTGCCTTATACCCCAGGCGGGGGAGGTTTATCGATACGTTCTGGATACCGAAGTAGCGCATCTTCCACGGTTCGCGGACATCGGCCATCTCTTCTGAACCGTCCATGTCCAGGTTGCTGCATTCGGACATATTGAGGGAACTTCCCCTGTCAAAAATAAAGTGGGGATTCCCCTTTTCGGCGGCTACATCGCAGACGGTATCAAGGAACTCTTCGTGCCCGGGGGTCTGAAAAAACTGTTTCGTTATGTGCACAAAGGGGCGGGGAAAGACAAAGGGGCGACCCGCGGCATCCCCCTTCCTGAACGCCTCAAAGAGGGCCCGAAGAAATCGCTGTGCGTCCTTCTCATACTGACCGTACGTCTTACCCGTATACTCACCTCCGGGACCTACTGCGGGAACGTCCGCAAAATACCAGGGCACATTCCAGTAGAGGTGCATATCGGTAAAGATCGTCTGCCCTCCCCTCCCGACGGCCTGCTGGGCAAATTCATAGATCAGCCTCTGCGCCAGCTGCATGACCTCCCGGTCGGTCAGCTCCTCCAGATAGGGGGCAAAGGCAAGATTGACGGCATCCCATCCGATGGCCCCGGCAAAATTCCCCTGAAGGGCGGCGGCAAACCGCACCATGTGCGACAGTAGAACCTCCGCGTGCATGGCGGGGACCGCGACGGCGAGAGCATTGGGGAGATTCAGGCCAAACTTCTTTATGTATTCGAGAGACTGGCAGGAACAGTAGGGCCTGTCCACATATCCCAGGTTATGGATATGGATATCCCCCCCCATATGGGCATACCCGACATCATCCGAAAAGACATTGAGGATGGCAAACTCTTTCTTGATCCCCTGGGCCAGTGTCAGATTCGTCCCCTCCGGGCTGTGGGGGATATTGGCATTTTCCTTGTTGTGGTACAGGATCAGCTGACCAACATCATAGAGGGGAAACCCCAAACGGGCGTGCAGTTTCGTCGCATTCTTCATCCCCCGCTCGATCAGCCGCGCGTCCACCAGTTCCCGTATCAAGGAGGAGGTCAGAATGTCGATCCCCGACGAGGCGATCCGATCCGCCACCTCTCTGCTGATCTCCTCCGCCGTAGCAAGGTCCACGCCGGCCTCACGAATCAGGGCATCGACAATCTTCCGCCTGTCCCAGCCGGTGATATCCTCTCCCGACGTCCTGACGAAGAGCGTCATGTCTGTTGTTTCTTTGTCCAGCATAAATACAGTTCCCGCGGCAGTATTTGGTCAAACCCTCACGTGTGCCCGATACGTATTCCGTTTACAGAAATTTTGCAAGCTTTCTGTTCGCTCGGCTGTGGAAGGTATAATCACCATTGATAATTCAGGGAAAGTTTCGTATTCTTTCGACACATTTCACCCATGGTGTGGTAAAGGACATGCCATGAGTGATTCGTCCTGTCGGCACATACAAACCACATGAAAGGGAAGAGTAATGGATCAACAGCCGAATAAGATCAAGTGTCCCAACTGCGGCCACCAGATCGACGTGAATGATATCCTGTATCATCAGGTCGACGCGGAGTTGAAGAAAAAATACCAGGACGAGCTGGCCGCGGAAAAAAACAGGTATCAGGACAAGCTGAATTCTCTCGGCAAAGAGAGGGAAAAATTAGAGGATGAAAAGAGGCGGCAGAAGGAGACGGTCGCCGAGGCGATCAGGGAACGGCTGAAGGAGGAAGAAAAGCGACTGCAGGCCGAGATAAAGGCCAGGGTGGAGGAAGAGCAGTCGGGACGCCTCGAATCCCTGCAGGAGGAACTTAATCAAAAATCCGGTCAGCTGAAGGAATTCAACAGGGCAAAATCGGAGATTGAGCGGCTGAAACGGGAGAATAGTGAACAGAAAGAGGCTATCGAGGCCGAATCGGAGAGAAAGTTCAGCGAGAGACTCAGCGCTGAGCGGGAGAACATCCGGAAAAACGAGGAGGAGAAATCCCAGATGAGGCTCTCCGAGAGGGAAAAGGTTATTGAACAGCTCAATCAGAAGCTGAAAGAGGCGCAGCGAAAGGCCGAACAGGGCTCCATGCAGCTCCAGGGCGAGGTACAGGAACTGGCAATCGAGGAATGCCTGAGCGCCACCTTTCCCCTGGACACCATTGAAGAGGTAAAGAAGGGGGCACGGGGCGCCGATTGCGTACAGATCGTCAACACGCGGACGCGGCAGAACTGCGGTTCGATCTACTACGAGAGCAAGCGGACCAAGGGGTTTCAGGACAGCTGGATAGAAAAGTTCAAGGCCGATATCAGGGAGCGGGGCGCCGATATCGGCGTCCTGGTCACCGAATCTATGCCCGCCGATATGGAACGGATGGGGCTCAGGGACGGGATATGGATCTGCTCCTTCGAGGAATTCAGGGGGCTGTGTGTCGTCCTGAGGGAGTCCGTGATCAGGCTCAGCAATGCCGTGGCGACCCAGGAGAACAGGGGCGACAAGATGGGGATGATCTACGACTACCTGACAGGAAACGAATTCAGGCTCCAAGTGGAGGCCATCGTCGAAGGCTTCACGCAGATGCACACGGACCTGGAGTCGGAAAAAAGGGCCATGCAGGGCATCTGGAAGAAGAGGGAAAAGCAGATCGAAAAGGTGCTCCTGAACACAACTCACATGTACAGCTCGGTCAGGGGGATCGCGGGGAGCGCCGTCCAGCCCGTCCAGCTCCTGGAACTTTCCGCCACTGAAGAGGGGGATCTCTGATACACTCGATACCGATACAAAGAGGAGACAGATATGCAGCCTGACGCAGCGCACCTGCTTGAGAGGATGGGAGTGGAAATACCCCTGATCGGATTCTATGACGCGCCCGACACCCACCCGTTCGAGCCGCTGGTGGAACCGAAACCGGGCACACGCGTGTGTGTGTTCGCCTTCTACCGGCAGTGGCTCCGCTGGGAAACCCTGCATCTGCCGAAGGAGACCTTCGGCTGCGACGGTGCCGGGCACTGGCTGTGCGGCGAGAAGACGCGGTCGCGGGAGGATCTTGTCAGCTTCCTCGTGGATGAAGAGGGGTTGAAGGCGTCACATGCCCTTATGAGCCAGTGGCTGGACCACCGCCAGGGGTACAAACAACAGCACCCCCACCTCTTCATCGGCCCGCTGCGCGCAGATCAGTATCAATATCTGAGGGGCGTGACCTTCCTGGTCAATCCCGACCAGCTAAGTCTGCTCATGATAGGCTCCCAGTACTACAGCGCGCCGGGCGACCCTACCCCGGTGATCGCACCGTTCGGATCGGGGTGTTCACAGCTGGTGGCACCTTTCGATGACCTGGATACCGCTCAGGCAATCATCGGCGCGACGGATATCGCGATGCGTCAGTATCTTGACCCTGATCTTCTCGCCTTTACGGTCACGCGGCCCATGTACGAACAGCTCTGCGGACTGGGTAAGGAGAGCTTCCTCTACAAGCCCTTCTGGAAAACCCTCCAGAAGGCGAGAGGGATCAAGGATTCGTAAAAAAGATTAGGGGGCTCCGTCGTGCTTTATTGCGGCGGTTAACGTGGCTCAACCATCCAAATACGGGAGGTGTCACAATGAAGCTCGACGTAAAGGCGTTTGCACTGACGTGCGGACTGGTCTGGGGATTCGCTCTCTTTATCATGACCTGGTGGCTTATCGCCCTAGAGGGAGCGACGGGCGATTCCACCTTTATCGGACGTCTGTATCTGGGCTATACCCTGTCTCCAATCGGCAGTATCATCGGCCTTGTCTGGGCGTTTGTGGACGGCGCGATCGGAGGGGCGATCTTTGCCTGGCTCTATAATGTTATCGTCGGACGCAGCAAGGGATAGCCTTGCCCGGAACGGTTCAAGGGAGGGTCGAGCGCGACTATGGGGAATGGGAAAACGGTGAAATCCGGCACGATGCTTCTGATCAATCCCCCGGTTGTACGGCCCTGCGAACCGCCCGCTGGGATCGCTCGGCTTTGGGGGGCACTGAAGGGACACAGCATTCCCTGCCGCGTGCTGGATGCCAATATCGAAGGTCTGATGGACCTCCTAAAGCGTCCAGTCAAGGCACAAGACACATGGTCGAAGCGGGCGGCGCGACACCTGGATTCCAACATATCCGCGCTCCTGCACCCGGACATCTACAAAAAAACAGACCGATACAGCCAGGCTATGAGAGAAATAAACCGTGTTCTCGATCTGGCAGCACACCCGCACGGCGTAAAGCTCGGCCTTGCAAACTATCAGGACGGGACACTCTCTCCCCTCAGGAGTTCCGATCTCATCGGGGCATCCGAACAGCCGGAGAAGAGCCCCTTTTACCCCTATTTTACAGAGCGACTGACGGCCCTCTTCGAGGATGAAGAGCCCTCCGTCGTCGGCCTTTCACTCAATTATCTGAGTCAGGCGCTCCCCGCCTTCTCCCTGATCGGCCTGATACGGAGGCTCTGCCCGGACGCAAGGCTCGTCCTGGGGGGAGGTCTGGTAACATCGTGGCTCAGCAATCCGGGCTGGAAGAACCCCTTCGACGGGCTTGTCGACGACATGATCGCAGGGCCGGGAGAGGCACCCCTCCTCGATATGTTCGGGATCCCCCCCTCGAACGAACACACCGTCCCGGACTACACCCCATTCCATGAGAGGCCCTACCTGTCGCCGGGTTTTGTCCTCCCTTACAGCGCGTCGAGCGGCTGCTGGTGGAACCGGTGCACCTTCTGCCCCGAGAAGGCAGAGGGGAGCGTTTATTCACATCCTCCGGCGGACAAAACAATTGCCGACCTTGACAGTATTATCAACAGCGAAGGCCCCGTTCTGATACACTTTCTCGACAACGCTATGAGTCCGGCGCTCCTCGCGGCGATAGCGGACAATCCTCTCGGCATCCCCTGGTATGGATTCGCCCGGATAACCCGGCATCTCACCGATCCCGATTTTTGCAGGAATTTGAAACACTCGGGGTGTGTCATGCTGAAGATCGGACTGGAATCGGGGGATCAGGAGGTTCTCGAAGCACTCGACAAGGGAGTCGATCTGGCGGAGGCATCGAAAGCGCTGAAGAACTTGAAGGAGGCCGGGATAGGGACCTATATCTATCTTCTCTTCGGGACACCCGCCGAGACGCTCGTGGGGGCGCGAAACACCCTTGATTATGTTGTACGGCACCACGAATATATCGACTACCTGAACCTTGCCATATTCAACATGCCCGCCTATGGCCCGGACGCGGCGGGGATGGATACGGAAAACTTTTATGCTGGCGACCTGACCCTCTATCGGCAGTTTCGTCACCCCGGGGGGTGGGACCGGGTACAGGTCAGGCGATTTCTGGACGGCGAGTTCAGAAAAAATTCAGCGGTCCGGACGATCGTCCTCAGGGACCCGCCTGTCTTTACCTCGAATCACGCCCCCTTCTTTCTCATGTCTGCAGGAGATAAATAAAAAACCGTTTGTACGGAAAAGGGATTATGCAGAAATATCTCATCATCACCGGCGTCATTCTCGTTGTCTTGGGCATCCTCTGGCCGTGGCTGGGGAACCTTCCCCTGGGACGCCTCCCCGGCGATATTATGATCAACAGGCTGAACCTGAAGATATACTTCCCGATAATGACCATGGTTGTTATCAGCCTTGTCATTTCACTGATAGTGTGGTTGTTTCACAAGTAGTCTTCATAACGCCTGTGCCGGGCGAGCCGGAGTTCCACCGGCAGAAGGGATGCCGTGGATTCTCGGAATATCAATGACAGAAGAGGGAAAATGTGCTTGATGGTGTGCCGTAAGGAAATCCTTCTTGTCATATGCCTCCTCCTTCTCCTCCCATCGCCGCTTTGGGGGTCACAGCAATCCGTCATCGAAACGGATGCCGTTACCGTCCTCTTCGAGGAGCCGATGGGAGTGGCGGCAAAAGAGATTTCCGACTTCTATCCTTCTCTCAGAGATGAGATTGAGGGAACACTCGGGTGGCGGCTTGATTACAGGCCAGCGGTCCTACTGATCAAGGACAGAAAAACCTTTCAAAAGATGGCCGGCAGCGCCCTCATCACGGCCTTTGCTGATCCCGGGCAGAGGCTCATCGTGATCGACTATTCACGGATGGCCGCAAACCCATCCATCCTTGAGACAACCCTTAAACATGAATTGTGTCATCTCCTGCTCCACCATCATATACAAAGCGCCAACCTGCCAAAATGGCTTGATGAAGGAATCGCTCAGTGGGTAAGTGGTGGTATGGCAGAGATAATAATGAACAGAGAGCGCTTTGTCTTGAACAGGGCCGTCCTTTCAGGAAATTATATCCCCATCAGGAACCTAGCGACACGTTTTCCCGAGGAGCGGACACCGCTCCTCACGGCGTACGAGGAGAGTAGAGATCTAACAGAATATATCAATAGAGAATTCGGAAGAAATGGAATCCTGGAGATATTACAGCATCTTAAAGATGGATACACCCCCGACGAGGCGATTCACCGGAGCCTTTTTATCTCCCTTGACGAACTTGAATTGAAGTGGCTGGGGGACCTCAGAAAGAGAGCCACCTGGTTTACGTATCTGAGCGTTCACCTCTATCAGGTCCTCTTCTTTCTGGGAGCACTGCTGACGGTATTCGCATTCATCAAGGCGCTGATACGGAAAAGGAACTACCGGGACGAGGATATCTTCCCTGATGACTGACGCCATGAATCCCCCTCATGGACACATTTACTGACTCAGCCCGGGGGAGTCGCTGATAGCCTTGCCCTCAACAAAATCTCCTATGAGTCGCGCGGATATCTCGGGATATTCCTCCTGAGGCATATGTCCGCACTCGGGAATCACTGCGAGGGTGGAGCGGGCGATTTCTTTCCTGAACCGTACCCCGCTTTCAAGGGGTATCCACGCGTCATCCCTCCCCCATATGATCAGGGTATCGGCCTGTATCTCGGGTATACGCCTCGTGTACTCTGCGAATGCGTCAAGGTCGAGCGCCTGCGCCACCGATATCTGGGCATCCAGCGCGCCCCGTGTCCGCATCCTCACATAGTAGGCGTCTATCTTCTCCCCCGTCACGCGATCGGTATGATAAAAAACCTCCTTCAGATTCCAGCGTATCGCCCAACGGCCAAAAAATACCTTTGAGATGCCGCGAGAGAAAGGCAGCCCCGCCATCTTTATAATGAGCGGTTTTTGTATCGGGTACCCGGCCGCGTCTATCAGGACCAGCCGCCCTACCCTATCGGGATGTTCAAGGGCCATCAGTACCGCGACGACGCCCCCAAGGGAATTGCCCACAAAGGTAACATCGTCAAGACCCATCACTCCCATCCACCGGTTGACATCTTCCATCAGCGTGATGGGATCGTAGCGCCCGTCCTCCGGCTTATCGGACCAGCCGAACCCCTTCATATCCAAAGCCCAGACATGAAAACCCCGCTTCTGGAGATACGAGGCCACCTCCTCCCACGTATATGTGGATGAGGCAAAACCGTGAAGCAGGAATATGTCCTCGCCCTCTCCGGGGTATTCCTGGTAGTGGAAATTCACATCTCCAATCTTGATAAAATGATCCTGCGTCGTCGGAGATACGATCCGGCCTTGAGGGATCTCTTTCATGAAGAGGCCGCAGCCCCCTACCATAAGACAGATAGCTCCGAGAAGTACCAGCCGGGATATGTAGCGCATGGGCCACCTCCTGTGGATTTTTATTGGATACGGTCAGTATGTGTCCTTTCAAAGATAACTTCAAGACATTTTTTCCGAAAGGATTCCGCGCACCGCCCTGGCAGACTGAGGAACCTTTCCCTTGACTTTTTTGGTAATGAATGCCACATGTTCACTAAAGATATTTCCCGGATCGGACCTGTCAGAGGCGCCTGATAAATCCGGCACTAATCATCAGAAGGAGACACGCGATGAAGATAGCGATCATGGGAATAGGCGGCGTGGGCGGCTATTACGGCGGCTTGCTGGCACGACGATACGAGGGGGATAACGATGTCGAGGTCGTCTTTATAGCACGGGGGGAGCATCTGAAGGCGATACAGGCGAACGGCCTGCAGGTGAAGAGCGTGGCTCAGGGAGATTTCACGGCTCGCCCCGATCTGGCGACCGATGATCCGGCCGGGTGCGGCACATTCGATATCGTCCTCCTGTGCGTCAAGGGCTACGGACTCACCCAAAGCGCGAAACTGCTCGCCCCCGCGATCGGCGAGGACACCGTCGTTATCTCCCTCCTGAACGGGGTGGATAACGTCGAGAAGCTTCAGTCCGTCCTCACAAAGGGGAGGATATGGAACGGATGCGTGTATATCGGTTCCCAGCTGACAGGACCGGGCGCCTGCCACCAGACGGGCGGCTCGCGCAAGATGTTCTTCGGAAATGAAACGAAGGAGGAACAAGACGGAAAACAGATAGAGGACCTCTTTCGGAAGGCTGACATAGAAGCCGAGTACCGTAGTGACATCAAGAATATCGCGTGGGAGAAATATCTCTTTGTCTCCCCTCTCGGAAACGCGACGACCTATCGGAACACAACCATAGGGGGGATACTGGAAGACAATGAGGGGATGGAGCTGATGGGGACCCTCCTCGATGAGCTGCTGGCCCTTGCCGCACTGCACGGCATTGAATTTCCCGCCGGTATTAAGAAGGCGACCATCGAAAAGTCCCGAGGCTTTCCCTACGAGGCAAAAACATCATACCAGCGGGATTTTGAACAGGGAAACAGAACGGAGATAGAGACCTTCGCCGGATTCATTGTCGACGAGAGCAGGAGATTGGGGCTTACCGTAGCGAGCCACGAGAAGGTTTTCGCGGCCCTCAAGGCCCGCGAAAGTGAAAAGAGCCAGTAATATCAATCGTTGTGCGCCAAGGATTTTTATTGTACAGATCATCAGATGGATGCCCCTCTGACTGATGGGGAAGCGCTTGTTTTTTAACAAACTGTCAGCACAAAAGGGAGGCTTATATGACACTGACACCGTTGGTATACGTTGTGCTGGGGATTCTTCTGCTGGTAGGCGGCCGGAAATTTTTCTGGTTTTTCGTGGGCGCCATAGGGTTCATCACCGGCTTTACACTGGCTGACCAGGTCCTGGGCATAGAGTCGCTCATCATGTCCCTCTCTGTGGGAATCATCGTGGGGGCCGTGGGCGTGGCCATCGCCCTTTTCCTGCAGGGTTTTGCCATATTCGTGGGCGGTTTTCTCGCAGGCGCTTACATAGCCTACATGATTGTGACCTCTTTCGGACTAGTCTCCCAGGAGATATTCTGGATTGCCTATGTCGGCGGCGGGATTATCGGGGCATTGCTCCTTTTCCTCCTCTTTGACTGGGCCCTCATCGTGCTCTCGTCCTTAGCCGGAGCCGCGATCATCACAGACACAATTACTCTGAACCCGGTGATGGAAACAGCCATCGCCATGGTCCTGGCCCTTCTCGGAATCTTCGTCCAAGCGAGGTTCCTTCTGAAAGAGAAATCCTGACTCGGGCAGGTCGGAACCAAACAAGATAATCTTTATCACGAAAGCACGAAGTTACGAAAACACGAAAAAGGAACTAAGATGTAGGGGCAAGGTGATGATTTGGGGAACGCACACGTATTCATGAGGTTACCACCCCGATAGATTGGTCCGCGGGCCGGGGAACGACCCGCGGGTGGCATAAAAATCCCTACTTCTTCAACCAGCCCTTGATCTCTTCCTTTTGATAATCGATCTGCTGGACCGCCAGGTCCACCTTCAGGACGATTCCGGAGTGCTTCCGAACCTCGTCATCCTTCTGCAACGCTCGGTACCGCTTATCCCCAGCCTGAAGGTCATCGACGGCCTTCTGAAAGGCATCGCCGACCGCGCGGCTCATGTCGATCGGGCCTGCTTTGAAGGGCAGGTCCACCCCGTCTTCCGCGAGGGCCTCGGCAAAGATGGCGAGGTGTTTCATCTTTTCCATCGCCTGGTCCATAATCCGCCATCCCGCCTTTTTCTCGTTCTGGAAGACCCAGGAGGTGCGAATATGCTGTAGCATCTCGGTATATTTATTCAGAAGCTCCCCCTGTAGTTTCTCCACAAAGGACAACGGCAGTTCGTGCCCCCCTTCGGGAAGACCGCCCGCGTCCTCGGGGGAGAGTTTCTCAATCAACCGCTGGAACCGCCGCGCATGGATAGCCGACTCCCACGCCTCGCGTTTTAAAACACGCTTGATATGGGGATTATCGACCTTTTCCGCCTCGGCGTTGTAGTGCGGTATCAGTTTCTCCTCATACTGTATATAGGATTTCAGCATGGTCGCTCTGCTAGCGGGGTCAAAGGGATATGGCCCGATCGTAAAGTCCGGTTCCCCCCCCAGCTCGCCGATAATCATCCCCAGCCAGTGCATGTGCCACATCTCCTCACGACAGCGCGAGAGCAGGCTGGCGCCGACCGGTGTATCCTCCCCCTCCTGGTAGCTGTGGATCAGATAGCGAACCACTGCGGCGTGTTCATCGGTAAGGTCCCTGTTCAACATGTCGATCAATGCTTTTCTCTCCATGATCCCCCTCCTTTTCTCATATGCGGAAAACGGCACCCCTGAAAACCGGGGCGCAATTGTGATGCCGGCGAAACGACTGCTTAATTCTACCGTAAACGGCCGGTTTCAGCAAGATTGCAATCGCGATCAGAAGAGCAGAATACTGATGATCGACAGGATGATCCAGCGGAAGAAATCGATGAGGGGGTTGAGAACACCGAAAACAAGCAGGCCGATGATGATGAAAAAGCCGTAGGGCTCAAGGCGTGAAAGGGTGTACTGGAGTCGTTCGGGCAGAAACCCCATCAGGATCTTGGAGCCGTCGAGGGGCGGGATCGGGATCAGGTTGAAGGCAGCCAGGATGATATTGATATGGGCCAAGAAGTAGAGCGCCGTCCCGGCAATGCTCTGTTCGGGGGGAGCGAACAGTCGAAGAAGGAGAATCGCGATGAAGGCGAGAATCGTGTTAACGATAATCCCCGCGGAAGAAACGAGAATCAGCTCCCTGCGGCTCCCATGCAGGTTAGCGAAATTAACGGGGACAGGGCGGGCCCAGCCGAAGCCGACAAAAAAGAGCATCAGCGTCCCCATCGGGTCGAGATGTTTCAGCGGGTTGAGGCTGAGGCGGCCCATCATCTTGGCGGTGGGGTCCCCCATCCGATAGGCAACCCACCCGTGCGCCAGCTCGTGCAGGATAACAGAGTACAGAAGCGGTACCGCTATCAAAACAAAGGTCAACGGATCGTTAATTAAAAGATTGATCAATCCCATCTATTCACACCACCAGAACAAATTGCGGCACGCTCCACTCTGCTCACCG
>CAYXUH010000028.1:0-19137 GCA_964468685.1 uncultured Syntrophaceae bacterium | reverse complement strand
CGGGAGTTGGTTTGCTCCAGAAGGTCGCTGGCCGTTTCGCTGTCACTCTTGAGTTTTGAACTGACTTCTTTTTTTCCCTGGTGTTCCGAATAGGCGTAAATGCCTGTCGTGAGGAGAGAACATGAAACTGCCAGGAGTGACCAGTACAGGGCTGGCAACATGAAAAAGAGCCCGAGACAGGAAATTATACTGAAAATGATCGTGTAGTTACGGATGCGCTTCCATATAAGTGAAGGGGTTTGTTTCCAGGTGATAATGTATGTGCAGGTCTCGTCCCCTCTGTGTATGCATGTAGGGTGTTCAATTTCGGCCAGCTCGTTTGTAAACATCTTGGCCACTCCCTCGAATGTTCCCATCCTGTTCTCACACTGGTAGGGCTTTTCTATGACGCCTTTTTTCGGGGTTACCGTTACCTCGGTGCTGTTACTGCCAAGGCGTTTTGTGACGAGGGTACATGCGAGACTTACCTGGTTGTACAATTTCTCCATTACCGCATAGGCGGTCGCGGGGGTAATAAAGCCGAGGGCATATTGTTGCACGGGAAGACCCGCCTTGGAAAGGATGGAATAGCGCCCTGCTTCTCGAGCGATGTTGGAATTGCCTGTCTTACGGACAATGATCTCGAAAAAGCGATCAACCTGGTCCTGCGTAAGCCAGCACCCGTCATCTTCCATCTGATAAATGGTGATCCCCGCATATTCCAGAATGAGATCGATATCTGCCTCGGGATAATGCTCCTTTATATATTCTATATGGATTTTTATGATTCTTATATTGTAGAGCGGAGTATCGTTCATTTTACCAGATACTTTCTGATGAGAAATTTGATGAGGAACCTGATCTTTGCCTTCAGTTGCCCCTTCAGGTAATCCAGAAAATCCTTTCCATGCTGCATATCCATGATAAACATTATGTACTGTTTTTCATAAGATATGTCGTTATCTTCCATATAGGTATGAGGATATACGAGAAGGGGGATTTTTTCAACCTCATATATTCCCGTCAGGCGGGCGACCGCGCTGGACAATATATCCCAGGGCAGTCCCGTCGGATCGGTTACTATGATCTTGATACCGTTGAGCAGTTCGGAAAGATTCAGACCGAGATCTGACTGATTTACGATCAGAACGGCCTTCAGTTCATCTGCATGCATGAGCGAATATACCTCCCATTTTCTCGTAAATCCGTGACGTTGATATAATTCTTCTAATGATTTGCTGCCTGAGTCCTCGTGCCCGAGGCGCAGGGCATCCAGAAGCAGTCCATTTGCTTGATTTCTGTAGAAGCGCTCAAGCTCAAACAGATCGGGGGCCGAGAATTTCTTCAACAACCAGCTGTCTGGGAGAGACCCCTGGGGAGATGCAGTTGGATAGTTCTTGTAGGCAAAGGTATCCAGTGAGCAGGCCCGCGGATTTCTGAGATGCCGTGCAAAGTCGCCGAAGAACATATCCATGAATCTGGTCTGGGGACGGTAATAACATATCCAGTAGTCCATGTTAAAGGCTGGCAATCGGTAAAATCCCTCAAAGTAGTTTATGATCTGTCTCAACAGAGGGATCCCCGTATTTCTGTTGTTCCCCGGATCCGACCGTGCGGCAAGATGATGCACCATCCAGGACCGTTCATATGCCTTTACCATGGAGACATGGGCGTATATTTGACCGTTTCTCTGATAGACCATGTGCTCGACTATTTCCGGATTGTCCTGATAGAGCTTGCGGTATGTTTCTTTAAAGGCATTTCTGTGGGATTCAATGAGATCGTACTTCTTGGGGTATATAAAGCCGGTTTCGAAGAAGAACTTCCACAGGGCGTCCATATCTATTTCCTCGGAGACGCGGATGTTCGGATCTACCACATTGCCCAGTATGTTGCTCAGTCTTCCATACGTGTTGACATCCATATCCAGGATGACCATGCCGCAGCGGAAGATGCCCTTCTTTTCTTTTCGACGGTATATAACCTGCGCGGTGCACGGCATTGCCGCAACGCCTGAGCAGCTAATATTGACCCTGGGGATGATCATGCCCGGAACCAGGGCGCATTCATCGTCCCGTTCCCGTACCGAGAACCCGGTGACGGAAATATCATGTATGTCGCGCTGCACCCTTTTCCCCCAAAGGGGATGTTCGAAGCTGATGCTGGACGACGGCGCCAGTTGCACGCGGGGGCTGCGTATCTTTCTGCCCCTGAAGCGGTGAAACGGGTTCATTAGTGGGGCGAGCACAATCTCCTTCACGGACATACTGCTTGTCTGATCAATGAAGCGGCAGGGGTCTGAGAAAATGATCTTTTGCCCCTGGGAGAGGGTGAGGGTAATCGGTTCATCCGGGTTCAGCCAGTGAAAAGACCCGTCAAGAGAGGGGGTAACCCTGACGCGGAAAGAGAGGGGGCTGAAATCCAGCAGTTCGCCTCTTGCCAGAAACCCGCTTTGGCTGAGCTCGGCGGTAACCCCCTGACATGCGAATCGTCTGACCTTTCGTTTTCCAAGGACGTACCCCGTATCGGGTATTTGAATCGTAAAACGCTCGCTGTTTATATTCAGTAATTTTGCCGGCACCACGGTTACCGACATGCCGTCATCAAGCACCAGATTCAGGAAACGGTGGTATTCAAACCCCGTCATGTTTTCCTTAGACCACAGGCAGGTTATCGTTTCTCCCATGCATGGCTGTGGATAGGCGTGTAAGAAGATGTCCTCTTCATACCGGGGGTCTCTCAGATGGGCCCAGAGGTACCCATCGGTGAAATTGAGGTGATTTATGGTATTGATTAGCTTCCGCTTTTCTATCCTGGGGGCGGACTTGGGTATTTTTGTAAGATCGAGGTTTTTGAACAGGGGTGGCGGCAGGAGAAACCTTTTTTTCATCTCCTCCCGGGTGCTGTGGGCGGACCCCATCCCGGCATCTTCCCCGCTGTCTCCTCGTGCGGTTCCGGTGTCAGAAGAGTCTTGAAAACAACGATCTTTTTTGTCCGAATCGATCATTTGTTCTCCCCACTTCTCCCCTTATCGTGCCGGTGGGTAGCATACCGGCCGAGACGTTGCTGTTCTCAGCTTGGCTCCCGCAAGTTGTATGCCAAGCAACCAACTGTTTTCTATTACGTTTCAGCCAACTCCTGTTCGGGAATGGTCCTTTCTCGTAATTTTCGATCAACCTGCACGCTTACCGTAAGACATTCATGCGTACGCCTTACACAATCCCTTGATTATTCATATCTTTACGTAAAACATCCGTTTCTAAAATGAACATGAACGAGGGGCCATTTTTTAAGGAGACCTCTCCCCAGCAAGAGCATCGGTTCATGTTTTTTACGAAAACTTCCGAATTTTATGAGCTATCGATGCAACGCAACACATATGGAGATATGTATAATCGGTTATTTTAACCGGATATCAGCGGTGCTTTCGATGTTGTGCAGGAACCGCCGAGTCCCGCTTATCGAGATTGCAGGACCCTCCCTATGGTCATGATCTCGGCCTCCTTTGTGCCTTCATATAGCTCAAGTATCTTGGCGTCCCGGTACCACCTCTGAACCGGATACTCTTCTATGTAGCCATACCCTCCGTGGATTTCAACGGCGGCATTGGCGGAGAATACGGCGGTTTGTCCCCCGTAGTATTTTGCCATGGCCCCCAGGTGAAAATCTGGACTGCCCGCGTCTACGGACCATGCGGCCTTGTAAACAAGGTTTCTCAGGGCCTCCGTCCTGATCGCCATCTCGGTCAGCTTCTGCAGGGTGATCTGAAAGGCCCCGAGCGGTTTGCCGAAGGCGGTCCTCTCCTTCGCATATTTGACGGATTCTTCGAGGCAGCCCTGAGACAGGCCGAGCGCCTGGGCGGCCACCATAATCCTTGTGATGTCGAAAAAGTGCATCAGCTGGTAGAAGCCTTTCCCCTCGCCGCCCAGCAGGTTTTCTTGGGGAACCCTCACATCTTCGAGGGCGATCTCAGCCGTATCGGTAGCCCTGATGCCCATCTTGCCGTGGATCTTGGTTCGTGTAATACCGGGGGCATCGGCGGGGACCAGTATCTGGCTGAACTTATGGTGTGTCTTTTCGTCGGGATTGGTGATGCACTGGCATACCATCCAGTCGCAGACGGTCCCATTGGTAATGAACATCTTACTTCCGTTGATAATATAGTCGTTACCGTCTTTCACCGCCCTCGTTCCATATCCGGCTACGTCCGTCCCGGCATTTGGTTCCGTGAATGCGCCGGCGCTCACCTGCTCTCCGCTGCACACGGGGGCCAGGTATCGCTTTTTCTGCTCTTCTGTTCCAAACGCGTAGACCGCTTCGCAACCGAACCCGGCCGCGACGATATTGAGGCCTATTCCCGTATCAATCCGGGAAAACTGCTCCATTACCAGGGAATTTCCCAGTATTCCCACGCCTGCTCCGCCGTATTCTTCCGGCACCCACGCGCAGACGAGACCATTCTGCGCGGCCTTCTTCCGCAGTTCGGGGGTATATTTTTCCTCCCTGTCGCACTCTTCCGAGACGGGGGCTATCTCCGCCTGGGCGAACTTATAGGCCATATCCTGCAGCATCTTCATCTCTTCGGGCAGTTCAAAGTCCATGTTCCCCTCCTTGTGTTCGCCGCATACCGGTATGTATGGCGCAGGAATCCCAAGCACGTCTGCAGTATCGGAGTATGCGCACGGTTTGTAAATACCACTTTAGTATGAATTTAAAGGATCGCTTTAAGCAATGCTTCACGCCTTCGAACAGGACAGCTTATCCCTGTCCCATGCCGTAATCGTACACGCCTTTGCCTGTCTTACGGCCGTACCTTTTTGCCCTCACCAGCTTTTTGAGGAGAGGGGCGGGCCGGTATTTGTCACCCAGTTCCTCATGGAGCCCTTCTATCACGTGGAGGAGGGTCTCCAGGCCGACGAGATCGGCAAGTGCCAGGGGTCCCATGGGATGGTTGCATCCCAGGACCATCCCCGTGTCTATGTCCTCCGCACTGGCGACACCTTCTCCCAGGGTGAAGAATGCCTCGTTAAGCATGGTGCACAGAAGCCGGTTGACGGCAAAGGCCGGCGCTTCATTGACGATGATGATTTCCTTGCCGATCTTTTCTCCCCACTCCTTTGCCGCTTCAAGGGTCTCCTCGGATGTTTCATGACCCTTTATGATCTCCAGGAGACGCATGACCGGGACGGGATTGAAAAAATGGGTGCCGATGAACCTATCCGGCCTGTTGGTAATAGCCGCCATCTCCGTGATGCTCAGGCCGGAGGTGTTGGTGAAAAAGAGGCATTGGTCCGGCACGACTTCTTCCAGCTCGGCGTACACCTTTTTCTTGACATCCATCACCTCGACGATCACCTCAACGACGATATCCGCATCACCGGCGGCCTCTTTCAGGTCCAGTGTAGGCTTCAATCTCCCGAGGATCGCCTCCATCTCTTCCGGTGTCATCTTCCCCTTTGATACGCCGCGGGCGAGATTTTTTTGTATCGTGTCCATGCCGCCGTCTACAAAGCGTTGCTCTATGTCCCTCAGCGCGACCTCATAGCCTGCCTGCGCGCATATCTGAGCTATGCCGCTCCCCATGAGCCCTGCCCCTAAAACGCATACCTTCTGTATCTCCATTTCGTCCTCCTTTATGATTAACAGCTGTGAGAGGTTTGGAGCCGGACCGCCGGATCGCACTCGCATTAGTACCTGGCAAGTGCGATTCGAGATCTGACCGGCAATAACCCTTTCCTCAGACTGTTATAATGTGTTTCCGAAGAGCGCCACGCTGACGACGCTCATGCAGGGGAATCCTCCCAAGTTATGGGTCAGCCCTATCCGGGGATCTTCGATCTGCCGCTCCCCCGCTTTCCCCTGGAGCTGTTTGTATTCCTCATAGATCATCCTGAGGCCTGATGCCCCTATCGGGTGGCCGAAGCATTTCAGTCCTCCGTCGGTCTGGCACGGTATCTGCCCGTCAAGGTCGAAAAACCCCGCCTCGATGTCATGAACGGCCTTTCCCCTCGGGGATATCTGGAGGTCTTCGTATGTGGAAAGCTCCGTGATGGAAAAACAGTCGTGGACCTCCATCATACTGATTTCTTCGCGGGGATTTGCTATGCCGGCCTCCTTGAACGCGGCACATCCAGCCCGGTAGGTAGGCATGACGTGGGTGCCGTCCCACTTCTGGTACGCCATCTCCTCTCCCGAGGTGACGGCTATCTGCAGGCCCTTGACGTAGACAGGGTCTTTTCTGAAGTCCTTGGCCTTATCAGCGCGGCAGACGATGGCACACGCGGCCCCGTCGCTCACGCCGCAGCAGTCAAAGAGCCCCAGGGGCCAGGCTATAATCGGGGCGTTCATGATCTTTTCGATGGACACCTCGCTCTTCAGGTGCGCCTTGGGACTCAGGGTCCCGTTATGGTGACTCTTTGACGATATGTGCGCCAGCGCCAGTTTCCCCTCCTCGGGGGAGAGCCCGTATTTGTCGAAGTATGCCGTTGCCAGCATGGCGAAACCGCCAGGGGCCGTGAGATTGGCAAAGATGGCCCTGTTCTGCGATCCCAGCAGGTTGCCGAAGTCGGGAAGGCCCCCGTACCCGGTGTCCTTCAGTTTTTCAACCCCCATTGCCAGCGCGATGTCACACGCACCAGAAGCAACTGCGTAGCAGGCGCCGCGAAAGGACTCCGTCCCGCTGGCGCAGAAATTTTCCACCCTGGTCGCCGGGATAAAGGGCAGTTTCAGGGTCTTTGTCAGCGACAGGGCGCTCTTGCCCACGTTGACCTCATCGAAACAGGTTCCGAACCACGCGGCATCTATATCTTTTTTTTCTATACCTGCATCCTGCAGGGCCTCCTGAAACGCGTCAACCATCAGATCGGATGCGTCTTTGTCCCACAGTTCACCGAATGTGGTGCATCCCACACCTATTATGGCCACCTCATTTTTTATTCCTTTTGCCATCTGATATCTCCTTTTTTACAGATTGATGGATTACGGGTTCTATTTGACAGGTACCGCCTTCCAGAAATAGCCGTAGTAGCCCCTCTGGGGGTCTGCATATTTTCTTCGGAAGCTCATGGTAACCGGCATCTTCACCTTGACGGAATCGAGTGAGCAATCGGTGAGATCGAGCAGTATCCTCCCCCCATTCTCAAAATCGACCAGACCGTAGATCTGCGGAGGGTCCCAGCTGAAGGCGAGGTTGTCTCCGGTATAGGAGACGAGGGTTCCCACCTTGTCCGAGAAGCGGTAGTCTTCCATATCGTCCACGGCGCCGCAGTCCGGGTTTACGCAGATACGCTGCTTCGGATACTGCGGGGTCCCGCAGGCCCTGCACCGTGAGCCTACGAGGGCGGAGATGGCGTTGCCGTCCCTGCCGAGGGCGCTCATCGCCGTTGGCGATATCTCTTCCCCCCTGATTCCCACTTCCAGGGGGATGAGATGCCTGAAGACCAGGTATTTTGCATACACGGACAGATCATTTCTTTCGGCCAGATGTCCGCTGATTCCCTTTCTGTTGCTCTTTTGGGCCTTTGCTATTTCGTTCGTTACTTCAAACCAGAGGGCGTCGCTGCCGCTTCCGTAGCTAACAACAAGGATTTTGTCCCCTGCCTTCGCGTCTTCAAGCGCCGCTGCCAGCATCATGAGGGGGAGGGCCGCGCCGGTATCTCCCACCTGTGCGATCATGGTGTCCTGCATCTGCTCTGGGGAGGCGCCGATGGTCTTGATCAGACCCTTCATGGCGCCCGCGGCGGGGCAGGCCAGAATAATCTTTGCGAAATCGGTGATCTTCAGGGTGTATCTGTCCAGCAGCCCCGAAACCGCCTCGGGAATGATCCGTGAATACCCCCCGTCGCGTATCCACCGCTCCTCCCAGCCATGGGAGAATTTCTCTTCCTGGGTACGCCGGAAATCGATAAAATCGGAGGAGACGGAAAAGGAGCCCTTGAACTGTGCCAGGACATCCTCATCTCCCGTCAGAAAGGCCGCGGCGCCGTCTCCATAGGTATGCTCCTGGGAGCTCCCCGGTTTCGCGAGCCTGTTCTCGCTCGCGCAGGCTATTGTTTTGCCTCCTCCCCGTGCCGCGTCGAGTGCGGCAAGGAGGGCACTGGTGCCGGCCTTTGTGGAACCTCCAAAGTCGGCTGTTCTCATTCCGGATGGAAGGTCGAGGCCGGTGGAGACAACTGCCGCGTTCTGTCTCTGGGCGAAGGGAAGAGACGTGGATCCCAGATACAGGCCATCGACAGATCCCCGGGATTTTTCCCCCAGACAGTCCAGAGCCGCCGCGACGGCCATCGTTATGCTGTCCTCATCATAATTTGCCACTGCTTTTTCTCCCCGTGCCACGGAAGCATTTGCCGGGTTGAACCACCCCAGTTGCTCAAATATGACCGTGCGATTCATCCGGTACCAGGGGATATAAGCGCCGTACGACGTGATACCAACCATAGTTTCCCTCCTCTATATGTATTTGTTGCGACTGTAAAAGTCACACAGTATCTAAACACATCCGATGTTCAGCTCCCGTGAGGCGGCCAATATGCCTGAAGGTCCCTCAATACTTCCCATCGGATTGAATAGTATCAATTGTCCATACATGAAAGATGAAGACATAAGAAATCCCCCCCCCTGTGAATTGTGGAACGTGTACCAAATACAATCATCCCTATTATGAGAGCAACTGTTGTGTCAATATTTTATGCCGAATTTTGGGAATGATAGCAGAAACTATATTTTTACAAAAGATATTTTTATTTATACTTCTTTGAATTTACATTGGGAACTTAGATTGCCGTACAGCAGGAGAGGGATAGAAAATACTTGACATGGGTGCGGAAGGTAGGGTATGTACACACCTACTGTACTGATCGGTATGGGTGAACCTATCAATATGGGTGGATGGTAAGAAAGTTTCAGAAATTCCGGGAGAATTTTATGGTTATCATAGGGGGAAAAGCGTATTACACAACTGCCGATGCGGCGAAAGTTCTTGGTGTCTCCGCGAAAACGATACGAAGCTATATAGAAAAGGGCCTTATCCCGGAGCCTCCGGAGATTCAGTCCGGTTTGCGCACCTTTAAACACTTTCCCCAGGATTACATGGGAGAGGCCAAGAAGATCCTTGAGAATTATCGCCGTAAACAGGTGTCTCTCAAGAAAGATAAGCAGTTGACCATTTTCTGACGAACTGTTTTCAGGGGTGAGACATTGGTTTGTAATTACGTTGATTTTTGTTAGATAAACGATAAATGGAGGTTTTGGTGTTGCCTTCTCCAAAAGATATTTCTTCAACTGAAAGGCTGCTTAGACTGATCCGGAATGATGAAACGCCGGGTGAAATATCTAACGCTGTCAGTGCTTCTCCATCCGGAAAGGTCAAGAAGGAGGGCACACGGGGATTGCTTGCAAGGAGGCCCATATCCGTGGGTGTGGATATCGGACCCGATGAACTGAGACTGGTCAAGGTAAAACAGCCTTCGGGTGGCCGGTGGGAGTTGCTTGACTGCAGAAAGGTTTTTATTGAGCCTGGGATGTCACGAGGTACCCCCGGATTTGCCCATTTTTTGAGGGCGGAACTTGAAAAGTTCTGCGGTTCTGGAGGGAACTTTAGTGTGTGGAGCCTGGTCCGGTCGGATAAGGTGGGCGTGGAGAGTGTCAACATACCTAAAGTGGGGAAAAAGCAGCTTGAAAACGTCGTTTACTGGACCGCGAAGAAAAATACAGCCTTTGATGAAAAGGAATCAATTCTTGAATTTGAGGTTCAGGGTGAGGTGGTTGAGGAGGATGTTACAAAGCTGTCGGTGGTGATATGTGTCGTTTCGAAACGTGAGGTGGAGGAGGTGGAAACTCTCTTTAACGACATCGGTTTTCCTTTGACCGGTCTTACCGCTGCCCCCCTTGCCCTGCAGAATTTGTTCAGGGCCGACTGGATGCCCCTCCCCGATCGGACGGCTACGCTCTACATTGGAGATGATTCGTCGCGCATTGATGTTTTCTCCGCAGGGAATCTCGTGATGACGCGCGACATACGGGCGGGGACCAACAGCATGGCGGAGGCACTCCTGGAAGAGCACGTCACGTCTCCCTCTCTGAATGAGAGGAGGGGGGGGGTGCTCGGTGCCGAGGCTGACCTTGAACAGGCTTTTAACCCCATGAACATAGAAGATGCGAAAGATCTGGTGTTCAGCCTGGGGTTTGATTCCCCACCGCCCTACGGGGAAGCCGATCGTTTTGGTCTTGGCAAGGAAGAGATATTCGGAATGATTGATCCTGCCCTTGAGCGGCTTGTGCGACAGGTGGAAAGAACCCTTGAACACTACACCGTTATCCTGGGTAATGAAGGTATAAATTTCATATATGTTTTTTCCGATACGGGAGTTGGCCGACCTGTCGTTGATTACATCGGCGGGCAGCTCAGGGTCGAGAGCGACGTGCTGGATCCTCTTGCCCCGGGAACCCCCTCTTCCAGCCGTATCACGGCACACACATCCACATCCCAGAGGGCTTCCCTTACGCTTGCCCTGAGCCTGGCGCTGTCAAGCCTGCTTCGTACTCCTAATCTCATATTTACCTATAGTGAAAAGGAAAAGCTCGCGAGTATCCGCCGGGTCAATCGTGTGATCATTTCCGCCTTTGCGGTGGTTATGTTGATTTTTGTGGGACTTTTTTTCTGGATGGGGAATGTCGTTGACCGGGAAGAGGCCGCACTGGCAAAGCTTGATCAGCAGTTGAGAAAGGGCACGCAGACGGTAGAGGAACCCGCCCGTGCGATGGTTCCTGAGATCAAGAAAAACCGCCTTGTCATGCAAAGTTTCAAAAAAAGGTATTTTGGCATGGCGGTTATAGGGGAATTATCGAAACTGATCCCCCAAGACATGCACCTCTTGACCATTAAGGCGATGCTAGGGGGAGAAGGAAAAGATGCCAACAAAGCTGCCAACGGCGTTGCTACTATCAGTGGAGTTGTTACGGGCGACCCCGGCTCCTTTGAATCTGTCCTGGCGAGATATGTGTTTGATCTCAAACAGTCGCGGATGGTTAGAAAGGTTGTGATTGATAACAATACCAGAGCGCCCTTTCACGCAGGTGAAGCGCTCCGTTTTAGCATAACTGTTGATTTATTCTAGGGTATAAGATGAAAAATATTTTGATGTATATGAGCAAGATTCCCGGCCGGAGCGTGATGTATCTTGTGCTGTGTGTCGTGATCCTTGTCATCTTCTACTTTGCCGCCCTGTATCCGTATCAGCGGTCCCTGGGTGCCATCGAAGCGAAGACGGTACAGGTGAAGGCTCTCATAGAAAAACAAAAGGTCCTGCGATCCCTCTATGAAGAGATGGTAAAAAGGGGGGAGAACAAATTTCTGGGAAAATTGCCGGTACCCGATACGAAGGCACTTTCCAGGAGGGATATAGATATCCCCTCTCAGTTGTTTAAGAAAATAGCTGACGAGAGCGGCCTGCACGTTATCTCCATCCGGCCGGATGTGTTGACCTTGACAGAGGAATCTGACGATATGATGGTCGCGCTTCACTTGGGGGGAAGGTTTCTCGACTTCAGAAAATTTCTGGTAGGGGTGGGGGGGGTCCCTTCCCTCAAGCGGGTGGAAGCGATAGAGATTAAGCAGGAGAACGGGCGCGAAGAAATTTACCTTACGGTGCGGCTGGCAATCGGGTAATACATAACAGGCGGTGTGCCTGGCGACGGTTAGTTGAGCAGACGGGGATCATGAAAAAAATCAAGGTGTCAACACGGGAGATTGTAGTGGTGGCTGTTATGCTGGTTGTCGTTCTGTATAGTGTGCATGACTTATTCGTTGCCTCATCATCGAAACCGGCGGATGCGGTAGCCGGAGAAGCTGTGGCACAGATAGACACTCTTATCGCAGAGGCGTCAAAGGTCCTGGAGGAAGGGGGGGGCTATCCGGCCTATGCTGCTATTGTTGACGGGGCTGAGGCCGACTGGGGGGAAGGCCCCTTCTACGTAGACAAAACACCCGTGGTGAGCACCTCTAATCTGGGCTCTGTAGAGTATACCGGATATCTGGAGATCGGTACGAAGAGAATAGCCGTTATAGCTGGTGTGAGCTATGAAACCGGGGATGAGCTGGAGATGGGGGGATATCTTGTGAAACGTATAGGGCCTTCCGCAGTCGTGATTGAGGACAAAGGAACGGGAAAAGACATCACAGTTTCCTTATTGGAGGAGTAGTCTTTCATGGAGGATATAGCGTGTTGAAAGTAATCAGAAGGAAAAGACTGGCACAGGCGGCCCTGGTGATCATGGCCGGTGTCCTCGTCTTCGGTTGCGCCGGCGCGAAAGAGGTGAAAAAGGATCCATTCTTTGAGAAATGGAATCTCAAGGCGAAGGAATCCGTGGGCACATCACCGGTTGCCAGGGTTCGCTCACTGAAGATACCGGATGAGCCGGGCGCGACAGATGCCACGATAGAGCAAAAGGCCCTCCCCACCATGAGGGTCACCCTTGTCATGCGCGATACCGAAGTCGGTGTCGCCCTTCGCACGCTCGCCAAAGCGGCCGGGCAGAACATCTTGATCAAGTCGGATATACAGGGTAAAATCAATGTGGATTTCAGAAGGGTTCGGTGGGACGAGGCATTTCTCAGTATTATGCGGTCCAAAATGCTCACATACGTATGGGATGGTGATATTATACGGATAACGACAGCGGCAGATCTGCAAAACGATCTGGCGCTCGAAAAGATTGGAAGAGAGCGAAGAGAACAACAGATCATAAAGGGCAGGATGTCTCCGTTGTTGACGATGGTTGTCCCCGTTAATTACGCGGACCCCGACAAGCTCAGGGGGAACCTCGAGAATTTCCTGACCAAGGACGGCGAAGGGACCCCATATGGGTCGATACAGGTGGACGAACACACGAATTCACTGGTTATGCAGGCGACCAGGAGTGATTTTGAGAGGATTATCCCCATGGTCGCCAAGATCGACAAGCCTACTCCCCAGATTCGGATTGAGGCGAATATTGTTGAGACGACCAAGGATACCGCCCGAGAGCTCGGGATACAATGGGGGGGCTCATATGGCGGAACAGCGGGAAGTTATCCTTATTCGGTCTTGGGGGGAAGTTCTACCACCAGCGCTGCCACCAGTGGTACCATCATTAGTGACATTGCTAATGCAGCTGTTAACTTTCCGGTAGGTACAGACGCCATAACGACAGCCGGCGGATTGGGGGCGCTTGGTCTGACCTTTGGAACCGTGGCGGGGAATATTCTCAATATGCAGTTGAACGCACTGCAATCGGATGGAAAACTGAATATCCTGTCCAGTCCCTCTATAACGACGCTGGACAATCAGATGGCATTTACCGAGAATGGCGAGAGGGTGCCTTTTGTCTCTTATTCAGACGGTGAACAGGAGGTCAGCTGGGAGGATGCGGTCCTGCGCCTGGAAATCACGCCGCATGTCATTGATGGCGAAAACATGAAGATGAAGATACTGATCAAGAAGGATGAGGTCGATACATCACGCAACGTCTCGGGGAATCCGTATATTATCAAGAAACAGACCGATACGACATTGATAGTCAAGGATGGAGAAACAATCGTGATATCAGGTCTTAGCAAACAAAGAAACTCCGGAGGCGACAGTGGTATCCCGGGGCTCAAGGATATTACTGCTTTAGGCTATCTGTTCAAGAGTGACAGCAGGGCTGAAACGATGGAAGAGGTGCTGATCTTTATTACACCTCACATCCTGGGGCCGGAGGTTGTGCGGGAGAAGATGGATAACCCCCGGTAGAGACATTTTTTTAAGGGACGGAATGCGTACGATATGGATTATTTCAGAGTGTTAGATCTGAGCAGGGAGCCTTTTTCAAATTCTCCCGAGCCCGAGTTTTTCTACCAGTCTCCGCAGCATGTAGAGTGTCTGCAGAAACTGGAGCTGGCGGTGCGCCTGCGCCGCGGGCTGAATACCGTCATCGGGGATGTGGGGGTTGGCAAGACAACGATCTGCCGACAGATTATACGCAGGTTTGCCGATGATAAAGACATTGAGACATACCTGATGCTCGATCCCTGCTTCGGCAGCCCGATAGAGTTTCTCCGTGCCATCGTCGATATACTGGGTATCCCGGGCGGCAACCCGGATGTTACGGAATGGCACTTGAAAGAGAAGATCAAGAACCATCTCTTTGATAAAGGGGTAGGCGAGGGGAAGACCCTCGTCCTGATCATAGACGAAGGGCAGAAGATATCGGACTTCTGCCTTGAGATCCTGAGAGAATTTCTCAATTATGAGACAAATGAGCACAAGCTGCTCCAGATCATCATCTTTGCCCAGAAAGAGTTTTATCGGGTGCTTGAGGCACATACGGGGTTTGCGGATCGTATCAACTTTTCCCATGACCTTCGCCCCATGAATTTCACCGATACCCGGGCGATGATACGCTTTCGTCTCGATACCGCCAAAGAAGAGGACGCCGGGAAAGATATCCGCTTCACCTTCCCGGCCCTGTGGGCAATATATCGTGCGACGGGAGGATATCCGCGGAAGATCGTCGGACTGTGCCACCGCATTATTCTTGCGCTGATTATTCAGGATCGATCGAAGGCCGGATTTGCCCTGGTCCGTTTCTGCACCCGCACAGGAGAGACGCACAGAATGTCGTGGAAGGTGGCCCTTGCTGCCGTTCTCGGGAGTGTGTTGATTACCTTGATCGGATTTGATTTTGGACATAATTTCTTCTTCCCCGAGGTGCAGAAAAGGTTGGGAAGCGGTGTTGCCCTGCAGCCGGTGGGTGCGGTTGCCATTCATGCGAAAGTTCTGCCTCAGGGGGCTGTCGCTCCTGTCGAAGAGGAACCCACTCTCCATGTGGCCTCTCCAGTCGAAGATGATCCTCCCCGCGTGGTCTCGCCTGCCGAAGAGGAGCCGCGTCGCGCGGAGAGGTGCCCGGAGTCGCTGGGGTGGCTTACCGTCAAGAGGGACGGGACGATTTGCAAAATAATCAGAGGTGTATATGGGGTTGAATGTACCCCGGATCGCATTGCATTGATACGGAAGGCGAACCCCCATATACAAAATCCGGACAGGGTTGCACCGGGAACCATGTTGAATCTTCCGGCGGTCTCTTCCGATTTTCGGCCCGCGCCTGGGGCCTACCGGGTAGCGGTGGCTCGGAGAGATAACCTTGAAGACGTTTACGGATTGTACAAACAATATCTCGCTCAGCTGCCTCCGATTCAGGTATTTTCTCACTGGAACGAACGTGAAGGCATGCAGTTTGATGTTATCCTTAAGAAGAATTTTACTACTGAGCAGTCTGCACACATTGCCATTGCCGAATTGCCGCCATCCATCTCTTCGGGGGCGCGAATTCTTAAGGATTGGGGCAAAGACACGGTTTTCTTTTCCACCGCAGCACTCGATTAGTGGGAGCGTAGTCGGTCAGTTCCGTGGTGACAACGGTATTGGCGAGCGGGTTGTGGTGCAACAAGGAAGGATCTGAATGTGAGGATACGGAAAAGACTGGGGGAGATGCTTATAAGCGCTGATCTGTTGACTGAAGATCAACTGCAGCAGGCTCTGACCAACCAGAAGGGGACAGGCCTGAAGCTCGGGCAGTACCTGATCCGCGAGGGGGTGGTCAGGGAGGATCAGATTATAGACCAGATCAGCGAACAATTGAAGATTGAAAAATATGACCCTACGCAATATCCGATAGACCAGAGTCTGGTGAACCTGATCCCCTTCAATATGGCTCAGAAAAATCAGATCGTTCCCCTGAGGAAAAAAATGCATCTCCTCACCGTGGCTATGGCCGATCCAATGGACATCAATGCCATCGGTTCCGCGGAAGTGCTCACCAATATGGAGGTCATGCCGCTTGTCTGCTCGGAAAAGGAGATAAGTCAGCTGATAATCCTTACGTACGGGACTCAGGCGGGGGGACTGCAACAGGTCCTGGACGGGGTGGAAGCTGTGTCTCTTACCGTCGAGAAAGATATCTCTTCGGAGGATACAGATGTCCGCGTCAGTTCTCTCCAGGATATGGCCGAAGAGGCCCCTGTCGTCCGTATAGTGAATTCGGTGATCGCACAGGCCATTCGCGAAGGCGCAAGCGATATACATATCAGCCCGGAGGCGGACAAGACCCAACTTCGGTTTCGTGTTGACGGTAAGCTCCGTGAAGTCCCGTCACCCCCCAAAGCCCTTATGCTCCCCATCGTCTCGCGGATAAAGATCCTTTCAAATATGGATATATCCATATCGAGGATTCCTCAAGACGGGCGATTCACCGTCAAGATGGACAAGAAGGAGATTAATGTCAGGGCATCCTCACTCCCCACGATCTATGGGGAAAATATCGTCCTGCGTCTCCTTGATATGGGCGCTGGGGTCTATTCGCTTAAGCAGCTTGGGATGTCTGAGGGAGACCAGGCAAAGATAGAGGCGGCTATCGTCAAACCGTATGGCATGGTTCTCAGTACCGGGCCGACGGGCAGCGGCAAGAGCACCAGCCTCTACGCGATCCTGAGGGAACTCAATAAACCCGATACCAATATTATTACCCTGGAAGATCCTGTCGAATATCGGGTTGATCATATACGCCAGGTTCAGCTTAACCGAAAGGCGGGTATGACCTTCGCCAGTGGGCTCAGATCGATACTTCGCCAGGACCCTGATGTCATGCTGCTGGGCGAGATCAGGGATAGTGAGACGGCCAGCCTCGCCGTGCAGGCCGCCCTTACCGGACACAGGGTTCTCAGTACCCTTCACACGAATGATTCGGCTGGAGCCGTTACGCGACTCATAGAGATGGGGCTGGAACCGTTCCTTATATCTTCAGTCCTCCTGGTTTCATTTGCCCAGCGTCTCATGAGGACCATTTGTCCCTACTGCAAAGAGCCGTACACGCCGCCGATGGATGCGATCAGGGCATGGGGTCTCGACGAGATTAAAGGTGCCCATTTTCAGCGTGGCAGGGGGTGTGCCCAATGCATGAATACCGGGTATAAGGGACGCACCGGTGTCTTTGAGGTTCTGGAGATTAATGAGGAGATTCAGGAGATGATCCTGAAGGGAAAAACAGCACAGGAAATTACGCGGGAAATGAAAAAGACGGGGAAATTCCAAACTCTCAAAGATGATGCCGCGGACAAGGTAATCAGGGGGATCACGACCCTTGAAGAGGCGGCATCCACGGTTATGGTGGTATAGAAGGGGAGAGGGATGCCACAGTTTTCTTACAAGGCCATCAATCAGAGTGGGGCGGAGATTTCCGGTGTTGTTGAAGCCAAATCGGTTGAGGCTGTCCAAAGCTTGCTGAGCGAACAGGGACTTATCCCCTCCGCTGTGAAGGGAGAAAAGTCTCAATCCGGCAACTTTCTGGGCGGAATACAGGCGAAACTTGCCTCTGTCACCATGAAAGAAATTATAATCTTTACCAAGCAGTTCAGGACCATGCTCATGGCCGGGCTTCCTATCCTCAAGGTGCTGGAGATATTGGAGCGTCAGACCCAGAACCCGAAACTCAAAAAAGCCCTGGTTTCTCTGACGGTGGACATAAAAGAGGGGTTTTCTCTGAATGAGGCCTTCGGGAAACACCCGGGCATTTTCTCTCCCCTCTATATCAGCATGATTGAGGCTGGGGAATCCAGCGGTACGCTTGCTGACGTTCTCGACCGCCTGGTTTATATACTAGGGCACGAACACAAGGTACGATCGGATATCAAAGCGGCGCTGCAATATCCGATCATGGTTGTAGTTGCCCTGGTCATAGCCTTTTTTGTGCTCCTTACCTTTGTTATTCCCAAGTTCGTGGGTATATTTCAAAAAGCCGGTCTGGATCTTCCCCTGCCAACCCTGATATGCCTGCATCTATACCAGTTTTTACAGAATTACTGGCACCTGCTGCTGAGTGGCCTTGTCCTTGCTGTTCTGGCTTTGAGATACTGGTTCAGGACCAAGCAGGGGGAGTATGTACGAGACAAGTTCATTCTAAAGATTCCCCTGGTAGGAGCCCTCTTTCTCAAGGCCGCCATGTCCCGCTTTGCAAGTATTTTTTCAATCCTGCAGGCAAGCGGCGTTGCCGTCCTGAGCTCTCTTGATATTCTCTCCGGTACCATCGGCAATGTTGCCATAAGCAGGGAATTTTCGCGATTGAAGGACAAAATTCAAGAGGGAAGAGGCATATCGGCCCCCTTGAAGGCATCAGAATACTTTCCCCCCATGGTTGTGGACATGGTGGCGGTGGGTGAAGAATCGGGGGAGCTTGAACAGATGCTTCAGGTTATCTCGACCCATTATGATGACGAGGTGGAATATGCCGTGAAGGGGCTGGCGGAAGCAATAGGACCAATCCTGATTATTTCTCTTGCGGCGATAGTCGGGTTTTTTGCCATGGCCATATTTCTCCCCATGTGGGATCTCACAAAGATGGTCGGGTAACATAATTTTAGACATGAAAGGAGATAAGAAAGGAGATAAGTTGGAGATAAGTTGGAGATAAGTTGTTGCGTAAATGCTCAATATATTGTAGCGTGACAAGTAGTTGTTCGATAGTAATGACGAAAGCGAAACATCAAAAGGAGGGGTTTATAATGAGCAATACCTTAAAGAACCAGAAGGGTTTTACACTGATCGAGATCATCGCGGTCCTGATCATTTTAGGCATTCTGGCGGCAGTGGCAGTGCCGAAGTATATGGATCTGACGGCGGATGCTGCGAACAAGGCATGTATACAGGGCGTTGCCGAGGGCATGTCGCAGTGTAGCCTCGCCTGTGCGCAACTGATGTTGTCTAATAATGGCGCAATCCCGGCTGAAGCTGCGATAATAATCAAGGCGGGACATGCCTCTGGAACAGCATTCGCAAATGGCGATTTCAGCATTAAATTAACAGCAGCTACGGGTTCGATAAGTATCGAATCAAATGGTCTAGCTGGTTCTCCAGCAGCGGGTGGATCAGCTACCGACACTTGGACCACGCCGAATTAGAAATAGTGTCACCGGGGATGGTTGGAACCCATCGCCTTCAAGCGAAAAGAAGTTCGGCGAAGTCCCAAAGGGACGAGCCACTACAGCTGTTTGATAAAGCGGTCGCATAGAAGTCGAGTTTACTCGAAACGACCGCTGAATCCATTGATTTATAGAAGATGGTTATTCAGTTGTTGAGTAACATATTGTAT
>CAYXUH010000027.1:0-19264 GCA_964468685.1 uncultured Syntrophaceae bacterium | reverse complement strand
CCCGGTTTCCGGCGTGAGAGGCCAGCGTCCTAACCGCTAGACGATGGGACCATGGCTGGGGTACCAGGATTCGAACCTGGGTAGCAGATTCCAGAAACCTGAGCCCTACCTCTAGACGATCCCCCAGAATCGTCGTGGACTCGCGGTATCTAGACAAGTAAGCTCCAAAAGTCAAGATTTATTTTGAGGTCCTTATCCAGACTTCACTATCTAAAAGATTTGATGGGTGATTTCAAGTGAAAAATAAGCACTTCAAAGGCGGCCATCCCTTCACTTCCGCCTTTTGTATCGGTGTGCCTTACGTGGATAATTGTAAAATTTCCTTGACATTGAACCCGTTTTGTAATTATGCTTCGTTCTTTTTTTTGGATATATCTTTTACGGGATGAGTTTTGCAGATCAACATCTCAAATATTCCTGAAAATGGGTTAAAGCTCCGGTTCTCTAAAAGTGGGGAATGGTTTCACCGTTCACTGCCGGTGGGTGATGACTGTGGTTGGCACGCCCGGAAGATCAACGTGCAGTGCCTGGTGGAAAAAGTCTTGAATAATGTGTCAATTAAGGGCAGAATCGAAGCCGGAGGGCAGCTTGAGTGCTGCAGATGTCTTGAGCTATTTGACTTTCCCGTGGAGATTGAATTCAAGTATGTCCTGACACCTGCTGAAAATCTGGAAGAAGAGCTGGAACTGACCTATGAAGATATGGAATACGGCAACTACAACGGTGATGTAATAGATCTGGCTGAGCTTGTAGTCGAACAGGTCATACTCCAGGTTCCGATTAAACCCCTGTGCAATGATTCCTGTAAGGGGCTGTGCTTCACCTGCGGGATAAATCTTAATAGAGAAAAGTGCGATCATGAGGCGCAGCAGAGAATCAGTCCATTTGCTGCGTTAAAAAATTTTAAAGTGAAGAGGGAAAGGTAGTAGTATTATGGCAAATCCAACCAATAGGCATTCAAGAACAAGAAGAAACAAGAGGAGGTCTCACGACGCCCTTACGGCCGTTACGACCTCTACATGTCCACAGTGCAGTGAACCGAAGCTGCCCCACCGCGCATGCCCCCATTGTGGTTTCTACAAGGGGCGTGAAGTCATTTCCGTTGAATAAAACTTCCCGGAGTCTGTGCCCTGAGGCAAAAAGGTATGGATAACATAGGTATAGTTTTTCCTGGTCAGGGCTCACAATACGTAGGGATGGGAAGGGAACTGTATGATGGGTTCCACGGAGTAAGGGAGGTTTTTGACCGGGCGGAAAAGGCTCTCAAAATCGACATTGCCAGGCTTTGCTTTGAAGGACCGCAGGAGGCTCTTGATCTGACGCCAAACACCCAGGTGGCGGTATTAACCGTGGATGTTGCCCTCTACCAGGTCTTTGAAAGTGTGATAGGCTTAGAACCGAAGGTTTTGGCGGGTCACAGCCTGGGAGAGTATGCCGCGCTCTGCGCTGCCGGGGCTATCGATTTTTCCGATGCCGTAAGGCTCGTATATGCGAGGGGCCACTATCAGCAGGAAGCGGTGCCTCCGGGTGAAGGCTGTATGGCAGCCATTATTGGTCTCCACCGGGAATCCGTTGAAGAAATATGCCAGACTGCGGACAAGAACGACGGGGTGGTCGAGATAGCAAATGACAACAGCCCCGGTCAGTCTGTTATCTCCGGATCCACCGCGGCGGTCGAGCATGCCATGACGAAGGCAAAGGAAAAGGGCGCTCGAATGGCGGTGAAGCTCCCCATAAGCGTCCCCTGCCACTGCAGCCTTCTCGATGAGGCGGCACAAAGGCTGAAAGAATATCTTGACGCTGTCGCGATACAGGATTGCAGGATACCGGTAATACCGAATTTTGACCCGCAGGTCCTGCATTCAAGGGGTACAACCAAAAAACTTTTGGCTCAGCAGTTAAATTCTCCCGTACGGTGGCAGGAAACGGTAGCACTGATGTCCCGGATGGGGATACAGACGATAATTGAGATAGGACCCAAAAAGACGCTGACGGGCCTTATAAGAAGGATAAACAGGGATATCAAAACCCTTAACATAGAAGATAAAGCCTCTTTGGAAGTGGCAGCCGATTTCTTTGACGGTGGCGAAGCGGCATAGATCCGTCACGCATGGAGGAAATGCCGTCTGAGTTTCAAAACACCAGTAGTAAGGATCACTCTTAGAAAAACTCACGGATCATTCATATGAAAACACCGGGCGAAAAACCTCTGGATGGGAAAACGGCTCTGATAACGGGTGGATCGAGGGGCATAGGAAGGGCTATTGCGGTGGAACTTGCCCGCTCGGGGGCCTTTGTCTATATAAACTATGTCCGAGGTGAAGAGGCGGCCCACGAGACCCTGAAGATTGTGCAAGACCAGGACGGCACGGGGAGTCTCTTGAGATGTGACGTATCGGATTTCGATGCTGTCCAGGGTGCCGTAAAGGGTATAACGGAAGAAAAGGGACGGATCGACATCCTGATAAACAATGCCGGGGTAACACACAGCGGCCTCTTTGTACGGACGAAACCTGAGGCGTGGAGCAGTGTCATAGATGTCAATCTCACCGGGGCGTTCAACTGTTGCCGGGCTGTCGCCCGATATATGATGAAACAGCGGTGGGGACGCATCGTTAATATGACATCCGTAGTGGCCCTGTCCGGAAACGCCGGGCAGGTAGCGTACTCCGCATCAAAAGCGGGAATTATAGGGCTCACAAAGTCCCTGGCACGGGAACTGGGTCCAAGAAATATCTGTGTCAACGCCGTTGCGCCGGGATTTATCGAAACCAATATGACCGGCTTAATGGAGGGAAAAAGCAGGGGGGAGGCACTGGACCAGATAGCGCTCGGAAGAGCGGGTATGCCGGATGACGTTGCCGGTGTTGTGGAATTTCTGGTTTCTGGAAAGGCCGATTACATCACGGGGCAGGTGATACACGTCAATGGCGGGCTGTATATGTGACGCAGGCTGAAATTTGACATACATGAGGAGGAGTTTTAATGACCACTAAGCTTGAGGAAAAGGTAAAGGAAATTATTATTGAACAGTTGGATATAACAGAGGAGGAATGTGTTCCCGATGCCGCGTTTATAGATGACCTCGGGGCCGACTCACTTGACATCGTGGAACTGATTATGGCGATGGAAGACCACTTCGAGCTGGAGATATCCGATGATGACCTGGCAAAGATACGCACTGTCAGGGATATCACTGATTATATAAAGGAAAGAATGTCGTAGTCATGACGGTGAAACGAAGGGTTGTTATAACGGGACTCGGTATTGTGAGCCCCGTGGGCAGTTGCCTGGAAGACGCCTGGGCGGGAATTTGTTCCGGAAGGTCCGGTATTGGAGAGATTACCCGATTCGACGCCACCGCATTCAAAACGAAGATAGCGGGGGAGGTCGAAGGGTTTGATCCCCTGGTCTTTGTAGGTGCCAAGGAGCACCGCAGGCTGGATGATTTTATCGTCTATGCCCTTGCCGCTTCGGAGATGGCCCTGCACGATTCCGGTCTGGCAATAGGGGACGGAAATTCCGAGCGGGTGGGAGTTATCCTAGGTTCCGCCATAGGGGGTCTTGCCACCATCGAAAAGGAAGATGAGACCCTGCGTACCCTGGGACCGGGAAAGATTTCTCCCTTCACCGTTCCAGCGGTGCTGGCTAATCTGGCTTCGGGGCAGGTCTCCATACGGTTCGGCGCCAAGGGGCCCATCGACTGCACCGTAACGGCATGCGCCGCGGGAAACAGTGCCATCAGCGGAGCCTTCAGGACCATAGCTTGGGGATACGCGGATGCCATGATAGCGGGCGGCACGGAGGCGGCCGTTGCTCCCCTTGCCATAGCGGCGTTCGGCGCTATGAGAGCGATATCAACCAGAAACGATGAGCCCCAGCGGGCGAGCAGACCCTTCGACCGCGACAGAGACGGATTTATTATCGGTGAGGGGTCCGGCGTTATAATCCTGGAAGAGTTATCCTGTGCCCTTGAAAGGGGTGCCAGGATATATGCCGAGATCGTGGGAGCCGGATCGACGAGCGACGCGTTCCACATGGCGGCCCCCCCCCCGGGACATGCCGGTGCTGCCAGGTGCATGCGGCTCGCCCTGCAGGACGCGGGAATGGGACCTGCGGATATCGATTATATAAACGCGCACGGCACATCGACGCCTCTTAACGATGCGTATGAAACAGAGGCAATTAAGGCGGTCTTCGGGGAACACAGTCGGAAGGTTGTCATCAGTTCGACAAAATCCATGACAGGACATATGCTAGGCGCCGCGGGGGGTGTCGAGGCCATCTTTTCCGCCAAGGTCATCCATGAGGGGGTGGTGCCTCCGACGATAAATCTTGACAATCCCGATCCGCAGTGCGACCTGAATTATACACCTAATCAGGCGCAGCGACGGGAAATCAGGACTGCCATGTCGAACACCTTCGGGTTTGGTGGTGTCAATTCGGTTGTGGTATTTAAGAGGTTTGAGGGTTGAAAAGACCATTATGAAGATTATTATCGGCTCAGATCATGCCGGTTTTGATTTAAAGGAGGCGCTCAAGGGTGCCATCGGCGGGATGACGGACATTGGTACCGATAGCGGAGAATCGGTGGACTATCCTGATTTTGGGGTACGGGTGGCCCGCGCGGTCTCCTCAGGGGAGTATGAGAGAGGGATACTGATCTGCGGTTCCGGCGTGGGGATGTCGATAGTCGCGAACAAGGTTCCCGGGATCAGGGCTGCCCTCTGTACGGACGTGGATACTGCCCGCCTGAGCAGGATGCATAACGATGCCAATATACTCGTCCTCGCCGGAAGGCGCACAGATCTGAAAGAGGCCGTGGCTATCGTCACGGTATGGCTTGAGACCCCATTTGAAGGTGGACGGCACGCACGGCGACTCGACAAGATACGGAATATTGAGGAGGAAAGCAGGTAATGTCCATGTTAGAAAAGACGGATCCGGAGATCGCCCGGACCATACTCGATGAAACAAGACGGCAGGCCGGAAAGCTCGAACTCATTGCCTCGGAGAACTTTGTGAGCGAGGCGGTACTCGAGGCCCAGGGCTGCATTATGACGAACAAATACGCGGAAGGGTACCCGGGAAAGAGATATTACGGTGGATGCGAGTTTGTCGATGTCGCGGAGAACCTCGCCATAGAGCGCGCGAAGAAGCTGTTCGGCGCCGATCATGTTAATGTTCAGCCGCATTCCGGAAGCCAGGCAAATATGGGGGTCTATTTCGCTGCCCTTCAACCCGGTGATACCATACTGGGGATGAATCTTTCCCACGGCGGGCACCTGACACATGGAAGCCCGGTCAACTTTTCGGGAAGGCTCTATAATATCGTTTCATACGGCGTGGACAAAAAAACGGAAACCATCGATTTTAACGAGGTCGAGGATCAAGCCAAACGCCACAACCCCAAGGTTATCGTTGTCGGCGCAAGCGCCTATCCGCGGACGATTGATTTTCAGGTCTTCCGGGAGATAGCGGACAAGACCGGAGCGGTTATCATGGCGGATATCGCTCACATAGCCGGTCTGGTCGCCGTTGGCCTTCACCCTTCGCCCGTTCCGGTGTGTGAGTTTGTCACGACGACGACCCACAAGACGCTGCGTGGCCCGAGGGGCGGCATGATCATGTGCAGGAAAGATTTTGCCAAGGTGCTCGACAGCCGTATCTTCCCCGGCAGCCAGGGGGGACCTCTGATGCATGTTATCGCGGCGAAGGCGGTGGCATTCAAGGAGGCGCTTGAACCGGCGTTCAAGGAATATCAGCTCCAGATCCTGAAAAACGCCAAGGCCCTGGCTGAGGCACTGGCGGAGAGCGGCCTCCGTCTCGTCTCGGGAGGGACCGATAACCACCTTATCCTGATTGATTTGACCGACAAGGGTGTCACCGGAAGAGACGCCGAGGCGGCGCTCGACAGGGCAGGCATCACCACAAATAAGAACGGCATACCCTTTGATACTGAGGGGCCGATGGTTACCAGCGGGATACGGGTCGGAACACCCGCCCTCACGACACGAGGGATGAAGGAAGGGGAGATGAGAAAGATAGCCCGTCTCATCAATTATATTATCTGCGATGTCACCAGTGAGGAGCACATCCTGGAGGTGAAGGCGGAGGTCGCCGCCCTGTGCGAAGGCTTTCCCTTGTACCGCGACCGGACGGATGGGCGCATCTGACGATACGGTAAGCAGCTGATTTTTTTAAAACCGGAGTTTTGTATTTGTTGTGGAAAGCGATTGGCGGTATAAGGAACCGCAGAGGATGAAACCTGTGATGCAGACCACACGTCCCTCTTGGGATCAATATTTTATGGATATCGTCGAGCTTGTTTCGAGGCGTTCTACCTGCCTGAGACGCAAGGTCGGTGCCATTTTGGTCAGGGACAAGAGGATACTGGCAACGGGTTATAACGGGCCGCCTACGGGGATAACACACTGTTCGGAGGTGGGATGCCTGCGGGACCGAATGGGTGTCCCGTCAGGTGAGCGTCATGAATTGTGCCGGGGGCTTCACGCCGAGCAGAACGCCATCATCCAGGCCGCTCTTTACGGTGTGAGCACAAAGGGTTCGACGATCTACTGTACCAATCACCCCTGTATCATATGTTCCAAGATGATCATAAATTCAGGAATAGTCTCTTTTGTCTATGCAGAAGATTACCGGGACGAACTTGCCGAAGAGATGCTCGCTGAAGCGGGTATAGAGGGGAGAAAACTATGAATTGTCCTTTCTGTTCCAATGGTGAAAACAAGGTTATCGACTCACGGATAAGCAAAGACAACACCGCGATACGCAGGCGGAGGGAGTGCCTCAACTGCAAGAAGCGATTCACCACCTACGAATATGTCGAAGATGTCCTCCCCGTCGTCGTGAAGAAGGATGGCAGGAGAGAGACGTTTGACAGGATGAAGATCTTCTCGGGGATAAAGAAGGCATGTGAGAAACGACCGATCAGTATGGAGATTATAGATGAAGCCGTTGACAGGATCGAACAGGAGTGCCAGGAGCTCCAGCTTAAGGAGATACCCACCAACATTATAGGGGAAAAGATCATGGAACAACTTCACGCCCTTGACGCGGTTGCCTATGTCAGGTTCGCCTCCGTGTACAGGGAGTTTCGTGATGTGAATGAATTCATGGACGAGCTGAAGGGGTTTCTCGCAAAGGACAGCTGATGTTTACCGGTATTGTGAACAGCGTGGGCACTGTTAAGGACCTAGCCAGAAGGGGAGAGGATGCCCTCCTCGCTATCAACACATCGATGGGTCTTGATGATGTCAGGGTGGGTGACAGTATCGCGGTGAGCGGCGCCTGCCTGACCGTTGTCTCCGTTGCGAAAGACAGTTTTTCCGCTGATGTCTCGGCGGAGACCCTGGCAAAGACAATCTTGAAGGAGCTGAAGACAGGGGCCACGGTCAATCTGGAAAAGGCCCTTACATTGAATACACCACTGGGCGGACATTTTGTTCTCGGGCATGTCGATTGTGTCGGAGATATCCGCGAAAAGAAGGAGCGGTCAAACTCCATCATATTCGGCGTGGAGGTAGGAGAAGAGACCGGCCGGTATATCGTTCAAAAGGGCTCCATTGCCCTGGACGGTATTAGCCTGACCGTTAACCAATATGAAAATAACAGATTTTATGTTAGCACTATCCCTCACACTGCCCGGGAGACGACGCTCGGGTTCAAGAAGGCGGGAGACCAGGTAAACGTGGAGACGGACATACTCGGAAAATATGTGGAACGATTCGTCCATCCTGACAGGGGAATCGATGAGGATTTTCTGTCGAAGCATGGATTTTTTAAATAACGCTGTAAAAAAAATAAAATAAAATAGATAAGGATAAGAGGAACAAAATGGTTAGTACGATACAAGAAGCCATTGAAGATATAAAGAATGGCAAGATGGTAATACTGGTTGATGATGAAGACAGGGAAAATGAAGGTGACTTGTGTATGGCCGCTGAGCACGTTACGCCGGAGGCCATCAACTTTATGGCAAAACACGGCAGGGGTCTGATATGTCTTTCCATGGCCGGCGATCTCGCGGACAGGATGGAACTCCCCCTGATGACCACCAATAATAAATCTCAATTCGGTACGGCTTTTACAATTTCCATTGAGGCAAGGAAGGGAGTTACTACGGGGATCTCCGCTAAGGACAGAGCAACAACCATATTGGCAGCCGTTGCTGACGAAGCAAAGCCCGGTGATCTGGTCAGTCCGGGGCACGTCTTCCCCATACGGGCACGCAAGGGGGGCGTCCTGGTTCGGACGGGGCAGACCGAGGGGTCTGTTGATCTGTCCAAGCTGGCGTATCTGAAACCAGCGGGCGTTATCTGTGAGATCATGAAAGAAGACGGTACCATGGCGAGGATGCCCGATCTCGATCTGTTTGCAAAGGAGCACGGCATCAAAATCGTCACTGTTGCCGACTTGATAGATTTCAGGATGCAGCACGAGCGCCTTATAAAAAGAGTCGCCGAGGCCAACCTCCCCACCAAATACGGGGGAGAATTCAGGATCATCGTCTATGAGAACGATGTGGACGAGATGAAACATATTGCCCTCGTCAAGGGTGATATACAGCCCGAGGATGAGGTGCTTGTCCGGGTGCATTCCGAGTGTGTGACTGGGGACCTTTTCGGTTCTCTGCGCTGTGACTGCGGCGATCAACTCCACAAGGCCATGAACATGGTGGAGCAGGAGGGGAAGGGCGTTATCGTGTATATGCACCAGGAGGGGAGAGGGATCGGTCTTGCGAACAAGATACGGGCCTATGACCTCCAGGAGCAGGGGAGGGATACCGTCGAGGCGAATATTGAACTGGGATTCAAGGAAGATCTCAGGGATTATGGTATCGGTGCCCAGATCCTCGTTGATCTGGGGGTCAGAAAGATGCGTCTGATGACAAATAACCCCAAGAAGATTGTCGGTGTAGAGGGGTATGGCGTGACGGTGGTGGGAAGGGTTCCCGTCGAGATCGAGCCGAACGAGAGCAACATTCGCTATCTGAAGACGAAGAAGGATAAGATGGGGCACTTATTGGAAATATAGCACAGACCGTTTCGCGGGGATCCGATTGTGGTCACGTCTGAGGCCACAGAGGGCTGGTTGATCCGTGTGCGAAGCCGTCGGAAATGGGTGGAGATGTCAGTATGCCGAAAATCATAGAGGGAAAGATCGTTGCCAAGGGGCTGAAGTTTGGTATCGTAGCCAGCCGGTTTAATGATTTCATCTGCGGGAAACTCATAGAGGGAGCACTGGATGCCCTGAAGCGATCTGGTGCGGATGAAAAAGACATCAGTGTTGTGAGGGTCCCCGGTGCCTTTGAGATACCGCTCGTGGCAAAGAAACTCGCAAAGGGCGGCACCTTTGATGCGATCATATGCCTGGGGGCCGTGATACGGGGAGGCACGCCGCACTTCGAGTATATCAGCTCCGAGGTCTCCAAGGGGATCGCGCTCGTGACATTGGAAACGGAAATACCGGTTGCTTTTGGTATCATTACATCCGACACGCTGGAACAGGCCATAGAGCGGGCCGGTGCCAAGTCGGGGAACAAGGGATGGGATGCCGCCATATCAGCCATCGAGATGGCTAACCTCATTAAGCTGCTGTAATCGGTATTCAAGCCAGGGGGATTGATGGGTCACAGAAGAAAGGCCAGAGAGATCGCCTTGCAGGTTCTGTATCAGATTGATGTTTCAGAAGCCGGCGTTGATGAGGCTATCCAGCTTTTCAGGGATAGCTTCGGCATGCCGGAGGAGGCGGTTGAATTCTCCACGCAGTTGATAGAGTGCACCCTGGATCACCTGAGAGATATAGATGAACTGATAAAGACCTGCTCCGAGCACTGGTCACTGGAGCGGATGTCCAAGGTGGACAGAAATATCCTCAGGACGGCGGTATGCGAATTTCTGTATTTTGACGATATCCCGCCGAAGGTGACTCTGAACGAGGCAATCGACATAGGTAAAAATTACGGCTCGGACAATTCGGGATCTTTTATAAATGGCATCCTTGATGCCATGTACTCGAAACTCTGGGAAAAAGATGAAGATTAAGGTATCGTCTGAATCGTTGGATGCATTGACGTATGACAGCCTGGCCTTCGGGTTCTTCTCTGATGAACGGCCCCCAAGGGGGTATTGCGGCCTTGCCGACTGGCGTCTGAACGGTCTGGTGTCGAATCTGATTGCAGAAGGAAAGGTCACTGGCGCCTTCATGGAGAAGGTCCTTATCACATCCGATCAACGAAGTGCCTCTCCCAATATATTCCTTATGGGACTGGGCGAATCAGCCCAATTAACATATGAAAAATTATATACAGCCGGATCCACCATCCTGCAGACAATGGGCGAAGTAGAGTGCACAAACTTTGCCTTTGACATACCCGGCGCGGGGAGATGCGATCTGGAGGTGCCTAAGATGGCAGTGGCTGTGGTGTCGGGAGTTTTCGAATCCGGAACCCTGAATCAGGAGGATGCTCCCTCCGACATTGTCGTATTGAGTGGCAGGGACTGTTTTGATGAGATTGTCCTGGGGATGCACGAGTTTAAGGTAGGCGTAAAGAACAAAATAACGGTTGATATCATAGATGAGGCTGCACCGGTGAGGGCCATATAACCATGAGAGTCATTGTCGTAGGAGCCGGGGAGGTTGGCTATAATATCGCGGATATCCTCTCCAAAGAGGGGAACGATATCATCATTATCGACACGAATGAGGAACGCCTGAAGAGCATCTCCGAAAGCCTGGATGTGCAGACCATAACGGGGAGTGGAAGCAGTCCCCAGGTGCTGAAAAAGGCGAAGCTGAGTCAGGCGGAGATGATGGTCGCCGTGACCGACAGCGATGAAACCAATATCGTGGCATGCCTCCTTGCCTCCGCGCAGACCACGGCTCCCTTCAAGATCGCGAGGATACGGAATCCCGATCTGAACAGGGACTCTGCCCTTTTCGACAAGGCACATCTCAATATAGACCTGTGTATCAATCCGGAGCGGGAGGCGGTCAACGATGTCATCAACCTCATGGAATACTCCGGGGCCTCGGAGGTCATAGATTTCGCCGAAGGCAACGTCAAACTCGTCTCGTTCTATGTGGATTCAGAGTGCCGTGCCGTAGGAAAAAACCTGGAACAGATCATGGAGATATACCCGGACGGGGGGGGTATTCTCATTGCCTCTATCACACGCGGGGACGAACCCATTATACCCTCCGGGAGGACGGTGATCAAAGAAAAGGACCACCTCTTTGTCTTTGCCAAATCCGGTGATGTACGGAATATGCTGAAATTCTTCGGCAAAAAAGAGGAACCCTCGGAACGGGTCTTTATTATCGGTGGAGGCAACACGGCCCTTATGCTCGCGGAGCTGCTCGAGAAGAGATTGGTTGGCACCATAAAGGTTATCGAAAAGAAGCAAGCCCGGTGCGAGATGCTTGCCTCCCGGCTGGACAGGACCATCTGCCTGCATGGAGACGGGACGGATCAGGACCTGCTCAAGGAGGAAAACATACAGGATGCCGATTACTTCATCGCGGTTACCGATGATGAGGAGGCGAACATCTTAAGCGCCCTCCTGGCAAAACAGATGGGGGCAAAAAAGACCATATCACTTGTCAACAAGGCCGGCTACAACCATCTTATCCCCGTACTGGGTATCGATGGCGTCATGAACCCACGGCGGGCCAGTATCGGCAAGATACTGCACTTCATACGAAAGGGCAAGGTTATCTCCGCAACGCCTCTCGGGGATGAGAAGGCCGAGGCCGTTGAATTCATAGCCCTTGAAACATCCGACATAACAAACAGACCCCTGAAGGATATCGATTTCCCCAAGGGGACCATTGTCGGGGCGATTACCAGAAATGGTGAGATAATCATCCCCGGAGGAGATTCCGTGATACTCCCAGGTGATCATGTCATACTGGTAGCCCTCCGCTCCTCGATTCCGCAGATCGAAAAGATCCTTACGGTCAAACTGGATTATTTCGGATGAACACAAAGAATATACTCTATATTCTAGGGACCCTCGTCTTCTTCCTGGGTCTTACCATGCTCCTCCCTCTCTCCTGTTCCCTCTACTACGGGGAGGGGGATGCCGCCGCCTTTCTGTACTCCATCGCGGTAGCTCTCTGTATCGGCGCGCTCTTCTATTTCCTGTTCAAACCGGTCAATGGAACGATAGGCCTGACACACAAGGAGGGATTCCTTATCGTTGCCACGGGATGGTTTCTCGCGGCGCTGTTCGGGGCTTTCCCCTATATGTTCCATGGCGTGTTGCCCCACTTCAGTGACGCCTTTTTCGAATCCATCTCGGGCTTCACCACGACCGGGGCCACGGTCATCCCAAACATAGGAGACCTTCCCCACGGGATACTCCTCTGGCGTTCCCTCACCCAGTGGCTGGGGGGGATGGGAATTATCATACTGTCCATTGCCATCCTGCCGCTCCTCGGCGTCGGGGGTATGCAGCTATATAAGGCCGAACTGCCCAGCCCGGTGAAGGACAAAATCACCCCCCGCATTGCAGAAACGGCCCGCACTCTCTGGATAGTCTATATCATCATCTCTATTGTTGAATTTATCATGCTGCTCACGGGGGGGATGGACGTATTCAATGCCCTCTGCCACAGTTTTACCACGATGGCCACCGGCGGGTTTTCCACCGGTGATGCCAGTATCGCGCAATTCCACAGCGCTTATATAGACGGGGTTATCACCTTCTTTATGCTGGTTGCCGGGATAAACTTTACGCTTCATTACAGTCTTATCATGGGGAACTTCAGGGCGATCCTGTCAAACAGCGAATTGCGCCTGTACCTCGGGATTATACTGACCGCCGTCATCATCATAACCATCAATTTGAAACAGAATGCGGTTTATGAAACAGGGGGATATTTTCGGTACGCCTCATTCCAGGTTGTTTCCATCATCACGACAACCGGTTTTACCACCGCCAATTTCGACAACTGGCCGTCCCTGTCGAAGATGATTCTCCTGGTGCTGATGTTTGTGGGGGGATCGGCCGGGTCCACGGGAGGAGGCATCAAGTGTCTCAGGATCCTTCTCATCCTGAAACACAGTTATCAAGAGCTGTACCGGCTCGTTCATCCGCATGCCGTCACTGCGGTAAAGCTTGGCAAGCGGATCGTGTACCCCGAAACCATGGCGAGTATCTGGGGATTTTTCCTGCTGTATCTTACGATGACGATTGTCGCCTCCATCATCCTGACCCTTCTCGGCCTGGATATGATGACGGCGTTCTCGTCCGTCGCCGCTACCATAGGAAATGTAGGCCCCGGTTTCGGGGCCGTCAATCCCTCCGCAACCTACAGCGAGATCCCCTGTCTGGGTAAATGGGTCCTCTCCTTCTGTATGCTCGCCGGGAGGCTTGAGATCTATACGGTCATTATCCTGCTGATCCCCGAATTTTGGAAAAAATAGACGCTTTCATTGTATCCTTTGTCATATTCTTGTCCCTGGTCCCCTGCGTTGAGAAAATCAATCAAAAAACGAGTGACAGGTTCATGGGAATGTGCTACCAGTTCCCCACGTAGTCTGTGGTAAGGGGGGGTATTTCCAAAATATCAGACAGCCCTTTACGGGTTTGATAGTCCGAGCTTTGACGAGAACGGTTCGTCAGAGGTAAGTGTGCGCTGAAATAATTACGCCAAAAGGAAGGAACACGTATGGAGGAGTTAACTGATTTTTACGAGGCAGCACTGAACACCGGGAAGTATGCCGAAGGGTTGAAGAAGGGGGGGAAGAAGATCGTGGGGTGCCTGTGCTCCTATACCCCCGAGGAGATCATACTCGCGGCAGGGATTCATCCACTGAGACTTTTCGGCACGAAAGAGATGATCAGCCTGGCCGACGCGCACCTGCAGGCCTACAGCTGTTCTCTTGCGAGGGGCGTGCTCGAGGACGCGCTTGCGGGCAGACTGGCCTATCTCGACGGCGCGGTCTTTCCCCATACCTGTGATACGATCCAGCGCCTCTCCGATATCTGGCGTCTCAATACCCAATTCGCCTTTTTCGCGGATGTTGTCCTGCCGGTAAAGCTGGACACCGAAAGCGCGCGGCAGTACATGGAGGATGTCCTCCGCAAGTTCAGACGTGACCTGGAGGAGGGCATGGGTGTCCGGATAACCGATGAGGCGCTGAGGCAGTCTATCGGCACCTATAACCGGATACGCGGCTGTCTCAGCACCATATACGAACTACGTTCCGCGAATCCGGATATCCTGACGGGGAGCGATCTGTATGCGATAGTCAAGGGCTCCATGATCATGGACAGGGACCATCTCGCAGAGAGGCTCCCCGAGGTGATAGAGGTGCTCAAAGAGAGAGCCCCTTCAACGGATACCGCGAAAAAGAGGATTATCCTAAGCGGCAGTATCTGTGACCAGCCCGACATCTATACCATCTTCGAGAAGGCGGGCGGTGCCGTTGTATGGGATGACCTGTGCACCGGTTCGAGGTATTTTGAGGGTCTCGTAAACACGGAGGGTGACCCCATTGCGGCGATCGTGAACCGGTATATAGAACGGCCGGTATGCCCCGCGAAACATACATCGAACACCGCCCGGGGGGAGAGACTCCTGGATGCGGTCAGGAAACATAATGCTCAAGGGGTTGTCTTCCTCTTGTTGAAATTCTGTGACCCGCACGCTTTCGACTATCCCTACCTGAAGGGGTTTCTGGACAGAGAAGGGATCCCCAGCATGCTGCTGGAGATCGAAGATCAGCTGCCGTCCGAAGGGCAACTGCTGACCAGATTCGAGACGTTCATCCACATGCTGTAAGCTGTGCACTGAAGAAGGAGTGAAAACATGACGGAGACCGATAAGAGCAAGGGCAGCAAAGAAATGCAGTCGGCTGGAAAGATGAGGGAGATCATGGCCGGCTACTATATAGACGCCAAGACGGCCGAGCAAACGGGTAAAAAGGTGGCGTGGATTACCAGCGGGGGGCCGGTGGAGCCACTGATAGCGATGGATATAATCCCAGTCTATCCGGAAAACCACGGGGCCATGATCGGGGCATCGAAGATGGGGGCCGATCTGTGCCAGAAGGCGGAGGAGATGGGATACAGCGGGGATCTGTGCTCCTACGCGCGGGCCGATATCGCCTGTTCCCTGGTAGACGGCGGACCCATAGGGGGGCTGCCGAAACCCGACATGCTGGTGTGCTGCAACAACATATGCGGCACGGTGATGAAGTGGTATGAAATTCAGGCGCGCTATTATAACGTTCCACTCTTTATCTTTGACACGCCCTTCTGCCACACCGAGTACGCCGATGAGGCGAAGAAATACGTTCAAAGACAGGTCGAAGAGTATGTGATTTTTCTCGAAGGTGTCTGTAAAAAGAGGCTCGATCGTGACCGGATGGAAGAGGTGGGACGTCTGTCGGTGGAGGCTCAGCGCCTGTGGCAGGCGGTTCTTGACACCGCCATGAACAGGCCTTCGCCCATGACCTGTTTCGACGCGTTCTTTCACCTGGCCCTCATCGTTACCTTGCGGGGGACCCAGACAGCGGTGGATTACTATCGGTCGCTCTTGAAGGAGATGGAACAGCGCGTTGCCGACGGTATCGGTGCTGTCCCGAATGAGAAGTACCGGCTGCTGTGGGACAATCTGCCGATCTGGTACCGGCTGAGGTGGCTCTCCGAGAAGTTCGCGGCGCATGACGCCTGCCTCGTGGCAGACACCTATACCTCCTCGTGGTCCATGAGTCTCAGGTATACGAAGGACGAGGGCAGTTTCCTCGATTCCATGGGCGAGGGATATGCCAGGGCGTATATCAACATCGGTGTTGACGAGATGATAAAGATAGTCCTTGAGATGGTGGATAAGTATGACGTGGACGGTTTTGTCATGCATTCCAACCGGAGCTGCAAGCCCTATTCATTGGGGCAGTATGACATACAGAGGGCAGTGCAGAGGGAAAGAGGCATCCCCTCCGTCATTATCGAATCCCATATGGTGGACGAGCGATCCTTCTCCGAAAGCCAGACGGAAACAAGGATAGATGCCTTCATGGAAATGATCAACCAGAAGGGGTAAAACCAGAAAGGATTGAAGGAACCATCGTATGATTACTGCGGGAATAGATATCGGCTCCATAACCGCCAAGGCGGCTGTCCTGTCGAATGGCCGGATCCTTGGCTCGAAGGTGGCCTTTACGGGATACAACGCACAGCAGGCGGGCACAGACGTATTTGATGATCTCCTCAAGGAGCTGGAGATGGACAAGTCGTCGATAGAGAAGATCGTGTCTACCGGGTATGGGAGAAACAGTGTGACATTTGCCGACAAGGCCATAACGGAGATTATATGCCACGGCGCCGGGGCGTATTATCTGAATTCCGAGGTCAGATCGATTATAGATGTCGGGGGACAGGACAGCAAAGTACTGGCTATAAATCCCAACGGCACGGTAAAAGACTTCGCGATGAATGACAAGTGCGCGGCCGGCACGGGAAGGTTTCTCGAAGTTATGGCGCGGGCTATGGAGTCGAATCTTGACGATTTCGGCATCCTGTCTCTGCGATCCGGCACCCCGTCGAAGATAAGCAGCATCTGCACGGTATTCGCCGAATCAGAGGTGATTTCACTCATAGCAAAGGGTGAGAGCCGGGAAGATATTATAGCGGGAATTCACGAATCCGTGGCATCGCGTATCTCCTCCATGGCCAGGAGGGTAGGGGTAAAGGAGCCTGTTATGATGACGGGTGGGGTCGCCCGAAACATAGGGGTGGTCCGGGCACTGGAGAAGGTCCTCGGCGTCTCCATAGAGGTTTCGGAATTTGCCCAGGTCAACGGCGCAATCGGGGCCGCTGTCATGGCGGTGAAGTTATAGAGAAGTACCTGTTTGATATACCGGTATGGCCGACAATCCGCAGCGATTTTACCCTGAACGACGTTCAGTGTCAAAAAAGGCTATTTCCCATACCTTAAAGCCTTCTCTTTATTGACCTCCGGTCATAAATCTGCTAGGAATACCTCCTCTGACAGGGGATTGTGACCTGTTTTTTTCTATTTCCGGGGGGATACAAGGTATCTGTACACGATGGAGCATACGGCTTCCAGATTACCCAACCATACTGATCCTTTGAGGATATGTCTTCTGACCTACCGGGGAAATCCCACGTGCGGGGGGCAGGGGGTGTACGTAGATTATCTGAGCAGGGCCTTGGCGGAACTGGGGCATACGGTGGATGTCGTATCGGGTCCCCCCTATCCCGAACTGGCAGAGGGCATCGGACTCCACAAAATGCCGAACCTCGATTTGTATAACCCCAATCATCTCTTCAGACCGGCAAGTCTGGGCGCTTTGTTGGCATCCCCGATCAACCAGCTGGAGTTCCTCGGCGTATCGTCGGGGGGGTTTCCGGAACCCTTTACATTTGGTCTGAGAACCTATAATCACTTCAGGAGAAAGAGACTGAATTACGATATCATACACGACAACCAATGTCTCTCGTACGGCATACTAGGTCTCCCCCGCCTCGGCTTTCCGACGGTGGCGACTATCCATCACCCGATCACCGTCGACAGGGATGTGGAAATAAGGTCCTCCCGATCCCTGATCCAAAAGATCAAGGCACGGAGGTGGTATTCCTTTCTCGGCATGCAGAAAAGGGTATCGCGCCGTCTTTCCCACATCATCACTGTTTCGGAGTGCTCAAAGAAGGACATCAGCAGAGACTTCAGCACATCGAGCCGCAAGTTTCGGGTTGTTCCCAATGGGATCAATACGGACTTCTTCTATCCTCTCCCTGATGTACAGCGCTCTGATGATCAGGTACTGGTAACAAACAGTGCGGATACCCCCCTCAAAGGGCTCAGATACCTCCTCGAGGCGGTCGCATCAATAAAGAAGAAGAGAAATATAAGGCTTACCGTGGTGGGGACGCCGAAGAAGAACGGAGTTATAGAGGGACTTGTCAGAAAACTCGGAATCCGGGACTGTGTAACGTTCACGGGGCGTATCGAGTATGAAGACTTCGCCTCCTACTATGCCCGTGCCACAATGGCCGTGATTCCCTCTCTGTACGAGGGGTTCGGGATGCCGGCCGGTGAGGCCATGGCCTGTGGTGTGCCGGTGATAAGCACGGTAGGGGGAGCCCTGCCGGAGGTGGTGGGGGATGCGGGCATTCTCGTGCCGACTGCGGACAGCGGGGCACTGGAGGAGGCAATCATCTCACTCCTTGATGATCCCGATCGACGCCGCCGGCTGGGAGAAGCGGGACTCAGGCGTGTAAGGGATTCTTTTACGTGGAGACACGCGGCGCAGAGAACCGTTGACGTGTATCGGGAAGCTATCGATGCTCACCGCTGATTTTGAATTGTTAGGCATACGGCCGGGAGACCGGGTCCTCGATGCCGGATGCGGCAACGGCCGCCACACCTGTGAGATATTCAGGACCCTGGGCGCGGATGTTGTCGGTGTTGATCTCAACAGGGAAGACCTGATCAAGACCGCGTTTGTCCTGGAACGTCTGGACGGGAACGGCGCTTCATGGGCGGTATCGCAGGCCGACGCCACGAGGCTGCCCTTCAGGGACAATGCCTTTGACGTAGTCATCTGCTCGGAGGTCCTGGAGCATATCCCTGCAAACAGGGCCGCTATCGCTGAACTGGTCAGGGTCCTGAAGCCGGGGAAAAATATGGTTGTGAGCGTGCCGAGGTTTCTCCCGGAGCGTATATGCTGGGCGCTTTCATCGGATTATCACAACGAACCGGGGGGGCACATACGAATATACACCAAGCGGGAGTTACTCTCACTGTTGGAAGACGCGGGCACACAATGCTGGAGGGTTCGTTATAAACACGCCCTGCACGCGCCGTACTGGTGGTTGAAGTGCATCGTCGGCCACAAGAACGAGGCGTCCCGGTGTGTAAACCTTTACAAAAAATTTCTTGAGTGGGACATTATGAAACATCCGCCCCTGACCAGGATACTGGACAAGATGTTGAACCCACTGATGGCGAAGAGTATAGTCTTTTATCTCAGAAAAGGATGACCGACATGGAGCTGAATCTTTCGAGAGACATCATAGGGCAGTTTATCAACTGCAAAGAGATGGGGGCGTTTATCGCCGGGCTGCAGAGAAAGAGCGGAGAGATTCCATGGTCCGAAGGGGGAAAGACGGACCCGTGGGACCATGTCGAGAGTGCCATGGGACTCGGGGTTGCCGGATATCTTGACGAGGCCCGGCGCGCCTACGAGTGGATGAAGGCAACGCAG
>CAYXUH010000026.1:14235-19803 GCA_964468685.1 uncultured Syntrophaceae bacterium | reverse complement strand
AGCAAGGGGGACGATATATCGGCCGCGTGCGGGCAGCTGAGCGGCCGCAGAAGGGGTGCTGCTCTCGAGGGAAAGACCTAAACGGGATCGGCGGGTGGAGATAGCTGGGGCATTAAAGCGGCTAACGACATATCAGGGGGATCATCAGGCTCGCGATAAATGTGATTGCTGCGAGAGGCTATCGTTCAACCTCCCCGATCACGAACCATCCATCTTCGGAATCGGAGGCCGTGTCGACTAGGAGGTGTATGATGCGCAGATCGGGGTACCGACCCTTGAGATCGTCAAGATCCACCGGCTCGAACTTCTCCTTGTTGTTCAAATAGGCCTGCTCTGTCAATGCGTTGGACTCGTATTTCTCCTTTGTTCTCTTGGAGATTTTATAGAGCGAATGTTCCTCCGGGCACTGGGTCTGCTGTATAATAAATGTCTTCCGGTTCTTGGCGGCTACGGCTGCGGCCCTCCGTCTGAGAGACTGGGTGATGAATGTGGCATCAAGGACAACCCCTGTGCCCTGTGACACAAACTCGTCGGCCAGGGCAAACATTGTGTCATATACGAGTGTCCTCTTGTCCATATTCGACGCCACCTTCTCGTCGAAGATATCCTCGCCCTTCAGGACGTCGCGCCGGATCAGATCTGTCCGCAGCATCTGGTACCCCTTCAACTGTGCTACGACCTCCGTGGTTTCGGTCTTGTTCGTTGCCGGAAGCCCGCAGGCAATCAGAATGGCATCGCCTTCGATTTTCTCTTCGACAAACTGCTTGAACGGTATCCTCATAAAGCGGTTCCTCTATAGATGATCGATTTCAACTTTTCGATACGTGGGCCTGCAGATCAAACTGCCCGGCAACGTAATCGGGGATCTCGATAGTCCCCATCATCACGGGCTGCTGGTGGCAATCGGATCCTCCCGTTACTATCAGCCCCTCTTCGCGGGCAAACGCACGGTATGCCTCAATGGAGCTTTCGCTGTGTCTCGAATGCCAGCATTCGACACCGTCTATGTACTCCAGCATGGTTTCACGAATGATGGTATGCTGCTGGGCTACAGACGGGGTAAGCGACACGAGAGAGGACCCATTGGGGTCATTGGGATGGGCAATCACCAACCGTCCACCGGCACCCCGTATCAATTCGGAAGCCTCTTCCAGGCCCAACGACATTTTCGGCATATCACACTTCACAAGATATTTGGAGAAGGCCTCCCGTTTGTCCCGAACGATACCCTGCGCTATCAAATAGTTGGCAATGTGCGGCCGGCCAAACGCCCCGTCAACGCTTGCCTGTATTTCTTCCATATCCCGATCCGTAAAGACCCTCCTGCCCTCTTTCTGGAATTCCCGGTTGATATTCTCCAGTATCTTCTTCGCCCGATTCTCTCTGAATTTCCGCATCTCAAGAAGCTTGCTCGTAAGAGGTTCATTATGGGTATCATACTCATAGCCCAGCAAATGAAGTTCCACACTCTTGCCATCCCTGAATGCCGGGTGAGCAAAGGCTACACTGAGTTCAACACCGGGAATGTATGCTATTCCATACCGATCGGCAAGGGCTATCGCCTTATCCTGGCAGTGGATTGCGTCGTGATCGGTGATCGACATGACATCTATCTCTCTTCGTGAGGCCTCGGCGAAGATCTCCTCAAGCGTCCATCTCCCGTCCGATCCGTCCTTTGAGTGAATATGGAGATCAATCTTCATGGGTCACATACTCATAGGCAAGCTCGTAATACTGCTTCGCCCTCCGGAAGGCCTCATCCCGGGCGGCATCATCGAGACCGTCATCATCCAGCATGAACGATGTGACCTTTGCCCTCACCATGGCCCGGTACACCTTGTAGAACTTCAAGACATCGCGCAACGACGCATCCCCCGATTCGTCCACATAGGCGTCGACAAAGGTATCGCCGAGGCCGGGACTGCCGTTAAAATCAAAGTCCATCGACAGAAACGCCACATCCGATGCCACATCCCCGAAGCGGAACCGCTCGTTGAACTCAATACAGTCAAAGACCGAGATCGCATCGTCCTCAATGCATATGTGCTGGAGGTGAAGATCACCGTGGCAGTCCTTGATGTGTCCCTGAACCAGCCGCATATCGAACAGGTCCAAATTTTTGTCCATGAATGACCGGCTCCATGACTCGAGGGCATCGAACGCCTCTCCGCTCACTGGCCCTTCTCTGTATTTCCTTGTCTGCTCAAAGTTTTCTATCACATTGGTGGCAATGACATCGGGCGTACCGAATTGCTGCGCCCCTTCATCGCTCGGGATATTTCCGTAGACCCGGGCGAGGTGTCTTCCCACCCGATCCACGTCACTCTCTGTCACCTTACCCGCCTCCATGAGTCGGTACAGCATCTTTTCCTCAGGGATCTTCTTCATCTTCACGGCATACTCGGCGATGGGACCGCCGCCGCCAAACCGGAACTCTCCCTCTCTGCCTTCGGTGATTTCAACAACACCGAAATAGACATCGGGGGCGAATCGTCGATTCAGTACAACCTCCTGCTCACAGTAATATTTTCTCTTTTCAAGGGTAGTAAAATCCAGAAAACCAAAATCGACCGCCTTCTTGACCTTGTACACAAGATCACCGGCGATAAAGATAAAGGAGATATGGGTCTGGATCACCTTCACGGTGTCCGGTTTGTGAGGGTAAAATGCAGGCTTCGACATCGATTCAACGAGATTGGGATGGTTCATGCTACCTCTCCTTGGTTGTTGTGTCAATTCGGGAATGTCTTCCGGGAAACAACCCGAACCGCTCCCCGGTGTAATAACATTTCTCAAGGTAATAACAACCCCTAATCCGAACAGCTACGCAGATTATTCGCCGGGGGATAGCACTATGAAGACATATCCGGAGACAAGATAACACCCATTGTCTCTCATACGAAACAGGCAGATCGGGCACATATACGCCTGTTTGTTTTCAGGTATGCCTTAATTCCTCTACACATATCGGGATACGGGGCACAAAAAGGATGGGCGCGGATACAGGAGGGACACATTGGTTTGTCGCTTGTATCTTCTATAAGAACGTTAAGAGGGGGTAGAAAAGAAAATGCTCCCCCAGCCCCCCCCGCAGGGAAAAATCGGAGAGCAAAGGGTTTGCACCCTTTTTTTTCTACGACTTGAGCGATCCCCCCTTATTTCTTCTCCTTGTTTTTACTATCATCTTCCGTAAGACGCTTTTTTGTCTCACGTATGAAGTGCTCGGTCTTGTAATCCATGCCAAGGCGGGCATAGTTTTTTTCAACAGTCTGAAACCTTCCCAGAGCGGCCCGGTATTCCCCGATATTAAAATAGAACTGCCCCACATAAAATTCGTGCTCGCCAAGCATCTTCCTGCATGCTCTTAATTTTTCCTCAGCCAGAAAGGAAAATTTACTGCTGGGAAAGCGAGAAAGAAGCTTCTGAAACGCCTGCTCCGCCATACGCGTTTCCGTCTGATCCCGGTCTATTTTCTCCATCTGTTTGTAGTGACACAGCCCTATCTGGTACATCACGTAGGGAAGATTCTCGTTAGTTGGATGAAATTCCATAAAATCTGAATAGTTGGCTTCCGCGGAAGCATAGTCCTTGTCACTGAAATACGAGTCCGCCACCCCCAGTTCGGCAGGTATCGCATACGCGTTGAGGGGGTATTCCTCTGCTAATCTCTGGAATAGTTCGATCGCATCCTTGTAATCCCCCTCCTGGTATTTTTCCTGCCCCCGCGCGTAAAGAGACTCAGGCGTGCTTGACCTTGAAGAGCCCTCCCCCCACCATGACAGGCAACCGGTAAGGGTCAACAAAAAGATACCGACAAGAATTATCCGTGCATATCTCATAATTATAACACCTTTTTTAGTGATTCCTCCAGCCGGCCCTTGGGCATAAGGCCGGTCAGCGTGTCCACAAGCTTGCCATCCTTAAAAAAGAGAATGGTTGGGATCCCTTTTATACCGTGCTTGTCAGCAACAACCGGACTTTCGTCTACATTGATTCTTGCAACCTTAACTCTTCCCTCATATTCCTGCGCAAGTTCTTCAATCGCAGGGCCCATAGCAAGACATGGGCTGCACCAGGGAGCCCAAAAATCCACCAGGACAGATCCCTTCGCTTTAATAACCTCACTGAAACTGCCATTGTTGAGATGTATCAACAAACCATCTTCCGTCATTGTGCTCCCCCACAGTTTATTCTCTGCGCACAATGTAGTGGCTCGACCCCCTAATGTCAAACACTATTTCGATACCAGTTTTTAAGCACTTTGACAGGAATCCTGGAATTTGATACAAACACGACCGGTCTGGAACGGGAATCTCACTGCATTGTTGGGCCGGCAAAAGGAGACTGTCATGAAACCGGTGGGTATCATCTCAGGCACCATTCCCCTGCATGAAGAAGATGCATTCAAAAACCTGAAAAAGGTTTCTATGGAGACCCCATTCGGGCGCGCCCTGGTCTTTGCCTCCGAGATGATCGCTTTTATACCGCGACACGGCGTGGATGCGGAACATGGTATCCCCCCTCACAGGATCAATCACCCGGCAAACCTCGCGGCACTACAGGACATGGGCGCTGAGGAAGTCATCGGGATCAACTCGACAGGGTCCTTGAAGAAGGACTTAGAACCGGGAGTGATCGTGATACCGGATGATTATATTTCCCTCTCTGTCTTGTCAACAATCTTTCACGACAAGGCTGTTCATATAACGCCCGCCCTGAACCAGGGAATGAGACAAAAGTTGATCAGAACAGCTGATGAACTGGGCATCGCCGTAAGGAAAAACGGTGTGTACTGGCAGACTTCAGGACCGCGACTCGAGACAAAGGCCGAAATACGATTGATGTCGCAGTTCGCCGATATCGTTGGGATGACCATGGCAAGTGAGGCAACGATCGCGCAAGAATTGGGGCTTTCCTACGCCGCGATATGCTCCGTGGACAACTACGGTCACGGTCTCGTCGAAGAACCCCTGGCGGCAGCAGAAATCACGGAAGGCGCACGCAGGAACATACGGGCCATACTGAAGGTTATAAGTAGTTATATAGAGACTAACAGCCGGTGATCGCGACGGTATCCGAGAAAACCGTTAGTCCTGGCCGGAAGTAACAAGAAAAATCTAAAAGGCCCCCAACTGGCAGGAAAATATCTTGATATGCAGTGCCTCACAGGCACAGGCCACGTCCATCTTGGCAACGCCGAACCTCTTTGCAATCTCCCAAGATGAAAGGCACGATATCCTGCCGTCAATCAGCGCTTCCCGTATGGCTCCTTCCAGTTCAGGCGAAACCTCATCAGCCGGTTTCACGATCCTGCTCTCAGGGGTATATCCGAAGAGTCCCATCTGGCATCTGGTCAACCGCGCCTCCATCAGATCAACAACGACACCCACCTCGGCAGGTGTCGTTTTCAGGTCGCTCGCGATCTTGTGCATAGCGGCGCATGTGATATGGCCATTTTTGATCTTATTCCTCACCGCTTCCGCAATTTCGGGAGCAGACTGGGTCTCTGCGGCGTGTTTGGCGGCATAATGCCCCGCATCCTCGTGTGTCATGATCTTCCTCCCAAAA
>CAYXUH010000026.1:0-14135 GCA_964468685.1 uncultured Syntrophaceae bacterium | reverse complement strand
ATCGCAGAGAGCGCCGTGGCGTCGAGTGTTTCGAGACCCGCCTCCTTGAGCACCTCCTGTGTATTCTCCAGTTGGTCGACGTCGATCACAAAGATCGCCTTCTTGTGACTCTCAAGGACAAATCCATAGGCGTTCTCTACATTGATTCCATTATCAAAAAGGAGTTGGACCAGCCTGTCGAGTCCACCCGGCTTGTCCTCGAGCACAACCGCGATCACCTCCTTCATGCTCACGGTCAATCCCTCACTCTCCAGGATGGAACACGCTCTCTTCGGATCATCCACCAGGGCATTAATCACCCCGAAGACATCGGATGTGGCGATGGTGATGGCGCGTATGTTGATCTTGCCCTTTCTAAGAATGCCGGTCACTTTCGCCAGCCTGCCCGGCTTATTCTCCGCGAATATGGAAAGCTGATAGGCAATCATCCCCTTACTCCTCTCTGTTATCAATAACCCTGACCGCCTTCCCCTCGCTCTTGGGGAGGGTGCCGGGCTCGACCAGTTCGACCTTCGGGGTTATCAGGATATCACTCTTCAGATCTTCGACGATCCTGCGCCGCAGGCCTTCGAGTTGTTGCAGGTCGCCTGAGAAAAACTCCTTGCCCACCTCGACTTTGACTATCATGAGGTCGTTGAATCCTTGTCTCTCCAGGATAATCAGAAAGTTCGTCCCGACGCCTGGAATATCCATCAGTCTCTTCTCTATCTGTATCGGGAATATATTGACCCCCTTCAGGATCAGCATATCATCCGTTCTTCCCTTGATCCTCTCGATCCGCCTGTGCACCCTGCCGCATTCGCAGGGTCCGGGGATAATCCTCGTGAGGTCTTTCGTCCGGTACCGCAGTATAGGCATCCCCTCCCGCAGGAGGGTCGTCATCACAAGCTCACCCTCCTCACCGTCGGCAACGGGCTCAAGCGTGTCCGGATCGATCACCTCCAGGATAAAATTGTCCTCCCAGACGTGCATCCCGTTCTGGTACGGACATTCAAAGGCCACGCCCGGGCCGTCCATCTCCGACAGACCGTAAGAGTTATACGCCTTGAGGCCGTAGAATTCCTCTATCTTTTCCCTCGTCTTTTCCGAATGGGGCTCCGCCCCCAGAAAGGCGATTGCAAGCTGTGTGTCGCGCCTCGGGTCAACCCCCACCTCTTCAAAGACCGCCGACAGGTGAAGGGCGTAACTGGGGATAACGTGCATAACCGTTGTCTGAAAGTCCTGCATCAATTGTATCTGCCGCTTACTGTTCCCCGCACCTATGGGAATAACCAGCGCCCCCAACTTCTCAGCGCCGTAGTGGAAACCGAGTCCGCCGGTAAAGAGGGCATAGGTCATCATGTTTTGAAAGACATCACTCCTGCGCATCCCCGTCATATACATGGAACGGGCCACAATATTCGTCCACTCGTTTATATCGTCAAGGGTATGAAAGATAACCGTCGCCCTGCCGGTTGTACCGGAAGAGGAATGCATCCTCACCAGGTCGTCCTTGGGAACGGCCAGGAATCCGTAAGGCCAATGATCCCGGAGATCGTCCTTCGTCGTAAAGGGGATCTTTCTGATATCCTCCAGGGATCTTATCTCATCCGCATTAAGCCCTATTTTCTTGAACCTGTCCCCGTAAAAAACGGAGGCGGACGCCTTCGCCACGCTCTTTTTCAGTCTCTCAAACTGGAGTGCCTCCAGTTTCTCCCTCGGCATCGTTTCAATATCTTCTTCCCAGTACATCGTCTTATCCTCCACCTCAAGCAGTGTCCGCGCACTATACAATTCGGAGGTTGATTTATCAAGCCAAATCCTTTCGGTCCACCGATCAGCCCCTTCAGCCCTCTATCTCGGGGGAGGCATCTGGATCAAAGGGGTTCATCCTGACAGCCAGTGAAAAGAGGTGGGGGTAGCTGCCCCTCAGATGTCTCATATAGTCCAACCATTGGGTGATCAGGGCGGCATACGCCCTCTTGATATCGATCTCGATATGCCTCCGGTCGGCCTCCGTCAGACCTTCCACATCTTCCCTGTATAACAGTTCCTCGGCCAGGTGAAATATCGCCCACAGGAGGCTTGAAAAACTGTCATGCTCCAGGAGGTTTGCATTCTGGATCAGGACCAGCATGAAGGGCCGCTTGTCCAGAAAAAAATCCTGCAGCGCCTTCAGATCGCCCCTTCGCACATCGATGTCGGATTGATACCCCTCGCATCCCCCGCCCTTGCCCAGCCAGTCCTCGAAACTGACAAACCCCTCTTTCATCTGACCGGCATTCTTGTCAAACCCGGAAAAGATCCTGAGCAGCTCCGTGCCGATTTCACTGAAGAAGGCGCCGATGACCATGTTCAGTTTGTACAGTTTCGTCTTCCGGTCGCGGTAATCGAGCAGTTCGTGGATGATCATGGTAACGATCAACACCTCTATGAAGACAAAGGCGACATCCCCCACGAGGAAGATGAAGAGGTGATGGGGGTCTCTGAAGGTCAGATAATGAAAAACGTAAACAAGCCCCGAGAGGCACAGGAGCGCCACGCCCCAGAGTATCTTCCATCTGTCAATCTTCATAGATTATGGTCCTTTCCATAGTGTTTTGTAGTGAACCAATGTCAATAGGGAAGTCAACACCGGCGCTTTCCCAGATCCCCGGCCTTGTCAGTATGAAATCGTATCGAACCGGATCATCGGGAACCATCCTCCGGAACGCATCCGTAATCTCCAGAGCCGTCTTCATGTCCGCCTGTCGTCGCCTCGTAAGCCCCAATCCAAAACACACCCGATACATATGCGTATCGAGGGGAACGATAAGCGCCGAGAACGGGATATCGTCCCAGCCGCCGGGGTCGATGTCGTCCTGACGCACCATCCAGCGAAGAAAGAGATTCAGCCTCTTGCACGCGCTCCCCTTTGTGGGAGACGGAAGGAGGCTGCTTCGGCGGAACGGGAAACCCGCGCCCAGTTCTTCCGCAAAGCAGGCAAGTGCCGGGGCAACCGTCTTTGCGTCCCGTTTCATGACACTGGTAAAACAGGCGTGAAGGGATCCATGTTTCACGACAACATTTCTTACACCGAGGAGCATCGCGCCCATCTCATCCCCGGTGGTGAAGCGGTGTTTGAAGCGGGAAAACGTCCTGCGCAGCGATTCGTGCGTTGCATCCCTGACAAACCGGGAGGGAGACGTACCCATCTTTTCCAGGACACCACTCACGCTTTTCTTTATCTGAAGAACCCTCCCGTACGCGAGGGACGACGCGACAAGACCGACGATCTCGCGATCGGCAGGGTCTTCGTAGAGGTACAAAAATTCGAGCGGATCGGGACTTACGAATTCACGCCTGTTGTAGCGTTCATACAAACACTCAAGTTGTTCGGTTATCATAACGGACAACGATCTCGAATCTCTCCGCAGGGGTTACTTCGTGCCGGCTATACGCCGGTACCAGATTCCATGCCGCCGCTTCACATATTCCCGGTCCGTCTTGCCCGTAAAGATACCCGGCAGAAGCGGCCAGTTTGCCTTAAATATAAAGGCACCGAGGTGCACCACGATACCGATGATGACAAGAAATGTCCCGATGTTGTGCAAAAGCGTTATCCATAAAGAGAAACCTTCCGAATAGTTTATGTACGGCAGATTTTTCAGCACTTTCAGGATACCTGTCACGATGACCAGTATAATGGAAAGGCCAATAAACGCATATGCCAGACGCTGTTCGGCGAGGTACTTGTCGTTCTCCGGTTCCTCTCCGAAACCGAATGTCGCCATAATGATGTGTCCGGACTCCCGCAGATCTCCCTTGCGCGGCAGCATGTCAAACTCCCGGCGGAGGGCGTGAAAAACCAGGTGGTATGTAACGGCAGCCATGAGCAGGGCCGCGGCCCAGTAGTGAATGACAAGCGTTACCGAAAAATCGGAGACCCAGGAAAGACCGGGGACCTGGTCCAGCATATAGCGTTTGTACATCGGCATCTGTCCAAACCCGCTGAAGATGAGAACAAAGGTCGAGATGGCAGTTACCCAGTGTACCAGAATGACCGAAAGCCCGTGGCGTGTAATTTTATTTTGATTATCCGACATCGTCGCCACCCCCCTTCATGGTCTTATAGGCGGCCCCCACAGCGGCGGCGATACCCGCCACTGGGGCTATCGCCATGCTCCAGGCAATACCGTTGGCAGTCTCCGTCATGTTCTCGACGCCAACCGGCATACCGGGGAAACCGGGCAACCCCGGTTTGGCCTGCTTCGTCTTCTGTTTCAAGAGCGCGGCATGGATCTTCTCAAAGGGCACCGGGGATACATAGAAGGTGGACGTCCCGCCGTTTTCCCGCTCACCGTAGAGGTACCCTCCTATTTCTTCCGCCCGCCCATGGGCAAGGGTACGCATCTCCTCCTTGCCCCCAAAGGATATGGCATTGCGGGGACACGCCTCCACACAGGCAGGTATTCCCCCCGCCTTGACCCGGTCGTAACAGAGGTCGCATTTATACATTACGCCCCCCCCGGCAAAGGTCGGAGCAATATTCAGATATATCCCCACGCCCGCCTGACGGGCGGGGATACCCCAGGGGCAGACAGTGCGGCACTTTGCCCCTCCGAAGCACAGGTCCTGGTCAATAACAACGGGGCCTTCCGGCATCTTGTGCAGCACGCTGAAGGGGCAGAGATCGGCGCAGGGCGGATTATCGCAGTGCATGCACCGCCTCTGAATATATAGCGTATGGTCCCTGCCCTCATGTTCCACAGCCACCTCCTAGACAAAGGTCCAGTTATACGGCGTCAGCCGGTCGGTAATCTCCCTCTTTTTTGACCAGTCCTCCTTCTTCTTCTGCGGCCAGTAATTTTCTATATCTTTTATCGGTTCGGGAAAACGGCTTTCATTCTTGTCACGGCAAGAGGTGACACACGCAGGCGTTTGCAGATCCCTGCACCCGTCGCACCGGGTCAAATCGATCACCGTCCCGACGTCACGGGCCCCGGATGCCTCGGCTGACCTGTTCAGTCCGGTCAGGACGAGCCCCCCTGCCACGCCGGAGGCAACGGAACGCTTCAGAAATTCCCTTCTTGAGAAGTCTGACATGTCTGTACCATCCTCCTTCCATCGGGAAACATCCAATTGTGTGACCTCGTCACCACACCCACGAGGCCCCCGGCCGATTACCGGTACGCGTTTATCTTGTCCATCAACATCTGTTCAGGCATGGAACCGATAATATCGCCCACCTTCTCTCCGTTTTTGAAGACCAGCAGATCGGGTATGGACCGGATACCGAACCTCGCTGCGGTCTGGTTATTACTGTCCACATCAAGCTTGGCGAAGACGATATCTCCCTGGTGGTCTTTCGCCAGTTTATCAAGGACCGGACCCATCACCTTGCACGGACCACACCACTCCGCCCAGCAGTCGACAAGCAGCAGGGGATACTTCGCTATCGCCTCATCAATCGTGCCATCGGTCACCACAACCGGACTATCCGGATTATCTGCAAATGCTCCCATCTTTTTCCTCCTCATTTTATTATTTCTTACCGGCGGCACCGGAAAGAAAGTAAAACCACAACCGAACGAATTCCGCTTTGCCTCATATCTTATTCGACACCGCGCCGCTGTTCCTCATCCTCTATCAGGACCAGAACTTTTTTCACAAACTCAGGGGTCTTCAAATAATAGCACCTCATATTTTTTTCCTTGCGACAGGCAACAATACCCTGTTTTTTGAGGATCATAAGGTGCTGCGAAACCCGTGCCTGACTCGTCTGCACCTTGTCCTCCATCGCACCTACACATTGTTCACCCCCCGACAGCTCTTTCACGATCCGGAGCCGGGTGGGATTCCCCAATGTTTTGAAAAAATCAGACACCTTCCCGTAGTCCACACCTCTCACATATCCCTTCTATATAAGGATAATTATATATTAATGTTTCGTAATATAGCTACCCCTTCCCGGTTGTCAAGGGGGCGGAGCCCTTATTCATGAAAGAGGTGTACCGATGGGGCTATGGTCCTCACCCCTTCAGTTTCTCAAGCTCCTCCACGATCGACTCGAGGAATGGTCGTTTGTTGATGTCATTCACGTCGATATACCGAATGGTTCCACTCTTATCGATGATAATAATCGCCCGCTCCGCCGTCCCGTCGGAACGAAGTACGCCGAAGGTATCGGCGACCTTCCCATGGGGCCAGAAATCGGAGAGAACCGGGAACCAGAGCTTCCCCATCTGATTTGTCCACGCGAAGAGGGTCGGGATATTGTCCACGGTAATCCCGAGGAGCACGGCATCATGTTGGTCAAACAGGTCCTGAAGGATGGCGTACCCCGGCCATTGATCGGAACAAACAGGGGTCCAAGCGGCGGGGACAAAGGAGATCACGACGTGCTTCTTTCCACGATATTGCGAGAGGGTCACCCTCTCCCCCGAAATTGAGGGAAGCGTGAAATCGGGGGATCTTTCTCCCACCTTGACACGCAGGACACTGTCCGTGGGCTTGAGCTTCCCGGTCTGATAGATATTCCCCTTAAAGGCCTCCGACAGACCATATGCGCTTACCGCACCGGACAGGACCACCACCAACGACACCAAAAAAGCCTTGTATATCTTCACGCGTTCACCCCCTCTATTTCAGACCGGACAATCGGAGGATTTCCTCCAGAAATACGCCCGCATCTTCAAACCCTCCCAGCTTGGAATAGAAAACCCGGGCGGCGCCCTTTTCGATCCTGACCCCTATGAAATAGGGCGTCCTGACCTCCCCCAGGGATAGGTGGGTCTGAAAATCCCTGTCCGGGGTGAGGGGGAACGGAACCTGGTACTTCTCCCTGAACACCTTCAGCTCATAGGGAGAATTCCCCGCCCCGATCCCTATCAGCTTTATCCTCCCCTTCAGCTTCGGGTTACCTTCTATCAGCCGGTACAGCTCGTTAAGGTTGGGCGCTTCCTTCTGGCAGAAGGGACAGTACATGCTCATGATCTCAAGAATGACCACGTCGGTCTTGACCTGCTCTACCTCAAAGAAATCTCCGGAGGGCAGGCCAAGGTATGCCCTGTGTTCACGTTCCGCCGGGACAACAAGTTTCAGGGCCGGCATGACATCTCCACTTGTCGGCGGCTGTGCCGCCGAGGCGTACAGGGATGAGATAACGACAACCGCTACCACCACACATTGAACAAACCTTTTCATCTCTTCCCTCTTTTCTGTTGTTATCTCTTTCTGTTACACAATTTTTACGCACATCCCGTATCAGGCCCCGTCAAGCCCGGGAGACTCCGTTCTCCGGTACCAGGAGACGGGATCCGTCAGGAATTCTTCGCTATCCTTCAGAGACAGATAGTGCTCCCGTTCCATGGAGCTGAGGAGATCAAAGAAGGCCCTCTCGTTCGCATCGGACGAGCCGTCCCTCAGGTCGGCATAGTGTTGTATCCCCCGCGCCTCGAAATCGATGGCGATCCGGATCGCCTTTACGTCATCGTCATCGCCGGGGGGCATATCGCCGCTTTCGCCGACAGTCTTTGTGAACAGATCTCTGACCGTGCTCTTTCTGACGGCAAGCCGGACCGTATCCGGCCACTTTTCCTCCTTCTCCCACCGCTTATGAAGCTCCTTCAGCCTCTCGTAGTGTTCCAGTTCATCATCCGCTATCTGTTCAAACATGGCCCTGCCCAGGGGGTTTTTCGTCCTCCTGGCGTTTTCGATATAAAATTCCCGTTCCCTCTGCTCGTTCTCCAGGGCAACCTTCAGTGCATTCAACCGCCCACTCTTACCTTTCATTATACACTCCTTTCTGTCACGTTACGTGCTATGTCAGCTCAATGCTTCGCAGACGCCCGACCGTCTACCTTACCCCAGAAAAACCGGCACACCCACTCCTGATACGTAGCGATGATCGGGACAAAAATCAGGACCACACCCAGCATGATTTCAGTGTCATGGGGTTGGACACGGAGCTATGAACCGTCAGGCTGAAGGCCTTATCCAGGCTGGACGGAAGCAGGGGGGGGTAGAGACCCACCACCCCGGGCGACAGTGTTATTTTTTCCACAGGCCATGGATATTACAGTATTCACGGGCTGTTATCTGATCGGCATCGATACAGAACTCCGCCTCCGGAAGATCGCCCGGCTTGAGGAATCGTTTGTACACCCTTTCACCGGCGGTGGCCTCAATCCACTCGATGTAGTGTTTTTCCTCCATCGGATGCAGGACCTCGCCTATTTTGACTCTGAAACCACCCTCTATCTTCTCTATGACAGGGACATGTTTCTCCAGGGCCGCGTCAACCGCTCCCTCTTTGAACAGCTTCATCGGCTTCCCGCAGCATACCAGCTCTCCCTTGCCCCCGTGCATCACCTCAACGATGTTTCCGCACATCTCACACTTATAGATCTGGTGTCTCTCCGGCATCTCGTTCCCTCCTTCTAGGAGTATTCTTCCCTCATCTTCGAGAGGACCTTAAAGTGTCTCCTCTCTTCGTTGATGATCTTGTCAATGGATTCATGTTGATCCTTGGAGATAAACCCTTTTATCTCATGGTAGTACAAAATGGAATCCACCTCGCGGTCGATCGCAAAATCGATAGCGGAGAGGGTATCGGTGATCTTGGACATCTTGGCATCCATCACTTCCCTCTTGAAGATAAGATTGTTGTCGGCATAATGATGGAGATACGTGCCGTATTCTCCGGGATAGGTCTCCGGGGGCGCGTGGGTTTCTATCTTGGAAAACATCTCCTGAAAGAGGACCCTGTGCGTATCCTCAGCATCGGCAAGCCAGCCAAACATCTCCTTCGCCTTTTCTTCCTTCGCAACCTGAACCGCATACCGATAGAAACTAGCCCCATTTTCTTCTATTCTCATAGCAATTTGAAAAACATCACCTGCCTCAAACTGACTCCCCATGTCGTCCTCCTTTTTCCTCGTTAAAACTTTCAAATTTTCCCTTCGCTACCCCGCAGATCGGGCACTGGTCTGGCACCCCTCCGTCGGAGACATAGCCGCAGACCGTACACACATAGTACGCCGTCTCCCGCTCCTCGAGGAGATCGTCCATCGCCTCCTTATAGAGCTTCGCGTGTATATCCTCCACGTCCTTCGACTGTCTGAAATAAAGTGCCGAAGCCCTGTCGCCGGCCTCTTCCGCTATCTTTACAAATTTACCGTATGCCACCCCCGCAACCTTCTCCTCGGATTCAAAGGACTCCTTAAGGTTTGCCTCGGTCGTTCCGACATCCCTCAGCAGGCGAAGGGCGCGCCTTCCGTGGATCTCTTCGGAGAAAGATATCACCCTGAACAGCCTGGCCAGTTGGGGATACCCTTCCTCATCGGCCTGTTTCGCGAAGGCCTTCAGCCGTAAGACCGCCTTGGCCTCGCCGACATATGCCTGACGAATAGCCTCTCTCAACGCATCATCCACACCATCCTCCTCGATCACTCCGGCTCAAACTCATCCTTCGCCGCGCCGCATACCGGACAGTCCCAATCATCGGGCAGATCCTCAAAGGCGGTCCCGGGGGGTATCCCCGCTTCCTTGTCCCCCTTCTTGGGATCGTAGACATAGCCGCACACTCCACACACATATTTCTGCATACCCGTCTCCTTTCGTGTTTCCTCCACCCCTTTTGTTTCAACCGCGCCTCCCTTGTAGGTGGGTGCATTCTTGGGCGCCTTTCCCTTTTTGACCCGCTGATAGTAAGCATAGGTCAGAGGGTTTCCCTTTTTCAGGACCTTCGCCTCTGTAATCTCGACGATAAAGACCGTGTGCGTTCCGGCATCGGCGCTCCCTATCACCTTTCCCTCAAAACAGGAGAGGGCATGTTCGGTTACGATGGGGCAGCCCGTCCTGCCTGTTTCGTACGCTATCTCTGAAAACTTGTCCTCGTCCCTTCCGGTCTTGAAACCGAACTGGCCGATAAAGGTCATCGGTGTGTCCTCTTCGAGGACGGAGACGGCCAGGACGTCGCTCTTTGTAATGTACTCATGGGTGAGATTGTCCTTGTTGATACTCACCGCAATACTCGGTTTTTCCGCACAGACCTGGATGATCGAATTGACGATCTGCCCGTTCATTTTTTCTCCCGACACCGACGTGACCAGATACAGACCGTAGGAGATATCCCAGAGAGCCTTGGTGTCCAACGAATTATCCATGTCTTACAGCCTCCTTGAGTTTTTTTGCCACTTTCCTGCCAAGCGCAACGCAGCGTTTGAGATCATCGCCATCCGGCACATACTTCACCTTCAGGGGTTCGGCCACCAGTTCTACCTTCATCCCCGTCAGCATGTCGCCAATCTGCTGGGGAGACTCCCCGCTCCAGCCGTAGGAGCCGAAGGCAGCGCCTATCAGATTCTGAGGCCTCAGCCCTTTCAGGTAGGTCAGGACATCGGCCATAGTGGGGAAGAGATTGTTGTTCAGGGTTGGAGATCCGGCCACGAGGGCCCCCGCGTCAAGTATTTCATAGGCCGCGTCGCTGCGGTGTGAGGAGTGCATCGACATGACCTTCACCCGCGCGCCCCCCGCTACAAGCCCCTCCTCTATCGCCCTGGCCATTAGCTCCGTGCTGTGCCACATCGTGTCATAGAGGACGATGGCCTTCTTCGAGGGTCTCTGCCGTGCCCACTGCGCATATGACTCGATGATGGCTCCTATCTTTCTCCGTCGGACCGGACCGTGATCCGGCGCGACGATCCGGATATCGAGTCCGGATTTTTTTACATCCTCAAGGAGCTTCAGTACCTGCGGCGAGTATGGCATAAGGATATTGGCATAGTAAGTAGCCGCCTCATAATCGAGGATGGCCGGGTCGATCCGGTCAGCAAACCGTTCAGCGGACGCCAGATGCATGCCGAAGGCATCCTGGGAGAAGAGGAGCCGGTCCTCCTCCAGGTAGCTGAACATACTGTCGGGCCAGTGCAGCATGGGCGTCTCCATAAAGGCGAGCCGCAGGTTCCCCAGGCTTAAGGTGTCTCCGCTCTTGAGGGGGAGGATGCCTTCCAGACCGAAATGCTCCTTCAGGGCCTTCGTTCCCATGACGGACGCGAACACCTTTTTCGGTTTAATCTCCTCTATGACCAGGCTCAGGGAGCCGGAATGATCCATCTCCGCATGATTGGATACGATGTAGTCTATATCCTTGGGGTCCACGACGGATGCTATCCGGGACAGGAGTTCATCCCTGAAGGGCGCTCTTACCGTATCAATCAGTGTGATCTTGTCGGCAAGAATGAGATAGGCGTTATAGGTGCTCCCGTGCCTGGTGGTATACCCGTGAAAATCCCGTATGCCCCAATCGATTGCACCTACCCAGTAGACATGATCACTGATCTTGACTGCCTTGTAGGCATCCCCCATATCAGAACCTCCTTGGCAAAGCACAATCTGTTCGCCGGTGGTGAGATCCATAAAATAAACTGTTTTACGTTCCGCGAGTATGGAGTTGCCGAAACCATTGCACTTTCGGACAGTGTAAGCGTGAGTAGTGCTGATTTTATTCTAAAAAGCGGCAAAAGGCAACCGATCTTTAAAATATGAGGTTCTTCTCCCAATTAGTTAATGCAAAGGGTTCGAGGGTTCAAGAATTCAGGGAGTCGAGTGCTTTGCAAATTCCTAAACAAGGTTGGCAGGACCTTTGCCAAACCTTTAACCATTTATAATTCTTAATTATTCCATCAGAACCCTTGACCCTTTGAATCCTTATGATCCTACCAACTCTTTTGGATCCAAATAAAATATGGTAGTAACGGATATCCAATAGCCAATGTCGGCGGATAGGGGGATATCAGATCTCGCGCAGCATTCCCCCCTTGACTCACAGTGCCGCCTGGAGGTATGACATCCCGGAAAGCGAGCTTTGTGATGGATTTATTCCGCTATATACAGGACTCTTCGTTCTGGCAACTGATCGCGAAGGAGGTTCGACAAAGGGCCGAGAACGATCTGATCCCTCTCTTTGACTCCCTCAACCGGGAGATCACACACCGTGACCTACCGGTCATCTTTGGCGGGCGGCGGAGCACTGCGTGGGCGGTCATGTGCCAACTCTTTGTACTGTACGATTCAAAGACTCCCTCCCTGAACAGGGCGGGCTATTTGAAGATGATGCTGGGTTTCAAACGGGAATTGAGTACACAAGGCCGCTTCCCGCAGGTCGCCTTCAGGCGCATCGTGGCCAATATATCCTATCCGTCTTCTCCCGGCAGAACAACCAGGGAATCCATTACGGACACCTTCCTCGCGAACGGCTTGTCACCCACCGGCGAGTATACGGATTCCTCCATGGACGCCCGTATCCTGTCGACCTGTTTTTCTGACCCTGCCGTGATGTCACTGTGTGATCAGGCAACTGCCCCGCCGGTCGGACTCTGGGAACGTATAACCACCTCTTATCCCGCACATCGCCCCGATCTTTTTCAAAGGATATACGGTGATATAATTACCTGGATTTTTCGTTGATCAGTACACTGAGCAGGGACACAGTTTTCACGCATCACGATCCCAGCTTGACCTTCCTAAATGAACCGTTTACTATGCGTTCTCCTGCTGCACCATAGCGGTAGGGACAAACGACGGGGGAGCAATCAAACAGGATGAAAAAGGAACATGTGCTCAATGGGTTTCTGGCTCCGGGAAGTATCGCGCTCTTCGGGAGTATGCGGGAAAACGAGTTTTTCGGTGCCGGTGTCATCATAAGCGACCTGCTGAAGGGGGGATACCGGGGGCCGATCTATCCCATTCACCCCTCGGCGAACACGGTATATGGAACCAAGGTATACAGAGCACTACAGGATATCGATGCAATACCGGAGTTGGCGGTAATCGTCACCTCCTACCGAAATGTCCCCGCCATTCTCCATCAGTGCGGCCAGAAAGGGGTGAGATCTGTTATCGTCGTCTCGGACGGCTTCGGCGAGACCGGCCCGGAGGGACAAAAACGGCAAGAAGAACTTCTTGAAATCGCGGTATCCTACGGCATGCGAGTCATAGGACCAAACACCGTCGGCATCTTCAACGCGGCAGACGCGATCAGCACCGTTCCCTACGACAGAGGGTACGATTATAACGGCGCGGGCACCCTTTCCGTGATCTCCCAGACGGGAATGTACAGTCCACAGGCCATGGCATGGAACGAATATCACCCGGGCGTCAACAAGGTTATCGATCTGGGAAACATGAGCGATGTCGACGAAACGGACTGTCTGGAATACCTGGGAGCGGACGACGGCACGGCTGTTATCTCCATGTACATCGAGCATTCACGACGCCCGCGTGCACTGAAGGAAGCGGCGCGGCGTGTCTCTCTGAAAAAACCGATCCTCTGCCTCAAGCCGGGCACATCCCCGGAAGCCGCGACGGCGATGGCCTCGCACACGGGTTCCATGGCGGGAAATGAAACCCTCTACCGGGGACTCTTCAACCAGTCGGGGATCATCCGGGTGGAGGAGTATGAGGACCTCCGGGACTGCGCCACCCCCTTTCTCCGGTACCCCCTACCGCGGGGAAATCGCCTCGGCGTTATTACCTTCTCCGGGGCCATCGGTATACAGTGTATCGATGCAGCGGAGGCCGCAGGACTTACCCTCGGGGCACTGAATGAGCAAAGCAGAAGATCGCTCGCCCGGGTTGACCCTTCGCTGAGCGGGCACCCCATTGATGTAGGCCCGGCCTCGGCCTCGGCAGGGCCTGAGATACTCAACATATACCGGAAGTCCTTCGATATTCTCGCGGCCGACGAGAACATCGACTGTATATACGTCAACACCTATGTATCTCACGCACTCAAACCAAAATACTACGACGGGTTACTGAAACATATCGGCGCCTTCAGGGCCAAACCGGTCACGGCATGGTCGTACGGAACATCGCGAAAACTGGTGGATGAATTTGCCACCCTGGCAGAATCGCATGGCATCCCTTTCTATGCCACCACGCGGAAGGCCGTCAGGAGCTTGGGCTATATGGCGCGCTACTCCTCGTGGAAACAATCGATGACCGAGGGATCGGGCTGATAGAACCAATTTTCCGGCCGTGGAAAAAACGGTCCGTGCGTTTAAGCCTCCGGCACGCTGTTATGACTCGTCGATCACAATCTGCCATTCACAGGACACCTCTTCGGGGGTGTCAGCCGGTCTGGCGTCGGGGGGGGTGAAGACCCTCGTCAC
>CAYXUH010000025.1:0-21606 GCA_964468685.1 uncultured Syntrophaceae bacterium | reverse complement strand
ATGGACACCTCCCCGTTTTTGTGGTAGTTACCTGCAAGGATTTCAATAGCCTGTGCCGAATAAGATGCGGAGATCTTTATGGATATAAGAAGGGTAGGAATTATAGCGAACAGCAGCAAGGAAAAGGCACCCGAGCATGCGCTGCGGCTTGCCGGGTGGCTCTCCGAAAGGGAAGTCGAGGTTCTCTTCGAAGAAGAAATAGCGGCCAAAACGGATATGCCCGGGGTTTCCGGGAATGATCTGGCATCCGCGGTGGATATGCTGGTTGTCTTTGGAGGTGACGGTACACTCCTCATGGCGGCGCGCCTCGCGATGGGGTCTGATGTGCCCATTCTTGGGATCAATATGGGTGCTTTTGGTTTTATGACGGTGATCAATCTGGACGAGATGCTCGGCGCCATGGAGCTTGTCCTTGATGGAAAGTACAGCACATCTCAGAGGATGATGTTGGACGTATCCGTGGAAGGCGCGCAGCATCCGGCCCTCAATGACGTTGTCATCAACCGGGGAAATCTGTCCCGGATGGTCAACCTGGAGACCTTTGTTGACGGAAAGTATCTGAGCACCTTCAAGGCGGACGGTCTTATCATATCTACCCCTACCGGTTCCACCGCCTATTCCCTCTCTTCGGGGGGTCCCATCGTCCTGCCGGAACTCAACTCTATTATTATTAATCCCATATGCCCGCACACCCTGACAAACAGACCTATCGTGCTCCCTCCCGAGTCCGTCATAGAGGTGATCGTATGGACAAAAGAGGGGGAGGCGTCCGTGACACTGGACGGGCAGGACCTCTTTATACTGAAGTCGGGGGACAGGGTGGGTATACAAAAATCAAAATACCACATAAATCTTGTAGAATCTCCTCATCGCGATTATCTGGAGATCCTGCGAACCAAGCTGGGGTGGGGCGGATTGCCCGGGTAAGATGCTAACGGAACTGAACATACGGAATTTTGCCATCATCGATGAGCTGAATGTCTCTTTTACCGGGGGGCTGAACATGCTGTCCGGGGAGACGGGTGCCGGCAAATCGATCATCATCGGCGCGGTGAGCCTCCTCCTGGGGGACCGGGCTTCGAGTGATCTTGTACGCTCGTCCGCGGACTCTGCAGTCGTTGAGGCACTCTTTGACGTGAGCGGGAACGAAGAGGTGCGGAAAAAGCTGGAAGAGGCCGGGATGAACGAAGGCGACGAATTGCTCCTCAAAAGAGTGGTGTCGAGGGAAGGGCGCAACAAAATTTATATCAATGGAAGCTCGGCAACCCTGGGGATGCTCGCATCGCTCGGAGAGCTGCTTGTCAATATCTGTGGTCAGCGCGAGCATCAGGTCCTTTTGGACGTCGATAACCACATTGACATCCTGGATACCTTCGGCGCTCTGACGTCGCTTCGAGCCGAGTTCTACGACCTCTACGCTGACTGGCAGGGATTGAAAAAGAAACTGGGTGAACTGGAGACCAGGAATAATGAGAAGCTTCAGAGGGAAGAACTGCTCCGGTTCCAGCTGGATGAGATTGAAGGGAGCGATGTGAAGATTGGCGAAGACACAGCTCTCCAGGATGAAAAGAGGATTCTGGGCAACGCACAGAAGCTCGATGAATATGCGACCCGGGCGCATGACGCCCTGTACGCAGCCGAGGGTTCGCTCCTGGAGCGGTTGGGTGGCGTTGTCGACGATATCAAGGAGATACGGAAGATAGATGCCGGCCTGAAGGTCTCGGCGGAGGATCTGGAGTCGGTATTCTTCAATCTTGAGGAAATCTCCTTCGTGCTCCGGGATTACGTGAAGGGTATAACCTTTGACCCGGCGAGGCTCGAGGCAATCGATGACCGGCTTGAATACCTGGGAAAACTCAAGCGCAAGTATGGAGCGACGATTGAAGGTATCCTGCAAAGGAAGGAAGAAGTCGCAGAGGAACTGGAAGGAATCGCCTATCTGGGGGAGGAGATCGCCCGCCTCTCCGATGAGATCGGCCGGAGGGAAGAAATCCTCCTGGAAAAGGCGGGAGATCTGTCCGCACGGAGGAGAGAAGCCGCTGCAACGCTAAAAGAGACGATAGAGGACGAGATCCACTCGATGAGGATGGCTGATACGGTCTTCGAGGTGAGGTTCGCGAGCCCTCCCGGAGATGGGGATATCTCTTCCCTGAACCCGAAGGGGATGGACGAGGTTGAGTTTTACCTGTCTACCAACATCGGGGAGGACCTGCTGCCCTTGAACCGCATCGCCTCCGGGGGGGAGCTGTCGCGGATAGTCCTCGCCGTGAAAAAGGTCCTGGCGGGGACCGGCGCGGTCGGCACGGTCGTGTTTGACGAGGTGGACAGCGGAATAGGGGGCGCGGCGGCGGAGGTTGTGGGGAAGAAGTTGAAGGATGTGTCCCGGCACCATCAGGTTATCTGTATCACTCATCTTCCACAGATAGCCTGTTTCGGAGACACACACTTCCTTGTCTCCAAGAAGGTGCAGGGTGAGCGGACCAATGCCGGCATGGATCTCCTTTCGGAGGAGGGGCGCCTCGATGAGATTACACGGATGCTGAGCGGTGTCGAGATGACGGAGAAGACCAGACAGCACGCATCCGAGATGCTGAAAATATCGAGACAATAAGAGAGTGCACGAAAATTTAAGGGCGGGTGTAGAAGATGCTGCGAAAGGCAAAGGTAAGCGACGCAAAGATAATCCATCAGATGATCAATTTCTCTTCAAACAAGGGGGAGATGCTCCCGCGGTCGCTGATGGATCTGTACGGCGGTTTGCGGGATTTTTTTGTATATCTCGACGATGAGGGCTCTCTTGTCGGTTTCTGTGCCATGCATATCTTCTGGGAAAACCTGGCTGAGGTACGGTCCCTGTACGTAAGAGGTGAAAACAGGAGATCGGGTATCGGCAGAAAACTCGTGGAGGCGTGTATCTCCGAAGCGATAACGCTCGATCTGCTGAGGATATTCACCCTTACCTATCAGACCGAATTCTTCAAGATCCTCGGGTTTGTCATCACCGACAAGTCCAAGCTTCCCGAAAAGGTGTGGTCAGATTGCTTTAAATGTCCAAAGTATCCCGACTTCTGTGATGAAATTGCCATGATTATAGAGCTCTAGGGCGCGGCTGTCACCCGCTGTGTGTCTCTTTCTTTCCATACGACAGGCCATCTTTTTGGAGCGCGGTTCCCCGTAATACCTGTCGCCGTCCGCTTGTCAGACCTCCAGAAAAACAATGTCCTATGAAAAACAGGAGCAGACCGAGCCTCCGCCTGTGCCGCTGTCAGGGAGAAAATCATTTTAGATCGGGAAGGGCCTTGACATGAGTTTTGATGTAATATATTTTACCAAAAAATATAGCGGTTGAAATTATTAAAAGAAAAGACAAGGGGGGGAGTGTGGACACGTTTTTTGATCCTGAATCGGTAGCGATAATAGGGGCTTCTAATTCTCCTTTCAATCTCGGGGCGACGATCTGCAAGACTCTTCATGAGTATTCATCGTTTAGTGGGCGGGTGTATGCCGTCAATCGGAAGGGGGAGTCCGTTCACGGGTGTGAGGGTTTTGTCTCCGTGATGGATATCCCTGGTGACGTGGATCTCGCGGTTATTATCACCCCCGCCGAGGTTGTTCCTTCCTTCGTGAAACAGTGCGGGGATAAGGGCATTGGGTATATCGTTATAGAGAGCGCCGGTTTTTCCGAGGGGGGAGAGCGGGGCAGGGCCATGCAGCGGGAGATCAGCGAGACGGCGAGGGAATACGGGATCAGGATCATGGGTCCCAATTGCCTGGGGGTGCTCAATGCCCGCAACCAGTTCTGTTGTTTTTACGGCATTTTTGAAGATAGCTTCGATGCATTCATGTCGGAACCGGGGAGCGTATCTTACATTATACAGAGTGGCGGGATAGTTGCGGTTGTGCTGGAGTCTTTGGTGAAGGATGTGGTAAAAGCCAACAAGGCGATCAGCATCGGAAACAAGTCCGATGTCGATGAAGCGGATATGATCGAGTACCTGGATAGAGATGACACTACGGAAGTTATCGGCATGTATCTTGAAAATATCCAGCATGGCCGGAAGTTTCTCGATGCGGCACGGGACGTAAGAAAACCGATTTTTGTCTTTAAGGTGGGCAGGACGGACGAGGGCTCGCTGGCAGCCCAGTCGCACACGGCGGGTATGGCTAACAATGATGCCATCTTCGAGGGTGTCTGCAGACAGGCGGGGATTATCCGGGTCAATTCCATCTCCGAGCTGCATTCCCTGCCGAAGATATTTACGAACATGCCCCCCCTTCGGGGAAGGAGGATAGCCGTCTTTACCAATTCGGGCGCATTCGGCGGAATTACGGCAGACCTGCTGGTCGATGCCGGTCTGGAGATGGCGCGCCTGTCACCCGAGACCCAGGAGAAGTTGAGCAGGACGGGTCAGATTTTTAATGTCTCGAATCCCATAGACTTGGGACCCGCCCTCTCCATGCAGACTTTTATGGATATATTCGATATTCTCCTCTCCTCGGACGAGGTTGACGGACTGCTCCCGATCCCCAGTCTCTGGCATCCCATGATTATCGATGCGATAGGGGAACTGGTCAAGAAGTGCCACCACTACCGAAAACCCGCGGCGATCTATACCCCCAATGCCGTGTACAGGACGGTATCGTATCGAGAAAAGTACCAGGTCCCCCTCTTCGAATCGCCCGAAGAGGCGGCGAGGGCCCTGCAGGTATCTTATCAGCACCACCTTTATTTGTTACGGCGGGCCGCCGAACCCTACCCGGTATCTGGCGGCGAATCCGTCTGCAACGGTACCCTCCGCCAGGAGGTTGCCCGAGAGGAGGTACGCACTCAATGAAGTCACCGCGAGTTTTTTGTCTGATGGTACTGGTAGTGTTTCTGGTCCAACCCCTGTGTGCGACCGGGAAAACGATAACCATAGTCCATTCGAATGATCTGCATTCACACCTCCTGGGCTTCTCGCCCAATATCGATTACACCCCTCTGGAGACGGGCGATGATGCAACCGTCGGTGGATGGGCCCGGATAGCCGGGGTTATCGCCGAGGTGAAACGCGATCGAACCAACCCGGTCCTGGTCCTGGATGCCGGTGATTTTCTGATGGGTTCGCTCTTCCACATGCTGAGCCGCGAGGAGGCCTTTGAACTCAGACTGATGGGGGCGATGGGGTATGATGTCGTCACCCTCGGAAATCACGAATTTGATCTCAAACCCGCAGGCCTGGCGCGTATCCTCCTGTCGGCTGAACGCTCCGGCCGGATTCCGTCGATAGTCTCTTCTAATGCGGTCTTCAGTCGGGAGAGCGCAGCCGATGACGATTTGGAACGGGTCTTTGCCCGGGGAGTTGTACAACCGTACCGGATAATCGAAAAGGATGGCATCCGAATCGGGATCTTCGGTCTCATGGGAAGGAATGCAGTCGAGGTGGCCCCCTTTGCCCCACCTGTGACCTTTGAGGATCCAGCCATCGCGGCGCACAGGATGGTTGAAAGGCTCCGCGGAGAGGAAAGGGCGGACATCGTGATCTGCCTGTCGCACAGCGGTCTTTCCGACGATCCCGAACGATCCGAGGACGAGGTCCTGGCACGAGAGGTTCCGGGGATCGATATCATCATCAGTGGCCACACCCATACGAAGACCGATGTCCGCATGGTGAATAATACCATCATTGTCCAGGCCTGGTCCTATGGGAGACAGGTGGGTGTGATGGACATCACCTGGGAGGAGGGGATAGTATCCCTGGAGAAATATCGCCTCGTTGATATTAACGATTCCATAAGAGGCGATCCCCGGATTGCCGGCATGATCGATGTCTTTGAATCCCGTATCGGAGAAGAGTTTCTGGCGGAGAAGGGGCTCGGATTTCGCCAGATCATCGCACACACCCCTTTCACTCTTGAGATCAAGGAGGATGAATCCAACCTGGGGAACCTCATCGCCGATTCGATTCTTTGGTACATCAACAGGCATGACTCCGATCCGGATGACCCGGCTCCCCGGGTGGAGGTGGGGGTGGTCAGCAACGGGGTTATCCGCGATGCCATCGAAGGAGGGAAGACAGGGAATATTGCCGTCTGCGATGCATTTCGCGCTATCCCGCTGGGGATCGGATTTGATGATCGGTCGTCCATGGGGTATCCCCTGATATCGTTTTATATCTATCCCGCGGAGGTGAAAAAGGCCCTGGAGGTACTGACCAGCATCTATCCCCTGAAGGGCCCCGACTATTACCTCCAGACCTCCGGGATCAGATTCTCGTACAATCCTCACCGGATGATCTTTGACCGCGTAACTGAGATATGGCTCGGTGACGAACAGAGGGGATACACACGCCTGGACTACTCGGCTTCAAACAAGCGGCTTATCAGGGTTGCCGCCGACATCTACAATGCCACCTTTCTGAAAATTGTGGGGAATTTCACCTGGCATGTCCTGGATATCATTCCGAAGGACCGAAACGGAAACCCCATCTCTGATTTGAAAACCGTTCGAGTCGACGCGGACAAACAGATGCCCGGAATTCAGGAACTCAAGGAGTATAAGGGGCTCCTGGAGTATTTCCGATCATTTCCCGACACCACGGGGGACGGGGTCCCGGATATCCCGGAGAGATACCGGGGCACACTGGGACGCCAACTTGTCGAGGCCAGCTGGAACCCCTTCAAACTGCTGAAGCGGGGGACATATGTGACCTGGATCGCCTTCGGTTCCCTTCTCGCCATGCTCCTGATCCTTATCCTGATTACCGGTTTTGTCCGGCGCGTAATCAAGGGATCACAACGGAACCGCTTCCACGGTTGACATAATATGTCTTGACATCGAAGCATGTGCCATTGTAATCGGGGCCATCGGCGGATAAATCCGGCGGCTGAGCCCGTAGGAATCCGGATTAGATACATGCGCAGTACACAGAAGACCATCGTACCCTGCGGAGTGTGATGGTCTTCTGGTACCTGAGAAAGTAGATACTATTAAGGAGATACATGTTATGACGAAAGCGGTAGCGCCTGGAGACACGATAAGTGTACACTACACCGGAAAATTTGAGAGCGGCGATCTGTTCGACTCATCAGAGGGACGCGAGCCCCTTAAATTTACTGTGGGAACAGGGCAGCTCGTAAAGGGCTTTGACGATGCCGTAGTGGGCATGATTCCCGGGGAGAAAAAAACGGTAACCGTCACACCGAAAGAGGGCTATGGCGAGCGCAGAGAGGATCATGTGGTCGATTTTCCCAAGGCGAACGTCCCCGAGGATATGAAGCTTGAGGTCGGTATGGTTGTCCAGATGTCGGATCAGTCGGAGCGTCCCATACCGGTGATTATTACGGAGATACTCGAAGACGTGGTTAAGATGGATGTCAATCACCCACTGGCCGGCAAGACCCTGGTATTCGATGTCGAGATTGTTGAAACGGGGCTCGAACCGGACTGCCAGACCTGCTCAGGTGACTGTGGTGGCTGCGGGGGCTGAGCGGAGAGGCGAACTGTAAAATCCGCACATTATTTCCCTGATGTCGTTGATGTTTTTCCGTCTATCTGGTACACCTAACCACCGAAACTATGGATCATCTGGTGGACCAATGAATATGAGGAAAACACTGTGTTGTCTGTTTATATTTTTCCTGGCGGGGTGCGCGCTGATAGCACCGGAGCGGGGGGAGATTGCGCCACTCGTTCCGACGTCCCCCTGGGCGTTGCCCCCCCTGGCCGATGACCTTGACCGGGTGTCCCTGGAACTCGCGATTGACAGGAGCCTGGAGTATTACAACCGGTTGCCCGAGACGAGAGAGTTCCGGTTCGGGGACCGCGTGTGCACAGCGGGGGAGTTGAAGGAATCACTCCGCGATTTTCTGGAGATTCTCAGGACGTCGGATTCAGACAAACAGAGGGCTGAAAGAATACGGGAAACCTTCGACCTGTACCGGAGTACCGGAAGGAACGAGGGGGAAGTCCTCTTCACCGGGTACTATGAACCGCTCCTTGCCGGGTCGTTGGAGAGGACTGAGGAGTATCGCTATCCCATCTACCGTACACCTGATGATCACGTCGTTATAGACCTTGGAAATTTCAGAGGGAAATACAAAGGGGAGCGGGTCATCGGCAGAATTAAGGAAGGCCGGGTTGTCCCCTACTATACGCGTGAGGATATCGATATAAAGGGGTGCCTTGAGGGAAGGGGGGTTGAACTCCTCTGGCTCTCCGATCCTATCGACATCTTTTTTCTGCAGATTCAGGGGTCAGGAGTTGTGAGTCTCCCCGGAGGAGAGCTTGTCCAGGTAAGCTACGAACAGAGCAACGGCCATCCTTACAGCAGTGTCGGCAGGATCCTTGTAGAGGAGGGAAAGATGTCCATGGCTGAGGTGTCACTCAAGGGCATCAAGAGGTATCTGCGCCGGCATCCCGACGAGATGTTCGATATATTGAGCCGTAATGAGAGTTATGTATTTTTCCGTATTGTTGAGGAAGGACCCGTGGGGAGTCTCAATGTGACGGTGACGCCGGGCAGGTCCATAGCCACGGATGCGAACCTGTTTCCCAAAGGCGCGCTTGCCTTTATCAGGGTGAAAAAACCAGTTATAGATGAGAAGGGCACCATCGTATCGTGGGAGCCCTTTTCCCGGTTTGTTCTCAACCAGGATACGGGGGGGGTGATCAAGGGCCCGGGACGGGTGGATCTGTTCTGCGGAAGGGGACGAGACGCGGAAATTATGGCTGGGACTCTGAAGGAAGATGGGGAGCTGTACTTTCTTGTGAAGAAGCGGTAACCCTTTTAAAGGCATGTCCCTCCTGTACTGACCAATTCTATACAAACGCGAAGGCAAGCGAGGCGGTCGTTCCGAGATTGACCGCTATATTGAGCCCGCACAGCATCTCCAGCGCGGTGCTTTCCTTGTCCTTTCTCATAAGCAGGCCTCCGGTGACCAGTGCCGAGAGCACAATCACGGGGATATACAGATACAAGGCCCGGGCAGGTACCCCGGCATATATGGCGCAAAACAGCGACGCCCATGCGAGGATCGATACCAGGGCATAGAGCACAATTCCCCTTTTAATCCCCATGCGCACGAGGATATTTCTTTTCCCCGTTGCCCGATCCGCCTGGTAGTCGTGAAATTCGTTGAGAAGTATCACGTTGAATATCGTGAACGCGACGGGGAGCCCCATCCAGTTGACAAGCGGGTGCAGGTACCCGGTTTGAATATAGAAGGCCGTTGCTATCGGGAGCCAGCCGTAGCAAAACCCTATCAAGATTTCCCCGACTCCTCTGGTGACCAGTCGCACCGGTCGAGTCGAGTAGAAGAATCCCGAAGTGATGCCGAGGATTCCCATGGGTATCGTGTATGGCCCCGTATCGAGGCCGAACTGGAGGGTTGTCCCAATAATGCAGGCGCTTATAGCCGCAATAATACTCGCGCAGCGCGCCTCTCCCCCCGAGAGGGTGCCTTCCTGTATGACCCCCGTACCCCCTGAAAATCTGCTTTTGAAGATACTCTTGGATATGACATCTTCCCGGTAATCGGAATACTCGCCGGCGTAATAGGTAGAGAGCATAACGGAGATAACCGCCAGTACCCCCAGAAGGAATACGTCTGTGTGAAAAATCCCTTCCAGCCTCCACGCCAGAATGGTGCCGAGGATAAAAGGCAACACTCCCACCAGGTGAAACGCCGGTCTTGAGAGCTTGAGCCATCCAACCGTCTTCTGTATAAGGGCTGAATATTTCATGATTATTCTGTGACTCCTAGCATAAGAAATTGTTTTTGTCAAATACAACAAAGGTGTCGGGGAGTACAACAGATGCCTTCGTATAAAAGCGGGCTTCGCAGGGGGTTGTGAGGAGGTTTTCTCGCGGTGACACCTTTTATAGGGGTTGTAACGATTTACTATAGTTTTTGCTTGATTGTTGATTTTCTTTATGCTAGTGGCTTCTAGTACTTCTGTTGCTGTCCTGATGTGGGTTTGCGGCATTTCTGCTCGCAGTTATTCTTAGGGGAGAATGTAGCGATGTTGTCAGTTTGAGGGGATGGTGCCGGAAAGCATTGCCGGGAGACCATGCTACGGGCACCTGGTTTATAAATATTATCATAAAATACATGAGGAGGAGGGAACAGATGACGAAAGCCGAATTGGTAGCAGCAGTTGCGGGGGATGCGGGGATAACGAAGGCTCAGGCCACAAGAGCTCTGGATTCGTATATTGCCAATGTAACCAAAGAGCTCAAAAAGAGCGGCAAACTTGGCCTCGTGGGGTTCGGAACTTTTTCGGTAGTGAAGAGGAAAGCACGGACGGGTCGTAACCCCCAGACGGGAGCAAAGATCGAGATTAAGGCGAAGAATGTTATTAAGTTCAAGGCAGGCAAGACACTTTCTGATAAGTTCTGATCATTGAAGATCTCGTCGGCCCCTGGCTTTAGAGTCAGGGGCCATTTTTTTGCCCACTCATTTCTACTTTCTCCAGTTTTCGGCCTTCTTCTGGATATGTAGAAGGTGCTTATGAATATCGATGATTTATTGCGGCGGCTTTCGATCCTGCCTGTTTTGAGGGATGTGGGTGTCTGCGCGGAAGAGATGGGTTCTTGCGCATATGCCGTGGGTGGACTCGTACGGGACCTGTTCCTGCAGCGCGAAACCCTTGATGCCGATGTGGTTATAGATGGAGATGGCATCGCTTTCGCATCCAGATTTTCGGCTGATCAGGGCGCACACCTTACCATATACAAAAGGTTCAAGACGGCAAGCCTGGTATTCCCGGGTAGTTTCAAGGTTGATGTGGCGACGGCACGGACGGAAACCTATGACCGGCCTGCCGCGCTTCCCCTGGTGAAGCCCGGTTCCATAAAGGACGATCTGTCCCGAAGGGACTTTTCGATCAACACACTCGCGACCTGTCTGAACCCCGGGCATTTCGGGGATCTGCTTGATCCCTTCCGGGCGATGGACGATATAGCGGACAAATTGATACGGGTCCTCCATGACAAGAGCTTCGTCGATGACCCTACGCGGATATTCCGTGCCGTCCGCTTTGAAAAGCGCTTTGGATTCATGATTGAAGATACCACGGAGACCCTTATCATGGACGCCGTCTCTGCGGGCCTTATCGAAAGGTTGTCGGGTTACCGGATCGCTTCGGAGTTGAAACTTGTATTGAGAGAAGAAGACCCACTGCCTATCGTAGGGCGTCTCGAAGAGCTTGGTGTCCTTTCTCCTGTCAGCCGGAGAGGGGGAAAACACACAGAGCTTAAAAGACTCTTGCGCAGGATAGACGAAGTAAAATTGGCTGTTTGACAGGGGGCATTCTTTTTTGTTATACGATCGCTTCACGTTACCGTGAAAGCGCGTGAGAGATATGTGAAAACGAGGGTTATATGACCGCCTCGCCTCCCGAATGGTGCCCTTCAGTTGATATGTAATAATATTTGGATCATCTCCCGATTAGTTGTAGTTACCGAAAGGGTTCAATCCCGACTTGTCGGGACAGGGGTCCGGGGTTCAAGGGGTCGAGTGAAAGGAAGAGAGACAACCCGGGATCGCATTAGTAAGTTTGTCCCTTAGTTGTAAAGTTCTTGAATGCCTGTGCGTCGCACGCAGACAGGCAGAAATGGCAAAAGAATTAAAAACAATCACGAAACCACGAAAAGAAACAAAGCACGAAATCAAATCTTATTTTTTGTGTTTTCGTAACTTCTTGTTTTAGTGATAAAATTCTGTATATTTTTTGAGGAGATATTGTGGAAAAAAAACGAATCTTGAGCGGCATGCGTCCAACCGGAAGGTTACATCTGGGGAATCTTCACGGGGCACTCGCGAATTGGGTCGATATTCAGAATACGGATACCTATGATTGTTTTTACTTCGTCGCCGACTGGCACGCCTTGACGAGCGACTATAAAGACACCGACCTCATCAAGGCATACTCCCTGGATATGGTTGTGGACTGGCTGAGTGTGGGACTGGATCCTGCCAGGAGCACCCTGTTTGTCCAGTCGGAGGTACCGGAACATGCCGAACTGTTTCTTATCCTCTCCATGATAACCCCGCTCTCGTGGCTGGAGCGAAATCCGACATATAAAGAGATGCAGGAAGAATTGTCCGACAAAGATACAGGGACCTTTGGTTTCCTCGGGTATCCTGTTCTCCAGGCCGCGGATATCATCATGTATAAGGCCTATGGAGTTCCCGTCGGCGTGGATCAGCTTCCCCATGTGGAACTCACGCGTGAGATCGCCAGGAGATTCAATTTCCTCTACAAGAAGGAGATATTCCCCGTTCCCGAACCCCTGTTGGCCGAGGTACCCAAACTTCTCGGACTTGATGGACGGAAGATGAGCAAATCATACGATAATTCCATCTATCTTCGCGATAGGGGAGATGTCTTGACGCAGAAGATCACCTCCATGTTTACTGATCCCCAGCGAATGAGGAGGAAAGATCCGGGACGGCCCGAGGTGTGTAATGCCTTCGCGTTTCACAATATATACTCGCCCTCCTCAGAGGTCGACGAGATATCGGATGCCTGCAGGACGGCGGATATTGGCTGTGTGGAATGTAAGAAACGCCTCGCCCAGCGGATAGTGGAAGGAATGGCGCCCATTCACGAGCGCCAGGATCATTATCTGAACCATCTGGATGATGTGAAGGAGATTATGGCCGATGGCGTCCTAAGGGCCTCGAAGATAGCGAGTATGACCATGGAACAGGTACGGGAAGCCGTAAAGATATGACGGACAGGGCATATGAGATCAAACTGGATATATTCGAAGGTCCCCTGGACCTGCTGCTCTACCTGATCAGGAAGAACGAAGTTGATATATACGACATCCCCATTGCCCTTATAACCAAACAATACATGGAATATATCAACGTGATGAAGTCCCTCAACCTCGACCTTGCCGGGGAGTATCTGGTACTTGCCGCCACGTTGACACATATCAAATCCAGGATGCTTCTTCCCCCCAGCGAGGATGAGGAAGAGGAGGAGGCCGTGGACCCCCGCGAGGAACTTGTTCGACAGCTCCTGGAGTACAAGACCTTTAAGGAGGCGGCACTGGGCCTGGGCAGGATGACCATCCTTGGGCGGGATGTATTCAGCAGGGATCATGCTTTCGAGGAAGAGATCGAGGGGAATGGGCGGCCTCTCATGGAGATCGGGATCTTTGAGCTTGTCGAGGCCTTCCGGAGGATAAGTATTGACACCGGCCGGCACGATATCATGGAGATAGATATCGAAAAGATATCACTCTCCGACAGGATAAATGATATAGTGGACGAACTGGAAAAGAGGGGAGAGCTTACCTTTGCCGACCTGTTAGGGGGAATGGACAGTCGCAGGAGGCTCATATACACGTTTCTGGCCGTTCTTGAATTGATGAAACTGAGAATAATCAAAGCATATCAGGCTGTTCCCTATGGAACAATCAGAATACGCCTTGCGGGGTGATAGATGGATAACCTGAAGGCCGTCATCGAGGCCCTTGTCTTTGTCTCTGATGCGCCGGTGACGGTGGCTGTAATAGAGAGAATCCTGGAGGATGTGTCAAAAAAAGAGATCTCCTCCGCGCTTGATGATCTCATGCGAGAGTACGAAGTGCGAAGTGGGGGCATATTCTTGAAGGAGGTCGCCGGAGGGTACCAGTTCAGGACCGGTGAAGCACTGACGACGTGGGTGCTGAGACTGAAGGGACAGAAGCCGATGGACCTGAGCCCTGCCGCCATGGAGACCCTTGCGGTAGTTGCCTATAGACAGCCTGTTATGAAGTCCGAGATAGAACGGGTGAGGGGTGTCGATGTCAGCGGCATCCTGCGGGGACTGCTGGAGAAAAATCTGGTACGGATAATGGGGAGAAAAAATGTCCCGGGCAGACCCATTATCTATGGAACAACCAGGAAATTTCTTGAGACATTCGGTCTCAAGGCTCTTTCAGATCTGCCCACGCTGAGAGAATTCAAAGAGTTGGAAGGATAATCCCGCATGGAAGAACGACTTCAAAAGATACTCGCCAGATGCGGTGTGGCGTCCCGGCGAGCAGCGGAACAGATGATGCGGGACGGCCGGGTCAGCGTGAACGGCAAGATGGTAACGCAGCCGGGAGTAAAGGCCGATGAGGCGCGTGATGAGATACGTGTTGACGGGGGTCTTATATCGCGGGACGCGGTAAGCCGTGTGTATCTGATGCTGAATAAACCGCAGGGATACGTTGTTACCCTGAAGGACCCGCACGACAGGCCGATTGTTACCGATCTGCTTCGGGATGTGCCGGAGAGGGTCTTTCCTGTCGGACGGCTCGATTACGATTCGGAAGGGCTGCTTCTGATGACCAATGACGGCGACTTTTCATACAAGGTGCAGCATCCGGCATTCAAGGTCCCTAAGACCTACATGGTGAAGGTTCAGGGTAATCTTACGCGGGGTGATATCGAAACTATCCGGAAGGGTGCCATGCTGGAGGACGGCACCTTTAAGCCTGTCTGGGCGGCCGTGGAAAAGAGCAACCGAAAAAGCTGCTGGGTAGAGATGACCATCCTTGAGGGGAGGAACAGGATAATACGAAGATTTTTCGATTCGATACACCACCCCGTGGCGAGACTGATCCGTACGGCTATCGCCGATCTCAGTCTCGGTGATCTTCAGGGTGGTGAATATCGATATCTACAGAAAAAAGAGGTGGAAATCCTGATTGACTCTTCGGGGACGCGTAATAAAAAGGACCGATCTGAAAAATAATGAAAATTATCTTGACTTTAATGCCAAAATAAATAATACCGAGAGATAATAATCTACTAGAGATGTGCAAGGGTTTTTAAGTCTATTTTGAGAAGGTAATAGGGGGTCTTATGAATAAATCGGAATTGATAGATGCCTTGAGCAAAAAAGAAGACTTAACGGAGAAGCAGGCCGCGGATATAGTAGGCCTGATCTTTAAGGGCTTCAGCAATCAGCTTAAGAGTGGGGGCAGAATAGAGATCAGAGGCTTCGGAAGCTTTGTCGTAAGGGACTACGACTCCTATACGGGGAGGAATCCCAAGACAGGCGGGACCATACATGTGGCCCCCAAGAAGCTTCCCTTTTTTAAGGTAGGTAAAGAACTCAAAGAGAGGGTAAACTCAGGCAGATAGATAGCTCGATATCCTGTATCTTTCGCAAACAGGTCTGGAAAACCAGACGCGAGGTGTTGTTTCATTCAAGAGGGGGGTGTATCTCCCCTCTTTTTGATTTTGAAGCCCGAAGATATTTTGTTTCCAGAAGGTGTCGTGCCCTTGTCTCTCCAGATTTCCCCCTTTTATTATTAACTCTTATCCATTCAGGTTTCTCACATGTCCACCGGAACGTTTTATATTCATACCTTTGGCTGTCAGATGAATGTCCATGACTCGGAGCAGATGGCGCAGCTCTTGGGCGAAGCTGGGTATGTAAAGGCCAGCGAGGTTGGCAGGGCGGACATTATTATCATAAACACCTGCACCGTAAGAGAGAAAGCGGCACAGAAGGTATACAGTCATCTGGGGAGGTTGAAAAAGCTAAAGCAAAAAAACCCGGACCTGATCATGGGAGTGGCGGGGTGTCTCGCCCAGGAGCTGCGGGGGGGATTTTTCAGAAAGGCCCCCTATCTCGATCTTGTCATCGGTACGCATAACATCCATCGCCTTGCGGAAATAATAGGGGAAATTAGAGACAGAAGGTCTCAGATTGTGGAGACCTCTTTTCGCCGGTCGGTACAGTCTCTGGGCATCCGGACCCTTCCTTCCCCTGGATCCGTGAGCGCCTTTGTAACGATTATGCAGGGATGTAACAATTTCTGCTCTTACTGTATCGTGCCGTACGTAAGAGGGAGAGAAGAAAGCAGACAAAGCTCGGACATCATTGATGAGATCAAATCTCTTGCCGGAAGCGGCATCAGCGAGGTGACACTCCTGGGGCAGAATGTCAATTCGTACGGAGCTACACTCTCCGGAGATGTTAATTTTCCAGAACTCTTAAGGATGATCAACAAAATAGACGGGATAAACAGAATCCGTTTCACCACGTCTCACCCGAAAGACCTTTCGGGTGACCTTGCAGCCTGTTTTGCCGACCTTGATACGGTGTGTGAGCACATTCATCTGCCCGTGCAGTCGGGATCCGATTATGTGTTGAAGAAAATGAAAAGGGGGTATACTGTCGAAGAGTATCTGGAAAAGGTCCATATGCTGAAAGATGCGTGTCCGGATATAAGCATAACCTCGGATATGATTGTCGGATTCCCGGGTGAAAAGGAGAGCGATTTCCAGAAAACTATTGACCTTATGGGAAAAGTGAGGTTTGATAACACTTTTTCCTTCAGATATTGTGACCGGCATGGCACCGCTTCGGAAGGATACGACGGGAAGGTCGAAGAGGCGGTCAAACATGAGAGGTTATCTAGGCTCCAGTCCCTTCAGGAGGAGCACAGTCTGGAAAAAAATAGATATATCGAGGGACGAGTTGAGGATGTGTTGGTAGAGGGTGTCAGCAAGAACGATGACGCCGATATCACAGGCAGAACAAGGGGTAATAAGATCGTTAACTTTGCAGGTGGCACCGATCTGATCGGAGAAACCGTACGGGTCAAGATTGTACGGGCTCACATGCACTCCCTGAGAGGAGACGCACTGTAAGGGAGGGAAAGATGCTGGTAGAGGTAAAGGTGTTCGGACTGGCCATGGATCCCGTGACCAGTACTCCCATAGTGATACTCAAAGATCTGGAAGAAAAGAGGGCCATCCCCATATGGATAGGCCTGTTCGAGGCAAGCGCTATAGCCACGCAAATGGAGGGAGTCAATCTGGCGAGGCCGATGACGCATGATCTCATGAACGAGATATTACATATCCTTGATGTAAAGGTCATCAAGATCGTTATCAATGACCTGAAAAACAATACCTTCTTTTCCGTTATACATATCCTGAAGGGCGAGGTTCCCATTACGATCGATTCCCGCCCGAGCGACGCGATCGCCCTTGCGCTGAGGGCTGAGGCGCCCATTTTCATAGATGAAAAGATCATTGAGAGATCAACAAGTATCGATTTTGGAAGGAAAACGAAGGATCTGAATAAATATACAAAGGAGCAGCTCAAGGAATTCCTGGAAAATCTCTCTTCCGAAGATTTCGGAAAGTATAAGATGTAAAAGGGCTGCTTCGGTGAGAGCATAGGGCTGAGAATGGCTCATTTCTTCAGGGTGGCATGACAGGGTTTCAGTCTGCAGGACTTTATTACCCGGGACCTGGGATGTTTGCTATGAAAGAGGAAACGAGGCGTCTGTATCTCAAGGCCGGTGATCATGTATTCCACTCCAGATTTCCTGAGTGGGGGCACGGTGTTGTGATGGAGGAGAAAAATTCCGAGGTGCTGGGCGGAATGTCCTATGTAAGGGTGGTCTTCAGTGATGGATGCACACGGGTCTTTGATAACAATTTTGCAAATTCCTGTTGCTGCTATTATGCCGGTATAAGAAGATATTCTGGAAAGCAGGCCTGATGTGACAACGAAGGGTGTCCGGATAGAGGATGCCATTAGAGATTTTGGTATCCACATGGAGGTTGAAAGAAACCTTTCGTATCATACGAGGAGAAGTTATCTGGCCGATCTGGGGCAGTTCCGCAAGTTTCTTCTTGAAAATGGGGTCGAAAGGCCCTGTGACGTTGATCAGGTGATCGTACGGACATTTCTCGCGTCTCTCTACCGGGGAAAGACGAAAAAGGTTACGATCTCACGAAAGGTGGCAAGCCTCCGGGCGTTCTTTAAATATCTTCTCCGGGAAGGAGTGGTCCGATATAGCCCCGCACAGATGGTCCACGCGCCGAAGGCGGACAAATACCTTCCCTCCTTTTTGAGCATAGACGAGGTGTTTTCTCTTCTGAAGGTGAAGTTCGAACCGGGTGTGTCAGGAGCTAGAGATCGGGCCATAATCGAATTTTTGTATTCCGCAGGGGTACGCGTGAGTGAACTGACCGGCCTGAATGTGACCGATGTCGATTTTTCGGGTGGTCTTGCAAAGGTCAGGGGAAAGGGCAGAAAAGAACGGATAGTCCCCGTTGGGGGTCCCGCATTGTCGGCCCTGAAGGAGTATATCGACAGCAGGCCCAGTCCAGCGAAAGACAAGACAGAGGCGCATGACGAATCGCCTCTCTTTATGAACAGAACGGGTTCACGATTGACCCCGAGAAGTGTAAGGCGAATTATAGACAAGTACATAACCCTTAGCGGTGTCGGCAAGAAGATAAGTCCTCACGCCCTCAGGCACACCTTTGCGACCCACCTCATGGACGCGGGTGCCGACTTGAGGGTCATACAGGAACTGTTGGGTCATGAAAGTCTTTCCACCACACAGAAATATACGTCTGTCAGCGTGACACGCCTGATGGAGGTGTATGACAAAAGCCACCCACGGGCTCGAGGAGAATAGATGCCATGAATAAGATGCGGGGAACGACAATAGTAGCGGTGCGGCACAAGGGGAAGGTAGCTGTCGCGGGTGACGGCCAGGTGACCCTTGATACGATAGCCTTGAAACATGGCGCGAGGAAGGTTCGAAGACTGTATAACGACAAAGTAATCGTGGGGTTTGCGGGCGCCACGGCAGACGCCTTCACCCTCTTTGACCGCTTTGACCAGAAGTTGGAACAGTATGGCGGCAATCTTTTGAGGGCGGCGGTTGAACTGACCAAGGACTGGAGAACAGACCGGGTCTTGCGACATCTCGAGGCCCTGATGATAGCGGTCAGTGACGTGGATTTTCTGATCATATCGGGGAACGGAGATGTCATAGAATCGGACGATGAGGTCCTGGCAATCGGTTCCGGCGGTCCGTATGCCCAGGCAGCGGCACGGGCTCTTATACGGCATTCGAAACTGGGTGCGAGAGAGATTGTCGAAGAGGCGATGCGCATCGCCGCCGATATCTGTATCTTCACGAACAACAATGTCCGGATCGAAGAGCTGGATGTTGCCGAGGCGGCCACGGACCAGAAGAAAGAAAATAAAAAGTCAAAAAAAAGCACGAGAGCGGAGAAGTAGTCTCTTAATTGTAAAGTTCTTGCCTGCCTGTGCGTCGCACGCAGACAGGAAAAAATGGCAAAAGAATTAAAAGCAATCCCGACGGATTCCGTCGGGATAAGAATATATCTTGTTTGCTTCCGGCTTGTCCGGGTTAGGTAGGAGATCATATGTCATCAACGAATTTAACACCACGAGAGACGGTTTCTCAGTTGGACAAGTATATTATCGGCCAGCATGACGCCAAGAGGGCGGTTGCCGTGGCACTTCGAAACAGGTGGAGACGCCAGAATGTTTCGGAAGAACTGAGAGAAGAGATAGCGCCCAAAAATATCATCATGATAGGTCCCACCGGAGTGGGAAAGACGGAGATTGCGCGCCGGCTTGCCAAGCTTGATAACTCTCCCTTCCTGAAGATAGAGGCCTCAAAATTTACCGAGGTGGGGTATGTCGGCAGGGATGTCGAATCAATGATCAGAGATCTGATTGAGCTGGCAATAAACATGACCAAATCGGAGGAGCAGGAGAATGTAAAGGTCAGGGCAATGGAGATTGCCGAGGAGAGGATCCTCGATATCCTCCTCCCCCTCAAACGCAGGGAAAATGATTTGGCTGAGCCAGCGGAGGACAATCCCCTTGCCACGCCCGAGGGTAATGTGGAGGTTCAGGAGGATGGCAATCGCAATGAAACACGGGAGAAGCTGCGTCGTCTCTTCCGCGACGGGAAACTGGACGAGAGGATCGTGGAGATTGAGGTGACGGACAGTCCCTCCGGTCCCATGATCGAGATATTTTCCACCTCAGGTGTTGAGGATATGGGGATGAATATCAAGGAGATGTTCGGAAATATCTTTCCGCAGAAGAAGAAACAGAGGAAGATCAGGATTGCTGATGCGGTCAATATGCTGGCCGATGAAGAGGCACAGAGACTGGTCGATATGGAGAAGGTGACCAGGACGGCGTTGGAGAAGGTGGAACAATCGGGGATCATATTTCTTGACGAGATAGACAAGATCGTGGGGGGTGATTCCTCCCATGGTCCTGACGTGTCCAGGGAGGGTGTTCAGAGAGATCTCCTCCCGATCGTAGAGGGATCCACGGTGAATACCAAATACGGTATGGTCAAGACGGACCACATACTCTTTATCGCCGCCGGCGCGTTCAGCATCTCCAAACCGTCGGATCTTATCCCCGAACTGCAGGGGAGGTTCCCCATACGCGTGGAACTCGACCCGCTCGAGAAGGGAGATTTTATACGGATTCTGACGGAACCCCACAATGCCCTGCTGAAACAGTACACGGAGATGATGGCCACGGAGGATATACGGCTTGTCTTTCAGGATGATGCCGTAGCCCAGATCGCGGAGGTCGCGGCGGTTGTAAATGAAAGGATGGAGAACATAGGGGCCAGGAGACTCTACACGGTTATGGAAATACTCCTGGAGGAGGTATCGTTCGACGCCCCCGACATCGCGGTTGCGGAAAAAGAGGTCAACATCGATGCCGATTATGTGAGGGATAAACTGGACGGCATCATTGAGGACGAGGATCTCAGCAGGTATGTTCTGTAGGGGGGAGTTTACTGTTCGGTGGGTTACGGTATTTATAGCCTAAATCCAATCAGTTACGCAGGAGATTGTAAGGTATGCATTCTGACAATCTGAAGAAACCCATGGAAAAGGCGGATATCCTTCTTGAGGTTCTTCCTTACATACGTAGATTTTACGGAAAGACCATCGTTATCAAGTATGGCGGACATGCCATGGCGGACGAGAACCTGAAAGAGATGTTTGCCATGAACATCGTTATGATGAAATACATCGGGATCAACCCGGTTATCGTACATGGCGGCGGGCCCCAGATCAGTACCCTTCTTAAGAAACTGGGGAAGGACTCTAAGTTTATCAAGGGAATGCGGGTCACGGATGAAGAGACCATGGATATTGTCGAGATGGTCCTCACCGGCAAGATCAACAAACAGATCGTCGGGTTGATCAACAGGCACGGCGGGAGGGCCGTCGGACTGAGCGGGAAGGATGGGAACATCATAGAGGCGGAAAAATATCTCCTGAGCGACGAAAAGGCCAAGGATATCCCGCCGGAGATAATAGACATAGGAATGGTGGGCAAGGTCAGGAAGGTCAACTCCGGGCTCATTACATCGCTGATAAAGGATGGGTTTACCCCCGTTATAGCACCCACCGGTGCCGGAGACAGGGGTGAGACGTATAACATCAATGCGGATATAGTCGCAGGAGAGATAGCGTCCGCCCTCGGGGCTGAGAAGCTGGTCCTCCTGACCGACGTGGAGGGGATCCTCGATAAAAAAGGGCGTCTGATACACTCCATCAACGCCGAACAGACCGGTGAAATGATCGAAGACGGCACGATAGAGGGGGGGATGTATCCCAAGGTAAAGTGTTGCCTCAAGGCCCTGAGGAGTGGTGTCGGAAAGACCCACATAATTGATGGACGTCTGGATCATGCCGTTCTTCTGGAGATATTTACGGACAGGGGTATCGGTACGGAAGTGGTGGGGGACTAGTAAGGAGTAAGGAGTAAGGAGTAAGGAGTAAGGAGTAAGGAGTAAGGAGTAA
>CAYXUH010000024.1:3425-21715 GCA_964468685.1 uncultured Syntrophaceae bacterium | reverse complement strand
GGATTCCTGCTTTCGCAGGAATGATACTATTATTTACTTTTTACGAAAGCGTCAATTTTGAATGTTTAGTTGTGAATTGACATGGCTACAAAGGATAGTGCCCTGCCAATGCACCGTGTTTTTCACTGATATTCACTATTCAAGAGCAAGGGAAAGGCCCGGACCATGAAATTCATAGAGGAGAATTGCGGTGTTTTCGGCATATATTCGAAAAGGGCCTGTGCGGATGATATCTATCAGGGGTTGGACTTTCTGCAGCACAGGGGGCAGGAATACTGCGGCATCTCCACCTTTGACACGGAGATCAACCACATAACCCATCATGGCAGGGTCACCAACCTGTTCACGGCTGAAGAGTTGAGGAGCCTGACCGGCACGTGGGGGATCGGCCATGTAAGCCTGAGAGACCGTCAGCCCATGAAATGGCTGACCCGTTCCGGTGAGATCTCGGTTGCCTTCAGCGGCAATGTCATCAACGCCGACGCCCTCATGGAAGATATGATGAACCGCGGCAAATCGTTCTACAAGGGGTACGACATAGAAATCATTTCCAAGATTCTTATCGAGAAGGGTGAGGGCAATATCGTGAGGGGCATATCCGCGCTCTCCGAAAAGATAGAAGGTTCTTATTCCCTGGTAGTTCTGACCGGGAAGGGCATTTATGCCGCCAGAGACGCCTATGGATTCCGGCCGCTTATCCTCGGCGGAGATTCCGAGCGCTGTGCCGTGAGTTCGGAATCACGGGCCATTCAAAATATGGATATGGAGATCTACCGGGATGTGGCCCCGGGAGAGATCGTCCTTATCAACGATGAGGGGATTCAGACGGCAGGGCAAGTTGAATCTCCACGCACTGCACACTGTGCCTTTGAATGGGCATATACCGCGAGCATCGACTCCATTGTAGACGGTGTATACGTACAGGAGGCGCGTAACAACCTCGGGGAAAGTCTCGCCCAGAGGGATATTGACGAAGGAGGCATTGTTGCGGACATCGTCGCCCCCGTTCCCATGTCGGGTGTCGGACACGCGCTCGGATACCACCGGCGATCGGGGATCAGTTACCAGGATGTGTTTCTCTACAACCGTTACGCCGACCGCAGTTATACCCAGATAACCCAGGTTGCCCGCGAGAAGATGGCCAAGCGCAAGCTGTCCGTTCTCCCCTATGTGAAAGGCAAGAAGGTCGTCCTCTGCGATGATTCAATCGTCCGGGGGACACAGATCCTCAACAAGGTGAAAGACCTCAAAAAGGCGGGGGCAAAAGAGATACATGTGCGGATTGCCTGCCCGCCCCTCATGTATCCCTGCGCCTTCGGAATTTCAACCCGCTCTGTGGGAGAACTGCTGGCGCGAAAGCACGTCAAGGCGGGCGGCATCCTGTCGATGGAGCAGTTGGTAGATTTGGAGGCATGGGTCGCCCGCACGATAGGTGCAGACTCCGTCAAGTTCAATACCATGGATGCCTTTGTGGCATCCCTGCTTATTCCCCGGAAGAATTTGTGTCTGCAGTGCTTTGACGGGATCGTGCCCTCCAAACCATAGAACCACGAGAAGGGCCGCTGTCGGGGTCCGGATATCTTGTTTCAATCAAATGAAAGATACACTATGGACTGGGGATCGACATACTCACCTACCAGCCTCATTCCCCAGTGCAGGTGAGGCCCGGTGGATCTTCCGGTTGAGCCCGCGTAACCAAGAAGCCCCCCTTTATCAACAAAAGAGCCTTCCCGGACAATGGCCTTCGACAGATGACAATATATGGAAAAGAGACCGATGCCGTGGTTTATGATAACGGTATTCCCCGAAAAATAAAGGTCCCGTGCCAGGACAACCTTCCCCGCGTTGGAGGCCTTGACGGGAGCTCCCCGGGGCGAGCGTATGTCGATTCCCCGGTGACGCGACACAACGCTGTTATTAAACACCCTCCGTTCACCAAATACGCCGGTCACCTCCCCCCCTAGCGGCATGACAAATCCTCCATCGCCCAGCCAACCGGGAACGGATGCCCCATATATGCGACCGAGAAGTCCCTTCTCCTCGTGGATTCTTTTTGTATCGACCGGGGTCGGGCTGGTAAAACGCCGGGCAACCCGTATCCTTTTTGAGGGGAATGTCCCCCGGGATATCAAAAGTTTGAAGGAAATATCCTTTGGGGTGCCACGGGAAGGCTTCAGATGGACAACAACATCATATATCCCCGGTTTCATGTCGATTCCGAGCGCTATCAGGGCAAAATGATTCAGCCCCTCCCCGTCGGAAACAAACGGGTATTTCCTCCCGTCAAATGATAATGCGGCAGAGGCTGCCTGGGGTGATGTAAGACATACCTTGACAATCTCTCCCTGGCAGGGTCTTCGACACTCCGTGGTTATCCTCACTGCCCCTCCATCGATCGGACTGTTCACGGAAACGGCATCCAGACTCCCAGGGAACAGTACCAGCAGCGCCAGGCAGATAATCAGAAAAGGTGTATGTATCTTCATTCGGAGTGTTCTACACCAGGAGCGCGTAATTTTCAAAGGGGATAAGAGAGTTTTTCTTGTTTTTGAGGTAACAATATGTCTCTCCGCTCCTTCTCCCAGGCAAAAGAGGGAAATCCGAAACATCCTTTTCTGGTGTCCCCGTCAACAAAAAGATGGACAAATTTCGAAACATCTATTAGCATACCAATAGCTTGGGTTATGCACCAGGGAGATCATCTCTGCCAAAGAACATTGCCGGGTTACTGTCGAGAAAAGATGTGCTAGAAACCCCTGGAAGAGGTTTTCACAAACACCCTGTCGGCAACCCCCCACGAGCAGATAACGATATCGGCAAGGATGGCTGAGGCAGGACGAATAAAGCTCAGAAAAAATCTGGCTCTGATAAACGGGATACATCCCACTAAAGGGGATAAGTGCGATAACGAAGTTGCTTTTTACAAGAAAGCAACTTCTATCTTACTAATGCGTTAACGAAATTCTTCCCTGCAAAAAACGCAGGAAATAATTTCTAACTTACTAGCCCCGCTACGCGGGATAAGTGCGTTAACGAAATTCTTCCCTGCAAAAAACGCAGGAAATAATTTCTAACTTACTAAAAACAAAATAGAGTTGAGAGGATGTTGCTATGAAAAAAGTCTCGTTGCTTTTGATCGTGTTCGTTGCCGTCTCCATGCTGTCGGGTTGTCCGGCTGCCATTATAGGCAGTGCCGCGGTCGGCGGAGGGTCGGGGGCATACGTTTACATAAGAGGGGATTTAAAGACCGATTATCCCTATTCATTTGACAAGTCATGGAACGCCTGCGAAAAAACCGTGGCCTATATGAATGCGACTGACGTGTTTCCGCAGAAAGAGATAAGCAAGGGGATCATAAAGGCCATTATAGACGGTGAGAAGGTCCGTTTCGTTGTCGAATACAAGACAAAGGATTTGACCACGGTATCTGTACGGGTTGGCATTATCGGAAATAAATCCGCGTCACAACGTCTCCATGATAAAGTGGCGGGTTACCTGTCTGAGTAAATTACCCAAGAGGAGCTGTAACCCTGACCTTTATTCAAAGAGCAGCATTTATATCATGTTAAAAAAATTGTTTTTCGGGATTGCCATCGGCTTTTTCTTTGTATATCTCGCATTCAAGGGTGTCGATCTGAGGGGAATTGCCGACGGGCTGAAAAACGCGAACCTCTCCTTTATCCCCGCTGTAGTGGCCCTTCTGGTTCTCATACAGATACTCAGATCATACCGGTGGGGAATCATCTTAAACCCCATCAGGACCATCGATCAGTTTTCACTCTTTTCGGTAACCAGCGTCGGGTTTCTGGCCGTGGTAGCTATCCCCGCGCGGATCGGCGAACTCGCACGCCCCTATCTTATCAGTACAAAGACAGGGGTCAGCATGTCTTCAGCGGTGGGTACCGTCCTGGTGGAGCGTGTCTTTGACGGTCTGAGCGTCCTTACGATGTTCTTCGTCATGGTTGTGTTTACACCGCTCCCGCCATGGCTGATCAGGGGCAGCCTCCTGTTTCTTTTCATAATCCTCGTTTTCCTCGGTTTCATTATCCTTCTCATCTTCAGGAGAGAGGCATCGCTCAATTTCCTTGCACCCCTCTTACGGAGATTCCCCGAGAGATGGCACCTCAGACTGACGGATCTGATCGATAACCTTATCGATGGATTCAAGATCATTCCTCACCGGAAATCCATGTGCTACCTGGCATGTTTGTCCATAGCGATATGGGTGACCGACGCGATGGCCATGTATATCCTCTTCTTCGCGTTTGGGTTTGAGCTCCCCCTTTCGGCCGCCTTTGTCCTTATGGTTATCATCATCCTGGGCATCGCCATCCCGACCGCGCCCGGATTCATCGGAAACTGGCATTTTTTCTGTGTACTGGGGCTCGGCCTGTTCGGTATCCACAAGACCGACGCGCTTACCTACGCCATCGTGCTCCATTTCCTGAGCATCGGGGTTGTTGTTATACTGGGTCTGGCCTTCCTGCCCTTCAACCGGTTTTCTCTGTCCGATATAAAACGCAGGCTTTCCATTAATCATGATGCATCATGATGCATGAGGAGACAACGCACGAACCGAAGAGGGCTGAACGAATGAAGGGAAGGCTGCTGTTTCTCCTGGTTGTTCCACTGATCTTATATATTGCACTCCTCCCCGCCATGCCTCTCATGGAACCGGATGAGGCGCGGTACAGCGATATTCCGAGTCTGATGAACAGCACAGGCGACTATGTCACGCCCCATCTTCATCATGTGATATACCTTGAAAAACCCCCTCTCGCTTACTGGGCAACGGCCCTGTCATTCAAGATATTCGGTGAAAATGATTTTTCATCGAGGCTCTTTGTGGGCCTGTGCGCATGGGGATGTATTCTCCTCGTATATTGGATAGGCGCCTTTTTCGCCGGTACCAAGACCGGGCTCTACTCGGCGGGAATTCTGACCACGTTCCTCTTCCACTTTATCCTTGGGAGGATCAACACACTGGATATCCCTCTCGCCTTCTTCGTATGCCTCGCCATCTGGGCCGGGTATCGGCACGTAGAACAGGGGGACAGGGGGCGGGCCTGGATCTATTTCTTCTATTTTTCATCTGCTCTGGCTTTTCTGACCAAAGGGCTGATCGGTATCGTCTTCCCATTCGCGATACTGATTGTCTGGCTGCTCGTCTCCTGGAGATGGCGCGCCGTCTTTACGCTCTTTTCGCCCGTGGGAATCCTGATCCTCCTGGCCATATCGTGCCCGTGGATAATCCTCGCGCAAAGGGCGAACAGTGATTTCCTCTGGTTTTTCTTCGTTCAGGAACATTTCCTCCGGTACACCACGACCATGCACGGAAAGGAAAACCCGCTCTTCTACTATGTCCCTATCCTTATAGCGGGGACCGTGCCCTGGTGCGCGTTCCTGTTTGAAGCCGTGACGGGAATCATGGGCAGAAAAATATCCCTGCGGGGGGGACTTGACTGGCGTTTTCTTCTCACCTGGCCCATCTTTATCTTCGTATTCTTTTCCCTCTCGTCGTCCAAGCTGATACCCTACATGACCCCGCTATTTCTGCCTGTGGCGGTAATCTTCGGGCACCTCTTCAGCCTCTACGATGGACGGGGACAAACGCGGAGACTCGTCCTCCTGCCTGTTGTTCTCCAGTCCTGCGTTCTTATCGTCCTGCTGTGTGTTCCCCTCTTTCTTGCGAGACACAATATTCCGGCTGGCGAATGGTTACCCCGTATAGCTCTACCCATCCTGGCGCTGGTTCTGATCGTATTTGTGCCTGATATCGTTAAAAAACGATGGGGTAAGGGGTGGTTTCTCTCCATCTATCTGATCTCCACATTGTTTATGGCTTCGCTGCTCCTTCCTCTTTCCCATTTTCTGACCCCGTACAAGTCGGCGTATCCGGTGTCACAGGCAATCAGGACCCTGCTCCCCCCCGGTGAAGAACTTTTTCAATATGGGATTTCAGACTATGGAATCGATTTCTACAGCAAGATACGGACACCCGTTGTTGATGATTTTGGAGAATTGAGTTATGGTATTGGAATGCTTCCTTCCGATGAGAGATCGCGTTATTTCCTGACATCCGAAGACTTCTTCCGGTTATGCAGAGAAAAGGGTGCTATATACTGCGTGACGAAATACGAAAGAAGGGTTGCCAGGCTGAGAAAAGAAATCCCCGAGGTCCGGATCATATGGGATAACGGGGCCTACTTTCTCTTGCGGCTCCGATGTTAATTCCTTAGAGGGTACAATCTATGAAGATACGAGAAGATTTTCTCCCCTTGAGCAGGCCGTCAATCGGGGACGAGGAGGTACGCGCCGTTGGTGCATGCCTGACATCAGGGTGGATCACCACGGGACCGGCCTGTACAGAATTCGAGGATAGATTCCGCGACCTGACGGGTGCATCCCACGCGATAGCCCTCAGTTCGGGAACGGCAGGGATGCACCTTATGATGCTCGCTCTGGGGCTCAAAGAGGGGGATGAGGTTATAACGCCCTCTCTGACCTTTGCCTCCACCATCAACATGATTACACTGTGCGGCGCAAAACCCGTTTTTGTCGACATTCATTATGATACGCTTAACATTAACGAGACCCTGATTGAAGAAGCGGTTACCGAAAGGACAAAGGCCATCATCCCGGTCCACTTTGCGGGCGCCCCCGCCGACATGGACAGTATCATGGATATCGCCAGGCGGCACAACCTTGCCGTGATTGAGGATGCCGCACACGCGGTGGGTACGTATTATAGAGGTATCCATGCCGGGGGATTCGGACAGAGCGCCATCTTTTCCTTCCACCCCCTGAAAAACATCACGACCGGCGAGGGGGGAATGATAACGCTGGGTGACGACCAGATTGAAAGACGCGTGCGTCTTCTCAGGTTTCACGGTATCGAGCGAGACGCATGGAAGAGATACGGTAAGGGGGGAACCCCCGAGTATGATATCAGCGAACCCGGATTCAAATACAACCTGACGGACATCCAGGCAGCCCTGGGGCTGGCTCAGCTTGCCCGGCTGGAGGAGATCAATACGCGCAGGAGAAAACTGGCCGCCCTCTATGCAAAGGGCCTCATCGATCTGGAGGGTATCGACATCCCGGGCATTCCTCCATACCCGCACGTTCACGCGTGGCATCTCTTCGTTGTCAAGGTAACGGGGATGACCAGAGATAGGTTCATGGAAAAACTGGCGGACCATAATATCGGATACGGTTTTCACTTTCCCGCTTGTCACAGGCTCGGTTATATAAAAAAACGCTACGGAATCATGGAAGATAATCTGAGGGAAACGGTGCTGGCCATGGATAAAATCGTCTCCCTCCCCCTCTTCCCGGATATGGAGGACGACGATGTTTCCTATGTCTGCGAGGCGGTCAAGGAGATAGTGAGCAATGGATAATGCAATGATCTCGGTGGTAATTCCCGTATACAATGAGGAGGCAAACCTCTCTTTCCTCATGGAGCGTCTCCGACCCGTCATGGAGGGAATGCAAAGAAGGTATGAGATTATTTTCGTGGATGACGGGAGCGGCGACAAGAGCCTTGCCATACTGAAAGGTTTTACGACCCACCCCGAGGTTCGGGTCGTGGAACTGACAAAAAACTACGGACAGCACGCCGCCATCTTCTCGGGATTCTCCATTTCCGCGGGGGATATTATCGTAACCATGGATGCCGACCTCCAGAACCCCCCCGAAGAAATCCCCAACCTCGTAAGGGTCATGGAGGAGGGGGAATATGATGTCGTCGGAACCATACGGAAAGAGAGGAAGGACTCCATCTTCAGGACCCTTTCTTCCCGAATCATAAACGCCGTCGCGAGAAAAATAACGGGGATTCGCATGACCGACTGGGGGTGCATGCTGAGGGCCTATCGACGCAACATCGTGGAGTACATGGCGGACTGCCGTGAGCAATCCACCTTCATCCCCGCCCTGGCGGTATATTTTGCCAAACGGGTGACGGAGATCGAGGTACAGCACGAACAGAGATATGCCGGCGAATCACACTACTCGCTGAGGAAACTGATCAACCTCCAGTTTGATCTCGTGTCGGCCTTCTCCGATTTTCCCCTGAAGCTGATTATGTATGCCGGCCTCGGAATGGCCTTTCTCGGCATCTCGCTGGGTGTCACCATCGGAATCGCCAGGATTGTATACGGCGGCGCCTGGGCGGCCGAGGGTGTATTCACCCTCTTTGCCGCCCTGTTTGCCTTTATCGGTTTTCAGTTCTTCGCCCTCGGCGTTATGGGTGAATACCTCGGCCGTATCTATAAAGAGGTCAGGAAAAGACCGGAGTACGTCATCGACAGGGTCCACTCCTCGGACAGCGAGGGAGATGCCCGATGAAGGCGGTCGCGTTTGCCTACCACAACATGGGCATTGCCAGTCTCAAGGCCCTGAAAGGGGAAGGATTCGACATACGGGCGATCATCTCTCATGACGACGACCCGGAAGAAAACTGCTGGTTCGGTTCTGTTGTGGGGTGGGCCCAAGAAAACGGGGTACCGGTACACTGCCCGGCGGATGTTAATTCGCCCGAGTGGGTTGAAAAGATACAAGCCATATCACCGGACGTCATCTTTTCCTTTTACTACCGCAATCTCCTGGGAGACGCCATGCTATCCATCCCATCGGCGGGTGCGTACAATCTGCACGGTTCTCTCCTCCCGGCCTATCGGGGAAGGTGCCCGGTGAACTGGGTCCTCGTCAATGGCGAAACGACGACGGGGGTTACTCTGCATCACATGGTGAAGGCGGCGGACGCGGGGGACATCGTGGGGCAGAGGGAGATCCCGATAGGAGCAGATGACACCGCCCTGACTCTGTATAACAAGCTCTGCGGTGGCGCACAGGGACTTCTCGCAGAGGTCCTGCCCCTGATAAAGAACGGCACAGCGCCGCGCATCCCCCAGGATCTGAAAGGGGGCAGCTATTTCGGCGGCAGAAGACCGGAAGATGGAAAGATAGGCTGGCATTGGCCCACATCGATGATATATAACCTCATACGAGCCGTTACCGATCCCTACCCCGGGGCCTTCACCTCTCTTCCCGGAGGGGAAAAAATGCTCATCTGGTGGGGACGCCCCGAGCGGCAAGACCGCACGGGTCTTGCACAAGGTGAAATGGAGATAGAAGAGGGGGCAGTATTTGTGGGCAGCGGGGACGGCAGGGTACGCCTTCTGGATATCCAGATTGCGGAAACCAGGATGAAGGGACATGCCATATTTGACTACTTTAGAGAAAAGAAGGGAATGGTTCTACAATGAAGATCTTGATATTCGGCGTCAACGGTTTTATCGGGCATCACCTGACAAACAGGATACTGGGCACGACCGACTGGTCCGTCTACGGCATGGACCTCGGTTTCGACAGGCTGGGGACATCGCTGGACAACCCCCGTTTTCACTTCCTGGAAGGTGATATCTCCATAAACAAGGAGTGGATAGAGTACCACATCAAGAAGTGCGATGCCATCCTGCCCCTGGTGGCCATAGCCACGCCAAAGAGTTATGTCGAAAACCCGATCGGGGTCTTCAATCTGGACTTTGAGATGAATCTCAATATCGTGAAACAGTGCGTAAAATATCACAAACGAGTCCTCTTTCCTTCCACATCCGAGGTGTATGGCGCCTCCACCGATCCGGAGTTCAAGGAGGATGAAACCTTCCTTGTCGTAGGACCCATACAGAAGGAACGCTGGATCTATTCATGCTGTAAACAGCTTCTCGATCGCGTCATTTACGCCCACGGCACCCGAGGTGATCTGGAGTTCACCCTCTTTAGGCCCTTCAACTGGGTCGGCCCCCGCTTGGATTCACTGGACACCGCGAAGGAAGGAAGCTCCAGGGTCGTAACCCAGTTCATCGCGGAGCTTCTCATGAAACATCCCCTGTCCCTTGTGGATGGAGGTGGCCAGAAGAGGTGCTTTACCTATGTTGGCGACGGCATAGACGCCCTTATGAAGATCCTGGAGAACAAGGACGACTGCTGCAGGAATCAGATCATCAATATCGGCAATCCCGATAATGAATGCTCCGTAAAAGAGCTTGCCTCCATACTGAAAAAGATCTTTATGGAACACCCCAACCATTCAAGCGATCCAGAGTATTCTGAAATTATCGAGACATCCTCAGGGGCCTTCTATGGGAAGGGATATCAGGATATCTATACCAGGAAACCCAGCATTGAGAAGGCTCAAAGGCTCCTGGGCTGGACTCCCGCAACCGGCCTGGAAGACTCTCTCAGGAAAACGCTCTATGCCTTTCTGGAGGAAAATGAACGGTAAGCCCATCCATCAGGGGAAAGAACAGATCCTGGGTCTGAAGATCGATGTTGACACCTATGTCGGCATGAAGCGGGGCGTTCCCCGCCTGCTGGCCACCCTCTCGAATTTTGGGGTAAAGGGGACCTTTTTCCTCAGCATGGGGCCCGATTCTTCGGGGCGTGCGATTCTTCAACTTATCAAGAATCCACGTTTTCTCAGGAAGATGATGCGGACCAACGCCGGACGTCTCTACGGCATACGAACCGCCCTGTACGGAACAATCCTCCCCTCTCCCATGGTAGCCCTTTCATTCCCACAGCTGGTGCAGCGCATACTGTCCGAGGGACACGAAGTGGAATTTCACGCATGGGATCATCGAAGGTGGCAGGATGATCTGTCCAGACATTCCCCCGCATGGATCGAGGAGTGGTTTGAAAAGGGGGTAAGCGCGTACACACGGCTGGTCGGGGACACACCATCCTCATTCGGGGCACCCGGCTGGCTGATAGATGACAGGGCATTGGAAACGGCTGGCGGATACGACTTTTCATATCTCAGCTGCACGCGCGCGCGGGAACCTTTTATACACGAGATCTCCGGACTGATCGAGATACCGTCAGACCTCCCCTGTCTTGAAGAGATCGGTGTTGATACGTTTGTCACAACCATACAGAGGATCCTCAGCGACGGAGGCACGCACGTGCTCCCCGTACATGCCGAGGCGGAAGGGGGGATATGGAACGAACCGTTCACGCAGCTGTTGAAGGAGATTGCCGGTACCGGCTGCCGTATCGTCCCCCTTTCGGCCATACGGGACCTCCTGCGACCTGAGCTGCTCCCGGTGAGAAGATACGAAATGAAACTCCTGCCGGGACGCGCGACCCTCTGTGCGGTATAGCCATCGGCTGAATCCTGGCCGTCTCCGGCCTTCAGCCTATACCAGAAGGGAGCACCGTACGCCTACCCCGGACAAACCGGAACCCAAAAGGCCATGTTTAATTTTGAATGTTTAATGTTAAAGCAAAAACCTTATCACAAAAGCACGAAGTTACGAAAACACGAAAATAAGATTTGATTTCGTGCTTTCTTTCTTTTCGTGGTTTCGTGATTATTTTTGATTCCTTTGCCATTTTTGCAAGAACTTTACAATTAAGGAACTAAATTTGCTATTTTCCCCCTTTCATATTGTCAAGCCCGTAGGCCTTGATCTTTTTGTGAAGATTGCTCCTTTCAAGCCCTATCACCTCCGCCGTTTTCTTGACGTTCCACTTGTTTTCCGCGAGTTTCTTCGCGATATAGTCCTTCTCAAACTCCTCTTTCGCCCCCCTGAACGAATCTCCACCCCCGGAGGAGTCAGGACGGTTGAGCCGTTGGTTTTCTTTCGACAGGGGAGGTATATCATCGGCGGTTATGATATCCGACGGCGATGTGATGACCAGCCGTTCCATGATATTCTTCAATTCTCGTACATTGCCGGGCCAGGTATGCTCCATAAGCACGGCAAGGGCATCATCGGCGATATGTTTCTCCGTCTTTGACTCCTTACGCGAGAATTCCCTGGCAAACTGGCGTGCCAGGAGAGGAACATCCTCTATTCTGTCTCTGAGCGGCTGGACTTCAAGGGGAATCACGTTTAACCGGTAATACAGGTCCTGTCTGAACCGTCCCTCCTCCATCTCATATTCCAAGTCCTTATTGGTCGCGGCCAGTACCCGCACGTCGGTATCGATAACCTTTGTTCCGCCCACTCGTTCAAACTTCTTTTCCTGGAGGATCCTGAGGATCTTCGCCTGGGCCTTCAGGCTCATGTCGGCAACCTCGTCGAGAAAGATGGTCCCCTTGTTCGCAAGATCGAACTTCCCTCTCTTCTTCTCAGTAGCCCCGGTAAACGCCCCCCTCTCGTGCCCGAACAGCTCGCTCTCTATCAGATCTTCAGGTATCGCTGCACAATTCACCTCTATAAAGGACTTACTGGAACGGCTGCTCTGCCGGTGTATCGATCGGGCAACGAGTTCTTTTCCCGTACCATTCTCGCCCATAATCAGGATCCATGCATTGGTGGGAGAGATGATCTGTATCATCTCCCTCAATTCAATAATCGCCGTGCTCTCTCCGTCGATTTCGTGGCCGTGTCCATTCTTTAACAGCCTGTTCTCCTCCTCCAGACGTACGATGTCCAGGGCATGATTGACGGCAAGGACGATCTTGTCAAGAGACAGGGGTTTCTCCACAAAATCAAAGGCCCCCAGTTTTGTCGTCGATACCGCCGACTCAACCGTTCCATGCCCGGATATCATGATAACCTGCATCTGAGGGTGTTTTGACTTGATGCGTTTGAGTGTCTCAATGCCGTCGATTCCAGGCAGCCATATGTCCAGAAGGACAAGACTGGGAAGCTCCTCTTCGATGATGTCGAGGCACTCTTCTCCGCTTTGCACGGTCAGCACTTCGTAGCCTTCATCCGAAAGTATCCCCTTCAATGACCGGCAGATACTCTCTTCATCATCCACAACCAGTACCGTCTCGTTCATATTTCTCCTATGCTACGGGCAGTTCAATGGATACGATTGTCCCACCTTGGACGTTATCCATTACGTTCACAGAACCATTATGATCAGATATTATGGAACTCACTATGACAAGGCCAAGACCCGTACCCGCCTTTTTCGTGGAAAAGTAGGGTTCAAACAGCTTCATCTTGTCTTCCGGTGAGATCCCGAGACCATTGTCCCTGACATCCAACGTGACCCGCTTGTGATTCTTATCATACTGGGTGGTGATTTCAACTTTTCCATCATGGTCCACCGCCGAGACAGCCGCAACCGCATTATCCAGGAGGTTGACCATCACCCTTTTTATCTGTTCCGCATCGATATTGAGAACGGGGATACCGTCATCTTTCCGGAAATCAAACACTATATCCTTGCGCGCATCCTGGAAAAGGATAACGGAATCTTCAATAACCACATTCAGATCATTGGGGGAAGGATTCGTCACGGGCATTCTTGCAAACTGCGAAAATTCATTAACCAGATTTTTCAAGACTTCCACCTGATTTATGATGGTCTTTGTGCACTCATGAAATACGGAATTCGTTTCCCCCTCAAGCTTATCCCCGTATTTTCGCTGCAGCCTCTCGGCACTCAGCTTGACTGGCGTCAGGGGGTTTTTGATCTCATGCGCTATCCTCTTTGCGGCCTCCCTCCACGCGGCGATTCGCTCGGTCTTCTGAAGCTGGGTGATGTCTTCAAATACCGCCACAATACCCATATAGTTATTATCGTCGTCCCTCAGGATTGTTGCCGATGCCAGGATTGCCATCACGCTGTCCTTGACTATCAGCTGAATCTGTCTCTCCACAAGACCACCATCGTGTGCATGCAACTCCTCGAGAAGTTCTCCTACCATCCCCATATGTTCCGGCTTCAGGACATCTTCATATCTCTTGTTGAGAATTTCCTTACTGTTGATGCCCAGCATCTTCTCGGCGGCCCTGTTTATGGTGCTGACCACATTATTCCTGTCGATGGAAACGACACCGGCCGAGACATTACGAAGGACGGTTTCCATGTATTTCCTTCGCTGTTCAAGGTCTATGTTAGCCTTTCTCAAACCAAGACTGCTCTCCTTCAGATCTTTCGTCATCTGGTTAAAGGAGTCCGCCAGTACCCCTATCTCATCTTCCGCCAGGACACCTATGTGGTAATCGAGGTTGCCGTTGGCTACTTCACGGGTTGCCTCGGCAAGCTCCTGCACGGGAACCGTGATCCCCTTCGCCAGGAAGAGACCAAACCACATTGAGGAAAAAATAATCAGCAGGGTGACGATGAAGAGCGTAACGGTGTAACTGATTTTTATCGGATTTTTCAACAGCTTGAGCTGTTTGTACTCCTCAGCCGTCCTGGAGATGATGGACATCTTGTCAATCACCTCTTTGTCTATATAGTAACTGACGGCTATGACCCCGATGACCTCCTTGGGACTGAAATTGGAATAGATGGGGGCTATTCCGCTTATCATCTCGCCCCCTCCCGCGGAGCTGACGATTGAAAGGTCCTTCCCCATAAAGGCATCTTCCAGGACCTTGGGTGAAAACCGGGGGGGGAGGATATCGGGATTGGCCGGATCTTTGAGAAACAGTTCCTCCTCCCGGTTATCAAAGCGGACAGCTATGGACCCAAGATTGAAATACCTCTGCCGCAGCGTCAAAGATGCCTTCAGATACTCTGACTGCTCTTTTTCATATAACTTGTTGTCTGTGATCTCAGACCCGATCTGAAGGGCATAGTATTTCGCATTATCGGAAAACTTCTGATAGTAATCCTGGGCAACCTCGAGGGACAGATTAAATGCCCTGCCCATCTTTATGTCAAACCGGCTGTCTATGCTGTATGAGAGAAACTTGATGGAAACCAGGAAAAGCACGACCGTGGGTATAAGGGAGAGGATCATGAAGGCAACGACAAGCTTCGTCCTCAGCTTCGACCCCAGGATCCCTCGCCTTCGCTCGAATATAAGCTTGGTCAGATTCCGCGAGATCAGAAAAATAAGAAAAATGATAAGGATCAGGTTGATGTTGATCAGGCCGAAGATCAGTACCTCATTGGATATCGGCAGAAGGATCTCTATGGTGGAAAGATGGCTCTCTATATAGGTAAGGACAACGATGACGGCTATGACAACCAGTATGGCGATGCGCTCTGTGCGGCGTTTTTTTAATTCACCAGGATTCATTCATCTACCACTGCGCTAGACATTTTCTTAACCTGAAGACTGTAGACTGTAGACTGAAGGATACTATGATCAATCCATTCCCTAACCCGGACAAGCCGGAACCAAACAAGATATATTTTTATCACGAAAACACGAAGTTACGAAAACACGAAAACACGAAAAACAAGATTTGATTTCGTGCTTTCTTTCTTTTCGTGGTTTCGTGGATGTTTTTAATTTTCTTGCCATTTTTGCAAGGACGTTACAACTAAAGAACTAAAAGCCTTCAGCCTATCCCCCTGAACAGTTACCACTACGCCAAAGGGCCTGCTGAAAACTGAGTCACGCACCTCTTATACCGGTTTGCTTCGCTCTCGGTGTAAATTCTGCCTGCAATTTTTATCGCGTCAGAGACTTATAAAAATTGGGCTTCATTCATTCGACTTACAGCTCTCATTACGGCACAGCCTTATGAAAACTGAGCCCCATTAGTACACAAAGCCTTGCCTCGCCCAGTCGGTTTCAAAGTCCCACAGGGACACGAAAAAGAGGACATACTCCAGATGCAGCGGTAGCCGGACCTCTTCAAGAGTTGCCTTCACTCGCAGATAGTACCGCCGCCCCTTCGTCAACTGCTTCAAAGGTGTAAATGCAACGCCATTCAGTTCCGACATGGTGATCTTCGCCTCTGAAAATTCCTCGAACTGCTCCGGGGCCCTCCCGTCTTCGGTAAAAAGAACGTACAGGATCTTCTTTATATTGTCGTATTTAATGGCGTGCCTGACCTCAAGAAGCGATATCCTCTTGTCAAACCACCAGCGCCGCTCCTGGTATACCTCCAGGATAAACGTAAAGGTGGTCGGGATCCCGGCAAATATCGCCTCCTCCATCTTTTCTGTAAAGGAGTTTTCCAGTTTGAGATACACGACCAGATTATCAGGGGTATTGCTTATAAGCAGGTCAGTAACCTTTGCTTCCACCGCAAATGACTTCACCGGCAAAAGAAAAAGGCATAATAGTAATAATATGAGAAGTTTGAAGCTGCGCATAGAACTGACTCTCCGGCCCGTTACGTCTGACAGTCCTGCAGAATGTCAAACACCAGTGCCGAGACATACTAAGGAAAGGAGCCTGAAAAAGCAAGGCTTATTTAGAGGATAGGTGGTTCATGGGGGGCAAATCCCCCGCAAGGGACGACATCTCATCCGGGGAATCATACGGACGGGCATCGATGATCTCATCGAACAGTTCCTGTTCACCGTTAAAATAATGGACCATCTCCCAGCATTCTCTGTGAGCCAGGAGTTTTCTCAGAAGGAGATTGTTGAGCCTGTGACCGGATCTGCACGCCACAAAGTGACCTATGATAGGCATCCCGAGAAGGGAGAGGTCCCCAATGGCATCCAGTATCTTGTGCTTCACGAACTCATCAGAAAATCTGAGTCCCTCCTTGTTGATGACCTTCTCCTCGTCCAGAACAATTGCGTTATCAAGGGATCCTCCCAGGGCAAGGCCCCGCGCCTGGAGATATTCGACCTCCTGAAGAAAACCGAATGTCCGGGCCGCACAGATACTGTCTTCATACGCCTTACGAGAAAAGACCATATCGTATGATTGTCTTCCTATCAGAGGGTGCCCGAAGTCTATGTCGTAGGTGATCCTGAACTCAGAAGAGGGAAGTATGGACGCCCTCCCCTCATCATCAGAGACGGATACGGGCTCTTTTATCACAACGAACCGTTTTGATTTATCCTGAGACACGATACCGGCGTCCGTAAGGAGCTCGACAAACGGCAGAGAGCTGCCATCCATGATCGGAATCTCAAAGGAATCCGTTTCTATAATCGCGTTGCCGATCCCCATTCCGAAGAATGCCGACAACAGGTGTTCAACCGTTGAAATCCTTGTTCCATTCGTTCCCAGGGTGGTTGCCAGCGTCGTGTCGGACACACTCATGGGTTCCGCCTTGATCCCATCACTCCCCGGCAGGTCACTACGGTAAAATACAATACCTTCATCAACCGCCGCCGGTTTGATAGTCATATTGATTTTTCTGCCCGAGTGGAGTCCTACACTCTTGCAGTGTATCTCGTTTTCGATGGTCTTCTGTATATACATGGACTCCGCCTTTCACGCTGTATGGAGTGGGAAGAGCAATAACCATACCAATGCCCCATACGGAAGAATGGATTCTCCGGCGCGGGCATAACTCCTCCGAAGCACAGGGGTTATAATTATGGGGTCACCATCCTGGGGAAGGAGAAACAGGGTATACTGACAATATGTGTGTTAAAAACGACACACTCGTCCCCTAGGGTTTTCTGTAAAATCTATCCTTTTCGCTGTAGATACAACCACAGTATTGCTGCCGGTACATCTTCAAGTCTTTGGAGGCCCGGATCCCCTCCTTCCAGCCCTCTCTGAAATCGTGGTAATAAAAACCTACATCATACTTCTTTGCAAGACCTTCACCCAACTCTTTCATAAGAGTGTGTTTCTGAAATTTGCTGTAGAGCAGTGTGGTGGTGAAACCGTCAAATTTGCCCTTTTTTGCAATGCGCGCGGTATAGCTCATGCGCATATGATAACAATATTCACACCTCATCTCTTCCCTGAAGGCCACGCCCCTGAGAAACTCCTCCATGGGATAATCGTCAAATGTGAGGAGTTTCAGGTCTATATTGTTCGAATACTCTATCAGTGTATCGAGCCTCCTGGTGTACTCGGTATACGGCTGAATATTCGGATTATAAAAGATACCGGTAACCTCGTGCCCCTCATTTCTCAATACATCAAGGGGGTAGATGGCACACGGGGCACAACAGATGTGGAGTAATATCTTCATGATCTCAATCCGGCACGCCATTTCAGATTCCGGGGCCGGTATCCATTCCCGACAAACGGGATACGCGCGGTAACAAAGTTATCCCCTGCCGGAAAAACGCAAAAAATAATTCCGGTTCTTCTCCCATTTAGTTGGAGAGGAGGGTCCAATCCAGACTCGCCGGGACAAGGGTCTGTCTTCCAAAGACTTTATCAGCACCCTTAACATTTGCCCGCTTTCTTCCATATCCTTCTGCCTTTATTTTAAGAATTAATTCCCCTCATCCCTCACGTATATCTTTCTTCCTTTCACTAGACCCCTTGAACCCTTGATTCCTTGAACCCTTATGGTAACTGGAACTAATCGGGAGATGATCCATAATTTCGTAACATCCTGAACCATATCCCCTTTGCATCGAAACATCAAACCCCTTCTCAGAAAAATCCCTCCTGCTCCCTCGAAGCCCATTTTCTCCCAAAGTGT
>CAYXUH010000024.1:0-3325 GCA_964468685.1 uncultured Syntrophaceae bacterium | reverse complement strand
CCCTTCTCAGAAAAATCCCTCCTGCTCCCTCGAAGCCCATTTTCTCCCAAAGTGTTCATACGCAAGTTTCGTCGCTACCCTGCCCCGTGTCGTACGATGAAGGAATCCTTCCTGGATAAGGTAGGGCTCATAGACATCCTCAATGGTATTCTTTTCCTCGCCTATCGCGGACGAAAGACTGTCGATACCGACCGGTCCACCGTCGAATTTATCAATCAGGGTGAGCAGTATGGTCCTGTCCATAAAATCGAATCCCCGGTGGTCCACCTCCAGCATCTCCAGGGCGCTTAAGGCCACATCCCCTGTAATGATGCCGTCCGCCTTCACCTGGGCAAAATCCCGAACCCTCTTGAGGAGTCTGTTCGCTATCCGCGGGGTCCCGCGGGAACGACCGGCTATCTCAGGGGCGCCGGCATCATCGATGGGAATCGACAGGATCCCCGCCGACCTCCTGATAATGATCGCCAGCTCCTCGGGCGTGTAGAATTCGAGCCTGAAACTCATGCCGAAACGGTCCCGAAGGGGCGAGGTGAGGAGTCCCGCCCTGGTAGTGGCCCCCACCAGCGTAAAGCGTGGGATATCCAGTTTCATGGAACGAGCGGACGGGCCCTGGCCGATGAGTATATCGATATAATAATCCTCCATCGCGGGGTACAGGATCTCCTCCACGACGTGCGGAAGCCGGTGAATCTCATCGATAAAGAGGATGTCGTGTTCCTTCAGGTTCGTCAGGATGGCGGCCAGGTCTCCGGGCCGATCTATGACCGGACCGGAGGTCACCTTGATATCAGCACCCATTTCCCGTGCCATGATATACGCCAGGGTCGTCTTTCCAAGCCCGGGAGGTCCGTACAACAACACATGGTCAAGCGCTTCGCCCCTTCCCCGCGCCGCCTCCATAAAGATGGAAAGGTTTTCCTTTATCTTCTTCTGTCCCACGTATTCGGCAAGGGTCCTGGGGCGCAGAGAGTATTCTAAATTTTCCTCTTCGCTGAGCGCTTCAGGGTCGAGTATCGGTGCCTTCATAACGATAACCACTCGGGCTCACGGTTTGTTGAGACTGAAGGTCTATAGTCTATAGTCTATAGCCTATAGCCTACAACCTATTTGCCTGATAATATCTTCAGTGACTCCGGCAGGAGGACCTCCAGGGTCACCCCTCCCCCCCTCTGTGCATATACCCTGTCAATGACATCTTTTGCGACATTGTTTTTGTACCCCAGATTAACCAACGCGGACAGCGCATCATCTTTCACCGCTGTGTCCGGGGCGCCCGCAGATGACCCCTCTGAGATCATCGTCGTAATTTTGTCCTTCAGCTCAAAGATCATCCTCTCGGCCGTTTTTTTCCCCACCCCCGGTATACCCACAAGCCTCCCGAGGTCTCCGCCGGATATCGACCCTGACAGGTCCTCCGGCGAGATACCGGACAATATATTGATGGCCAGCCGGGGACCAATCCCGGAGATTGATATCAACAGCCGGAACAGATCCCGCTCCCGGTGATCCAGAAATCCGAAGAGTTTCACCGCGTCCTGTGCCACATGGGTATGGATGACAAGGTGCACCGGCCCTCCGGTATCGGGAAGCTTGTAAAAGGTGCCCAGCGGAACAACCACCCCGTAGCCCACGCCATGGACATCGACAACAATGTGATTGGTGGATTTATGAAGCAGTACACCCTTCAGACTCGCAATCATCTAGACCGGCACCTCTTTTGAAAAGTTTGCATGGCAGATGGCTACCGCAAGGGCATCGGACGCATCCGGAGGGGGTATCTCCTGAAGAGAGAGGATGGCCCTCACCATATGCTGGACCTGTCCCTTTTCGGCCCTGCCATACCCCACGGTCGCCTTTTTCACCTCAAGGGGTGTATATTCGTACAGGGGGATGTCCCTGTGGGATGCCGCCAGTATGATCACCCCTCTGGCCTGCGCAAGTTTCACAAGACTTTTGACATTTTTGCCGTAGAATATATCCTCCAGTGCCACGGCGTCTGGTGCGTATTCTGTTATGATTACCGAAAGTTGATCATAAATCTGCTTCAGACAGTCTGACATGGGCTGCCCTCGTTTCATCCTGATATCACCATGCGCTCTGTGGAGTAGACTCCGTCCCCCCGTTTCAACGACCCCATAGCCTGTCGTCTGTGTACCCGGATCAATACCGAGAATTATCATATCAAGAGTGCCCCCGGGGGGTACAGAGGGGGTGTCAACTGAGTTTTTCCATTATGTCGTCGGATATATCAAAATTTGCGTACACATTCTGGACATCATCGTTATCTTCCATCTTCTCCATCAGCTTCAGCATCTGCCCCGCCTTGTCTTCTTCCAGCTTAACAGTATTCTGAGGGATCATGCCGATCTCCGCGAGGAAGTATGGGACGCCCGCTGTATCCATCGCGGACCTGACATCTTCAAAGGCGCCCGGCTCGGTAATGACCTCATATTCGCTCTCCTGGTCCACCACGTCTTCGGCCCCCGCCTCAAGCGCCATCTCCATCAGGCGGTCTTCATCAATAGCATCTTTGCTGAACAGTATGCTCCCCTTCTTTTCAAATATCCAGGCCACACAGCCGTTTTCCCCCAGGTTCCCACTATGCTTTGAAAAGATATGCCGTATCTCGGCGACAGTCCTGTTCTTATTGTCCGTCATAACCTCAACGAGGACGGCCACCCCTCCGGGACCATAACCCTCATAGACTATCTCCTCGTATGCCGCGCCCCCTTCCAGTTCTCCCGAGCCCTTCTTGATGGCCTTTTCGATATTGTCCTTCGGCATATTCTCCGCCTTGGCCACCGCAACCGCCTGCCGCAGCCGCGCATTTCCGTCAACATCACCACCGCCAAGACGGGCCGCAAGAGTTATCTCCTTTATGATCTTGGTAAAGATCTTTCCCCGCTTTGCGTCGGCTGCGCCCTTTTTGTACTTGATTGTGCTCCACTTTGAATGACCTGACATGAGAATCTGACTCCAAATAAAGATTTAATGTACCGACCCAGTTGGATAGACTGTGGGCTGTTTACTCAGGGTATTGAAACTGCAGGCTGAAGGCATTGGGGTTACAAATAATTAACAGCCTTTAGCCTATCTACCTTCAGTCTAATCCCGACTCGTCGGGACAGCCCGACTCCGTGATCAGCCACGATTCAGTAATATCCCACATAAATCGGGGAGTAACTGTCAAACTGACCTTAAGAACATAACACAGGGAAATGCTCCCTGTAAAACAAAAAAAGCCCCTCCACAGATGTGGAGGGGCTAAATTTAATTTCGGCAGCGTCCTACTCTCCCACACGCAATTATGCAGTACCATCGGCGC
>CAYXUH010000023.1:0-22294 GCA_964468685.1 uncultured Syntrophaceae bacterium | reverse complement strand
AAGTAGGGGGAGGTCGAGAGCCGGGTTTCGCCTGTTTGTTGTGCAATATTTTCCCCAGGAGTCTTCCCGGAAGGGTCGTCTTCGAATGAAGTGCCCCGTGTGGGCAGATTTCCATGCAGCAGTGGCATCTGATGCATTTTTCATAATCAAACCTGATCGTGGTATCCGTGCTGTGGATGGCGTTTACCGGGCAGAATTCCCAGCATGCGCCGCACATCTTGCACTGCGTCTCGTCGACGACGGGGCGTTGGAGGAGATACATCCTGGCTAAGTGCTGCAGCCTTTGGGGGCCGTACGTAAGGGGCGCGTTTTCCGGAAGCCTGAATCCTTCTATCCGAGGGACCGTTCCGTCTATCTCGACGGCATCCCCCCCGATCCCCATCTCTACTGACGCCCTGTCGGTGGGCAGAACCCGGGATCGATCCCGAGCATTGCACAGATGACGCGGTCGATTGCCACCGCGTCTATCCCCGCGAGAAGGTATCCCACCTGCCGCGGGGTTCCCCCTTTCCCCGGGCCGTCCCCCTCCAGGGCCAGGATGCCGTCCACTATCGTGACGGCCGGCCCCAGCGTATGGTAGATGCTGACGAGGAGACGGGCGAACAGGTTCCGGTCGACGCCCGCCCGCATGTGCCATTCGGGTTTTCTTAAGCCCACCACGCAGCCGAACAGGTTTTTCACGCCGCAGGTCAGGAGCATCTGGCCGTGCGTCTTCAGCTTGGCCAGATTGATCAGGATGTCCGCCTCGACCGCGTCCTCGGCGATGTCGATCTCTCCGAAGGGGGCGCCCACGTTGGTTCTGACCGATCCCCTGAACTCTCGAAATTCCACGTCAAGTCCGTCGAGGGCGGCCCTGATACCGCTTTTGGTCAATATGGTGTCAAATGATCCGATGGCCTGGCTGTCCGATATCTGGGGTCGGGTCCCCTTGTCGATGACGTACTGCGCGGCCGCGCGCACGATCAAGGGATGTGTGAGAATGGCACTCTCCGGCGTTGCCGCCTGCAGAAGGTTCGGTTTTATGATGACGCGGCTGGATGGTGTGATGAGGTTTCCACAGAAGGTGTCAAGGGATTCATAGACCAGAGGCCTTAGTGTCTCGTAGTCGTACGTGGCCTCTCTGATAATAACCCTGGACATACTCACCGTCCCCTCGGTTTTCTGCTGCTATCCATACACATACTGTCCATTTGCAGGAAACGTCAAGAAAAAACAGGACTTTCGATTCGGGCGGCCATGGTTTCAGAGCGGTTCGATCTTTGTGAGGGAGGGGCACATGCCGGGGGCATAAAAAAGGCACTCCAGAGGTAATCCTGGAGTGCCCTTTTTGTTGAAGTTATCATTTATACGATTTTGACGTTGGTAGCGGACGGGCCTTTGGCGCCCTGCTCCATGTCAAACGACACGCGCTGATTCTCCTCCAAGGTTCTGAATCCTTCGCTCTGGATAGCGCTGTAATGAACAAATACATCGCCACCTTCGTCGTTTTCGATGAAGCCGAAACCCTTGCTCGAATTAAACCACTTCACGGTACCTTCAGACACTATGGCAACCCTCCTTTCGTGATTTTTCTAAAGTAGGATCGCCTACATGTAAGAAGAACACAGAAGCTTGAAAATCCAGATGTCGAAATTCGTACTTTGAAATGTCTCAATCCTAACTTTACGTACCCCCCCCCCTATCTGTAAGTGAGGATACTTTTTTAACATACTTAGGAAGACTATAGAGTATTTTTTAGGCAAGTCAAGCCCTATTTTTGAGTTTTACGCCGATTTTCCTCTTCTTTTTGGGGGAAAAGAGCCCCCATTACCTTATTCCTGTTTTTTTGCTATCTGTTCGAGGATCTTCGGGATCGTTTTCCCGTCTCCGCACACCTGCCGGATAGCCTTTGAAAGTGCTTCGCTTATCTGCTGCCCCAGTAACTCTTCGGAAAACCTTACATGTACCAGTGAAGACGTTGCCGCGGTCTCCATCGTTCTGATTATCCTGGCGCCTTTGACATCCGCAAAAACGATTGTGAGTTTGACATCCGTCCGGTAGGTTTTCTTTACGCTGTCCTTCTGGCAGACAACCTCAAGCCGGTCAATGGAGCCGCCTAACAGGACTGTCCCCCACTGCTTCTCGATAGTGTTGCTCTGAAGATTCCATGCGGGGGTCTCCGGGGAGAGGGAGTATCCCTCCGCGGACAGGCATTTTCTGATACCGTCGGTAACCGCGTTCACAGGCCTGAGGTATTTGGGGAGAACCGGTACGGTCTTTCCGTCGGAGAGCACGACCGTACCGATAACCATCGTGTCGTCCATCTTTCTTGCATCGGTAAATCCGGCTACGGTAATAGGAACACTCACTGCCCTGGCGGACGTGGCAGCGGAACCTTCTGGCGGCAGGTAGCCCATGTTGACCGTGTACAGGTTGATGGGGGAGCAGGAAAAAAAGAGGGTCAAAACCAACAGTGCCATCAGGGCCGCCGCTGCAAGTGAGAAAAAATGTTTCATAGCGATTTGTTCCTCCTTGTTCGGGTTTTCCTTGTCCACAGAAGATGTACGTGAGTATCTTCCGGGTGTCAACCGGAAACAGAGAGGGCCCGAATTACTTAAGCATGGTTCTCTTTGCAACGTTGCCTTATCCCTCAAAAATGTGTTACTGTCCGCGCCGGGAGGCTGGGAAATGCGTAAGACACGGATACTGGTAACGGGCGGAGCCGGGTATGTCGGCAGCCACACCTGCCTGGTATTGCTTGAAGCGGGACATGACGTTGTTGTTCTCGATAATCTTGTCAACAGCAAGGAAGAGTCACTCGAAAGGGTGCAGCAGATCGCGGGCAAATCGTTAGAATTTCACAAAGTCGATCTGCTGGACACCGGCGCCCTGGACAGGGTCTTTGAGGGGGCCTCGATCGATGCCGTGATTCACTTCGCGGGACTGAAGGCGGTCGGAGAATCCGTCGCCATGCCGCTTCGCTACTATCACAACAACGTCACGGGGACACTCCATCTGTGCGAGGCGATGCGCCGGCACGATGTCAACAAGATCGTCTTCAGCTCGTCCGCGACGGTCTATGGCGACCCTCACACGGTCCCCATAACGGAGGAGTTTCCCCTCCTCCCTCCCACCAATCCCTACGGGCGTTCAAAACGTATGATAGAAGAAATTCTCTGTGACATCCCCGCTTCCGGGGAGCGCTGGGACATTGCCCTCCTGCGGTATTTCAATCCGGTGGGGGCGCATCCCAGTGGTCTGATCGGTGAAGACCCGAACGGCATACCAAACAATCTCTTCCCCTACATCACACAGGTTGCGGTCGGCAAACGGAAGGAACTTTCGGTGTTCGGTAGTGACTATCCCACTGTGGACGGGACGGGCGTCAGGGATTATATCCATGTCGTCGACCTGGCGGACGGGCACCTGAACGCACTGGAAAAACTGGCATCGAATCCCGGCATTGTCACCTATAATCTGGGTACCGGACGGGGGTACAGTGTCCTTGAAGTTGTTAAAGAATTTGAGAAGGTCTCCGGTCGCGCCGTGCCGTATACCATCGTGGAACGTCGTCCGGGTGACATCGCGGCGTGTTATGCCGATGTCTCGAAGGCGAAGAGGGAGATGGGGTGGTCGGCGAAGAGGGGTATAGATGAGATGTGCGCCGACGCTTGGCGCTGGCAGTCCCGCAACCCGGACGGATATTAAAAAGAGTGCCAGAGATCGGGAACATGACTGAAAAGGCATCACAACCCTCGGTATTTCTCATAGACGGGACGAATTATATCTACCGCGCATTTTACGCGATCCGCGGGCTTTCCACCTCCCGGGGATTTCCCACCAACGCGATCTACGGTTTTACCAATATGCTCATGAAATTGTGCCGCGACTGGGCGCCGGATTACATCGCCGTCGCGTTTGACGCGAAGGGTCCCACCTTCAGGCACGAGGCATACGATCAGTACAAGGCGAACCGTAGCGCGATGCCCGATGAACTCCGCCCCCAGATCGATCCCATCAAGGATATCGTCCGCGGTTTTTCCATCACGGTCATCGAAGAGCAGGGGATCGAGGCGGACGATGCCATCGGCACACTCGCGAAGCGGTGCGAAGCGGCGGGGATGAGGGTGATCATTGCCTCCGGTGACAAGGACCTGATGCAGCTCGTGTCGGACAATGTCCTGATGGTGGATACGATGAAGAATATTTCCTACGACATCGAGGGGGTCAGGGGCCGCTTCGGCGTTGGGCCCGATCGGGTGGTGGATATCCTGGGACTCGCGGGGGATACGTCGGATAACGTTCCCGGGATTCCCGGTGTGGGTGAAAAGACGGCCCTCAAACTGGTGAACCAGTTCGGTTCTCTCGAGGAGGTCCTGGAGAATGCCGAAAAGGTCAAGGGGAAGGGCCTGAGTGAAAAACTGAGGGATTTTGCCGATCAGGCGCGGATGAGCAAGGACCTGGTGACCATCAGGACGGATGCCCCGGTGGACTTCGATCTTGAGGACCTCCGTTTCAGAGAGCCCGACGCGGAAGCCCTGAAGGGGATCTTCCGGGAGTTTGAGTTTCCCGGCCTTGTTACACGGCTGGGTGAGGAAGGGCAAAAGGAGGAAGATGAGGTGGCGGACTACCGTCTGATCACCGATGAAGAGGAGCTTGCCCCTCTCCTGGATGAGTTGCGCTCCGCCGGTGGGTTTTCCTTCGATCTACAGTTGACCCCGGATGACGCGGTGAGGGCCGGGATCGTGGGGATCGCCCTGTGCTGCAGCGCGGGGAAGGCCTGCTACCTCCCCCTGGCCCACACGGGCGAGAGGGCGCAGAAACAACTTGACGCCGAGACGGCGCTGGCGGTCCTGGGAAAGCTTCTCTCCGACGACACGTTGAAGAAATACGGACACAATATCAAGACGGCGACTCTTGCCCTCGCGCGCAGGGGGATCACGCTGAAGGGGGATGCTTCGGATGTCATGCTGGCAGCGTATATCCTTGATCCCTCCCGGCGTGGATACGATCTGCCCGATCTGGTCCAGGAGCAGTACGGTCGTGTCATTGCCTCCCTCAAGGACCTAACAGGGAGCGGCGCGAAGGCGATCCCCGCTGACGCTGTACCCATCGAAGATGCCGCCCCGTACGCGTGCCGACGGGCGGATTTCATCTTCAGGCTCGCCCCTCCCCTCGCCGAACGGATGGAGGAGGCGGGACTCAAGGAACTCTTCGATGACGTGGAGATGCCCCTCGTCGAGGTGCTCGCCTCGATGGAAAAAACGGGAGTCCTCCTCGACTGCAATCTTCTGGCGGAGATGTCGATCCAGCTGGGTCAGCTCCTGGATGTCTCCGAGGAGAAGATATACGGCCTGGCGGGGGAGCAGTTCAACATCAATTCACCGAAACAGCTCCAGGTGGTCCTCTTCGACAGACTCGGTCTCCCTCGGGGGAGGAAGACGAAGGCGGGGTACTCGACGGACGTGGACGTCCTGACGAATCTCGCGCGATCGTACGCGCTCCCGGCTGAGATCCTTGCCTACCGGAGCTTGGCGAAACTCAGATCAACCTACGTCGACGCCCTTCCCCTCCTCGTCAATCCGGAGACTGGGCGGGTGCACACATCGTACAACCAGACGGTGACGGCGACGGGGAGGCTCTCGAGCAGCAACCCCAACCTCCAGAATATCCCGATCAGGACGGCCGAGGGGAAGCGAATACGGCAGACCTTCATCGCCCCCGAGGGGTGCGCGATCGTGTCGGCTGATTACTCTCAGATAGAATTGCGCATCCTGGCGCACCTCTCCGGGGACGAACTTCTGATAGAGGCGTTCCAGTCGGGGGAGGATGTCCACACGAAGACGGCTTCCGACATATTCGGTGTCTTCCCGGGGATGGTCAGCGAGGAGATGCGCCGGCAGGCGAAGGTGATCAACTTCGGCGTCATCTACGGGATGAGCGCCTTCGGCCTCGCCCGGGAGCTCAACATCGGCCAGAAGCGCGCTCAGGATTACATCGACGGGTACTTCTCCCGCTTCTCCGGCGTCCGCACCTTCATAGAGGAGACGCTCGAGGGGGCGCGAAAGAGAGGGTTTGTCACGACGCTCTTAAACCGTCGGCGGTACCTCCCGGAGATCAACGGATCAAACGCCCAAGTCCGCCAGTTTGCGGAGCGGACGGCGGTCAACACCCCGATACAGGGGACGGCAGCCGATCTGATCAAGGTGGCGATGTTGAGGATCGCGAAGAGACTTGAAGAGGGGCGCCTGTCCACTCGGATGACCATGCAGGTGCACGATGAGCTGATCTTCGAGACCCCCGCGGTGGAGGTGGAGGAGGTCATAACCCTTGTCAGACGGGAGATGGAGGGGGTGATAGACCTGAAGGTCCCCCTGAAGGTCGAGATAGCCTCCGGAAAGAACTGGGATGAGGCGCACTAGGCGCCCTCCCCGCAATACTGCATACCCACGATCCCCTGATGGGAGTCGCTGAATCCATACAGAACAGAGGAGGAAGATCAAGAGAATGGCGATTATAGAGTGGAAAAAAGACGGAACGGTTGCGGTTATGACGATGAACACCAGCGAGAACAGACACAATCCCGATTTCACCCGGGCCATACTGGGTGCCTTTGATGAGATCGAGGCGGACGAGGGAATCTCGTCTGTGGTTATCACCTCGAGCGATGCGAAGAACTGGTCACTGGGGATCGATGTCGTGTGGATCTCCGGCGCCATCGAGAGGGGCGAGACCCAGACCGTGAAGGATTTCACCTACGGTCTGGGGGATATATTCACCCGGATCCTGAACCTCCCGATGCCCGTGATCGCGTCGATCAACGGGCATACCTTCGGAGACGGGACCATCATGGCCTGCGCCTGTGATTTCAGATTCATGAAGGCGGACCGGGGGTTCTTCTGCTTCCCGGAGGTGGATATCAACATCCCCTTCCTCCCCTCGATGCTTGCCATCGTCAGGAAGGCGATCCCCCACTACAAGCTGGAGGAGATGGTCTTCACCGGGAAGAAGGCGGGCGCGAAGGAACTGGAGGAGAGCCACGTGGTCGTCAAGGCCTGTGAGAATGCCGAGACCCTCCTCGAAGAGGCGATCGCCTTCGCGCGGACCTTTACCAAGGGGCGGTGGATATTCGGGGAGCACAAGAAGAGGCTGCACAAACATATCATCGAGATCATAGAGAAGGAAGACCCGGCCTTTATAGAGAAGCCCATGCAATGGTAACAAGAACCGTCATCGTTGTCGGGGGGGGTGCGTCCGGCATGATGGCCGCCGGCCAGGCCGCCTCTGTGGGTGCCAAGGTGCTGCTCCTGGAAAAGATGCCCCGCCCGGGACGCAAGCTCGGGATCACGGGGAAGGGGCGGTGCAACCTCACCAACGTGGCATCGCCCGCCGAATTCATCGCGCACTTTGGGGCCACCGGGATTTTCCTCCGGCAGGCCTTCCACCGCTTTTCGAACGATGAACTGGTCGCATTTTTTGAGGGGCTGGGGGTTCCCACCGTCGTCGAGCGGGGAGGTCGGATATTCCCGTCGAGCGGACAGGCGCGTGACGTGGTCGATGCCCTGACGGGATGGATACGTACACAGGGCGTGGTTGTGCGCAACGGAGCAGTTGCGGACGGTCTCCTCATCGAAGGGGGGAGGGTGCGCGGTGTTCGTGATTCCGATGGGAAGGACCATCCCGCCGACGCTGTTATTGTCGCGACAGGGGGCGTGTCATACCCCGCGACGGGTTCGACCGGTGACGGGTACCGTCTGGCGAAGGCGGCGGGGCACTCGATCGTGCTGGTTCGCCCCGCGCTGGTTCCCCTCGAAACAAAGGGGGATGTGCCCCCGCGTCTGCAGGGTCTCAGTATGCGCAACGTGAACGTCGGCGTCCTGGTTGACGGCGCGAAGCGCGGCGAGATGTTCGGGGAGATGCTCTTTACGCATTTCGGTCTTTCCGGGCCGGTCATTCTTTCCCTGAGTGGTGAAGTGGCGGATGCCCTGAATGCTGGGGGGAGGGTGGACATTTCCATCGACCTGAAACCCGCTCTGGACGAGCGCAAACTGGATGAGAGACTCTTGCGCGATCTCGACCTCCATGGAAAACGAAAATTTGAAACGCTGCTCAAGGGCCTTCTCCCCACGAAGATGATACCCCTCTGTGTCGAACAGGTCGGCATCTCACCGGACCGGAGGGGTCACCAGATTACTGCGGGGGAGCGGAAGCGTCTGCTGGTATGGCTCAAGGATTTTTGTCTGGAGGTGGTGGGGGTTCGTCCCATCGCCGAAGCCATAGTCACCGCGGGCGGGGTCGACACGAAGGAGATCGACCCCCGGACAATGGCGTCCCGCCGTGTGGATGGGCTCTATTTCGCGGGGGAGGTCATGGACGTGGATGCGGACACCGGAGGGTACAACCTTCAGGCGGCATTCTCCACCGGATGGCTCGCAGGGAGGTCGGCTGCAGAGGGGTAGGTGGTCACATCCGGTGATAAAAAGGTATACTATTGTGCCAGCATTGTTTCCTCAGGGGGAGGAGCCTCAACAGCTTCCGTTACCTTGAATTTCCCCTTTTTGATCCTCTCCACAATTTCCTCTATGGTGATTTTACTGTCTTCGAACTTCACGCCGACTGTGGATGCCGCGGAATTCAAGTTGAAGGCGGTGACGCCATCCGTCTTTTTCAGGATAGAACTTATCCTGGCCTCGCCTGATCAGTCCCAGCAACCGGAGACCTTCAGGTCATAGGTCTTCTCGGCGGCAATGGATGCCTGAGAAAGGGCAACGAGCAGGGCGCACACGAAAAGGACGGTGATAATTTTCTTTGTAATCATCAGTTACAGGTCCTCAACGTTCCTGAGTATTTTTAATCTTCCTGTGTTGATCATATCTTTTTTGATCCCCTCCAGCCACGCGAGGAGATAGTTGTCTCCCTTAAGTCTGAGGAGGGAATCTCTCGTCGAATCTTTCTTTGCCGTCCATTCTTTTTCGTCCAGCACACCCTCTTCTTTGAGCTTGATAACGATATAGCTTTCATCGTCGAAGAATACCCTGTCCGGATAAGGGTTTTCCTCGGACATCTCAAGGAGAGCCGCTTCCATGTCAGGGGAGGAACCGATCTGGGGTATCTCCGAGCCTGGCAGAAATAGACCGGTTTCCGATACCTTCAGACCTTCTTTTCTTGAGAGCTTGGTCATATCGGCTCCATCCTTCAAAAGGGCGAGAATATCTTCGGCCTTCTTTTGAGCTGCCTGTGTGGCGCTGCTCTGAGCATAGATTTCTTTGACCTGTTTCAAAACCTCCTGGAGTTCAGGTGTGTAGGGAGGCTTGAGCGAGACAAGTCTGAAAACGTAGTAGTTTCCATTGCTGTTGGAAAAGACGCGTCCCAGATCGCCCTCCTGCAGATTGAACACATATTCTTCCAGATCCTGAATGCCGGCAAGTTCGCCGGTGAGGGGGATGTTGCGGAAGAGTTTTGAGGTCGCTAAGTCGAGCCCCTGCCCTTTGACGTATTCTGCAAAGTTTTCCTCCTGGTAGATGGTGTCGTGCGCCAGTGTCGCTCGTTTGAAGGCCGTATCCATACCCTTGATCGATTTCAGTTTGGAAACAATCTCTTCCCTTGCCTCCGACAGGGGCTTTGTCTTTCCGTCATCCATGAACTCGTCTTCATGGTAATCGTAGTATTCCTGTACCTCCTCATCTGATATATTCGCAGCCTCGGTAGAGGATTCTCCTTTGAAGACGATGTATTCAATAATTGCCATTTGGGGTACCCGGAACCATTCACTGTGTTCTTTGAGGTATGCTTCAAGGACCTCTTCGGAAGGTTCTCCTTTAACCTTGACGGTGCCGGCGGTTATCTTTATGAAGTTTACATTGACCTTTCTGTTCTGCAGCCGGTAGATCTCATACACTTCCTGCTCGGATACCTTTGCCGACTCCTTGATAAGCCGCTCCACCTTCCCTATCTTGAGGGTTTTTTTCTGAAGGGCCTCGAAGTTCTCCGGTGTCATCCTCTGATACCGGAGGGCACGCTGGTAAAGATCATTATCGAAAATGCCGTTTCTCTGGAAGGCCGGAGAGGAAGAGATAGATGCCTTGAGTTCGTCGTCGCTTACATCCAGCTTCAGCTCATTCGCCTTCAACAGGATGATCGCCTGGCTGATGGTGCTGTCGAACGCCTGCTGTTTCGGGTTGATTTGTTTGATAAGATCGTCGGTGAGATAATCGCCGTATCGCTGACGGTAGAAATCAAGCAGGTTCTGGTACTCATTTCTGAATTCCGCGTACACGATCCGTGATCCATCTATCATGGCGATGGTTTCAGTCTGTTGTCTCCCCCGCATGGATCCGAAGTAGAAGACGAAGACGATGATGATAATGCCCAGCACAACCTTCATGAGCCAGTTTCTGGCATGTTTCCGCATCAGTTGGAGCATATGTTCACTCTCTGCCTTTCGAATTTAGTGAGTTGCATTAGTAGTATAGTACTATTCAAAATGCAATAATTTTCTGGAGAATAAGAGAGGGCATTCGAGATTTGGGATATGGGGGATATGTTTCCCCTTTCGGCAGTCATGGTTTTCCTGGATAATTCGGCGGGGTCGCGGGCGGGTGGAATATGGTTGCCTTCGTAAGGCAGATAGCATGGGTTTTCGCTGCCCAAGATTCTGTTTTTTCGGGAGGTTGTTTTTATTTGATTAGGGTATTGAAATACTGTATAAATAACGGTCAACCATGACGAACGGGAGGGTGAAGACTTGCTATTTGACTACATTCTGGGGGTAATATCGAACGATTTGGCTATCGACCTGGGGACGGCGAACACCTTGGTGTACGTGAAGGGAAAGGGGATTGTTCTAAATGAGCCCTCCGTTGTTGCCGTGCATCGGGACTCGAGGGGAATAAAAAAGGTCCTCGCCGTAGGGACAGATGCAAAGATGATGCTGGGGAAGACCCCGGGAAACATCATGGCCATACGACCCATGAAAGACGGAGTGATCGCCGATTTCGAGATTACAGAGGCCATGTTGCGCCACTTCATACTCCGTGTCCATAACAGGAGGACCTTTGTTCGCCCGCGGATCATCATATCTATTCCTTCAGGCATTACCCCGGTTGAAAGAAGAGCGGTCAAGGAGACGGCGGAGTCTGCTGGGGCACGGGAGGTCTATCTTATTGAAGAACCCATGGCAGCGGCAATAGGGGCCGGCCTTCCTATAACGGAGCCCGTAAGCTCCATGGTTGTTGATATAGGTGGAGGCACGACGGAAGTTGCCGTTATTTCCATGGCAGGTATTGTCTATTCAAAATCCGTCAGGGTCGCGGGTGATAAGATAGATGACGCTATCATACAGTACATGAAGAGAAAGTACAGTCTTCTCATAGGCGAAAGATCCGGGGAGATGATAAAGACCACTATCGGGTGCGCGTATCCGGAAAACGAACTGAGAACGGTGGATGTCAAAGGTCGGGATATTGTGTCCGGCATTCCCAAGATTATTGAAATAAATTCCGAAGAAGTGACGGAGGCGATGTCGGAACCGATCAGTGTCATAATCGATGCTGTAAGAGATGCCCTGGAGAATGCCCCGCCGGAACTGGCGGCCGATATTGTCGACAGGGGCATCGTATTGGCTGGTGGCGGAGCCCTCCTGAGAAACTTGGATGTACTCCTCAGGGAAGAAACCGGATTACCCATAACGATAGCGGATGATCCTCTGTCAGCGGTGGCCAGGGGTGCCGGCAGGGCTCTGGATGAGCTGGATATATTGAAAGAGGTAACCGTTCAGCTATAGCATCAGCTATAGCCATCGGCCCTACGGATTACATCTCTTTCCTCCGGGAATCCCTGCCTTCTGTGTGCTGGCGGTTCCCAGTCGTGTCGTTGTGCGGTATCAGTGCACAAGAGGGTAAGAAATGGCGCCCCCCAAAAGATCGTACACTGTTATCACAGCCCTTATCCTTGTCGCTGTTTTCTTTGTAAGCTTTTCCCTCTATTTCAAATTACCTGAAAAAACGGGTTTTTTCAGGAAGATTGTCCTGGAGACGTCGGTATCCCTGGGAAATTTCGTAAATTCAGCGTTCAGCTCTATCGACCGGGGGTGGGAAAGGTATGTCCTGCTGGTGGAACGGGAACGCGAAACCAAAAAGCTGGAGGATAAGATCGCGTCTTTGATACGGGAGGTTAATGACTGCCGCGAGATGTCCCTCGAATGTGTGAGGTTGAGGAAACTGATGGGGGTGAGGGATACCATCACGTTTCCCGCCATTGCCGCCAGGGTGGTGGAAAAAAACAGACTCTCCGTGTTCAGGACGGTGTTGATCGATAAGGGAACGACCGATGGGGTAGAGATCGGATTCCCGGTGGTGGCTACCCGGGGAGTGGCGGGGAGGGTGATAGAGGTTTCGTGGAACGTGTCCAAGGTACTCCTCCTTGTGGATTATAACAGCAATATCGACGCTCTTATCCAGAGGACTCGGTACCAAGGGGTGCTTCAGGGGCGTGACAGGGCCGGGTGTGAGCTGAAATATGTTCAGCGTTCCGAAGATGTCAGGGTGGGGGATGTCGTGATATCCTCAGGCCTTGCCGGTGTCTTTCCCAAGGGACTGCTTCTGGGAACGGTCGCCGCGATCGATAAAACGGAGACGGATCTGTTCCAGGGGATCCGTGTATACCCCTCCACTGACATCACGAGACTGGAAGAGGTCTTGGTCATTGTGAAAAAAGCGGAGGACCGATGATATATTATCTTATCCTGCCGGTTTTTTCCCTTCTCCTGTTGACACTCCAGATCGGCGTTTTCGACGTCCTTTTCTTCGGGAAGATTGCCCCGGAGATATCGCTGATACTGGTTGTGTATGCTGGTTTTTTCATGAATATCATGAGGGGAGGGGTATTATCCGTCCTTCTCGGGTTTTGCATGGACAGTATAACCGGTGTGGAACCGGGCTTCTTTCTGCTCAGTTACACTCTGCTATTCCTGATCTGTAAGGTGGTCGCGTCCCATATATATGTCGGGGGAAAGATCTTTTCCCTGTGTTTTACGTTTGTATGCGCCCTCTTTGAAAAGCTCCTGATAGTATTGATGTACAAGGTGTTGTACGGTATGAATGTGTTGAGTGATATAATGGCCATTTTGTTCATGCAGGCCGTCATAACTGCCCTGTTCACACCTGCCTTTTTTGCCTTGTTCCTTCGTCTTGAGGGTTTGTTGAATGCATGGGAATCGAAATTACCTGATCGGCTATGATCCTGGAGAATCCAGGAATAAGATTCGTGTCTTTACATGGCTTGTCTCATGTGCCTTTCTCCTCCTGATTTTCAGGCTGGGGAACCTCCAGGTTTTCAGGGGGGACGAACTGAGGCAGCGGTCTGAAGGCAACCGAATCCGCGTCCAAGAGATCAAACCCCTGAGGGGTTTGATCATGGATGCCTATGGGAAAATCCTGGTAGACAATCAGCCCTCTTTCGATATATCCATTATCCCGGAGATTGCAAGGGACGTTGAATCGGTTAAAGATAAGTTGGCAAATCTCTGTGATTGGGAGAAGGGGACCATCTTATTTGAAACGGCTTCTCAGTCATCCGGGAAGCTGTTTGTCCCCGTCAGGGTTGCCAAGAATATCGGGAGGGATGAGTTGGCGGTGGTGGAGACCAATTTGCTGGACTTGCCAGGCGTGGTTGTTGATGTTGTGCCGGTGAGGGAATATACATATGGGAAGATGATGGCTCATATCCTCGGATATGTGGGGGTGATAAGCGCTTTCGAAATGGAAGGAGATGTCTTTGCCTCATACCGGGCAGACGACATAATCGGGAAGTACGGGATTGAAAAATATCTGAAAGGGCCTCTCAGGGGTAAAAGCGGCGGGCAGCAGGTGGAGGTGGATGCGGCCGGAAGAAGACTGGACGTTCTGGGAAAGATCAGTTCTGTTCCCGGTCATAATGTTGTCCTTAATATTGATGCCGATCTTCAGAAAATTTGTTGGGATGCCTTCCGGGAGCAAGCCGGGACGGCGGTAGTTATGGATCCGCGTACCGGTTCGGTTATGGCAATGGTAAGCAGACCATCCTTCGATCCGAATCTTTTTAATCGTGGAATCTCCGGGGAGGACTGGAAGAAATTGACGACGAACCCCTTGTGTCCCTTGCAAAACAGGGCCATATCAGGACAGTATCCCCCCGGCTCCACCTATAAACTGATTATCGCGGCTGCGGCGCTTGAAGAAGGTCTGATAACGGAGAACACCAAAATATCGTGTGACGGTACACACCAGATGGGCAACCGAACCTTCAGGTGCTGGAAGAGGAAAGGCCATGGGACCGTGGACCTGCATCGTGCCATTGTGGAATCCTGCGATGTCTATTTTTATAACCTGGGGGAGATGCTTGGTGTTGAGAGGATCGCAGAGTATTCCAGGAAGTTTGGTCTTGGATCCAAAACAGGGATATCTCTTCCGGGAGAGAAGGCTGGTCTGGTTCCCACGAGGGAATGGAAACTGAAAAGATTCAGAGAACCCTGGCAGCGGGGCGAGACCACTTCGCTTTCCATAGGGCAAGGGTTTGCTCTCGTCACGCCTCTCCAACTGCTCAGGGCGTATTGCGCGGTAGCGAACGGGGGCATCCTCTATAAACCGCACCTCATCAAGAAGATTGAAACGGCGGAGGGGAAAACGGTCGAGGAATTCTCACCCGAACCTGAAAGCACGATTCCCATCAGCAAGGAAAACATCGATATTTTGAACTATGCCCTGTGGGGGGCGGTGAATGAACCCCATGGCACGGGCTGGGCACTGAAGAGAGCCGAAAAGGATGTGTGCGGAAAAACAGGCACCGCACAGGTCGTGAGTCTTCCGGAGGATGAGGAGGAGCAGAAGGATGAGATACAGTATCGATTCAGAGACCACGCCCTCTTTGTCTGCTTTGCGCCGTACAAGGACCCCGAGGTGGCCGTGGTGGTGGTTGTGGAACATGGAGGACACGGTGGGTCGGTGGCCGCCCCCATCGCGCGCAGGATCGTTGACGGGTACTTCGACCTTGGGCAGGAGAGGCATATAAGATGAAGTTCGATCGCAGATTGCTGATCAATTTTGACTGGGTCTTCCTGGGGGTGGTACTCCTGATAAGTGCCATAGGGATTCTGAATATCTACAGTGCCAGTCATAATCTGTGCATGAGAGGAGAACCTTTCTATACAAAACAGATATACTGGCTTCTGGTTGGGCTTGTCCTGATGATCATCACCTTCAGCGTCGACTACCACACCATCATACGGTACGCCTATCTGATCTACCTGATTTCCATCGCGCTTCTTTTTCTGGTTTCCCTTTACGGGGATATTACCCACGGTTCACAGAGATGGCTGGTTCTGTGGGGATTTTCCTTCCAGCCCTCGGAGCTGATGAAGCTGGTATTGATCATTGTGTTGGCGAGGTATTTCAGCGATAACGCACAAGGGGGATACCATCTTGGAAACATTTTGATTCTTCTTGCCATTGTGGGGGTGCCCTTTTATATGATAGCACGACAACCGGACTTGGGCACCGCCATGTTTCTGATGATTCTGTTCTTTTCCTTCGTGGTTTTTGTGGGGGTTGGCTGGAAGCTCCTGATGGTTTTTATCGCGGGGGGTATGACATTGACCCCGCTATGCTGGTTTATCCTTGAGGATTACCAGAAAGAGCGGATCCTTACCTTTTTGAACCCCGAGCGTGATCCCCTCGGCACGGGCTACCACATCATACAGTCGATCATCGCCGTCGGTTCGGGAAATGTCTGGGGGAAGGGGTTTCTCAAGGGGACGCAGACACAGCTGAAGTTTCTCCCCGAGCAGCAGACGGACTTTGCCTTTTCCGTTTTTGCCGAGGAATGGGGATTTGTGGGAGCACTTGCCCTGATATTTATATTTTTTGCGTTGATACTGTGGAGCCTGAAGATTGCCAGAAATTCCAAAGACCTGCCGGGGGCCTTGCTTGCTTTTGGGGTGACTATGTTTGTTTTCTGGGGTATATTTATAAATATCGGCATGGTCCTGGGCATCTTTCCCGTTGTGGGGATACCCCTTCCCTTCTTTAGCTATGGAGGCTCTTCGATGGTTGTCCTGATGATGGGGGCGGGCCTGCTGATGAATGTGAGTATGAGGAGGTTTATTCTTCAGTCCTGACGGTTTGGTGTGTTTGCCGTGTTTGTTGTGCAGACCTTGGCGTCCGCGTAAATGACTCGCACGAAGAATAAAACAGGGTAAAGAAAGGAAGCACTGGATGGTGGATAAAACAGATAATGAAAGCAAGACCTTATGGGACAAGCTTTCTGAGAGGAGAATGCGGATGATGAGCAGAAGAGAAGACAAGGGTGAGGATATAAAGGCCTTTTTAGGCAAGGGTGCGGAGTTCAACGGGAAGCTTGTCCTCAATGGTTCGGTACGGATCGATGGCGAGTTCAGGGGAGAGGCGCTGGGGAACGGGACGTTGATTATCGGAGAAGGTGCCCATGCCGAAGCGGATATCGCGGTTGACAGCATCATAATCTCCGGCGAGGTGAGGGGTAACTTAAACATAAAGAAAAGAACGGAGATTTCCCCAACCGGCAGACTGGTGGGCAACGTAAAAACAGCGCTTCTTGTGGTGAAAGAAGGGGCGATTATCGATGGCGCGTGCCAGATGTCAGACGATGATACGGGTGAAGATTTGGGGAATGAAACAGCAGAATAACGAAGCCTATCTTATCGAAAAACATCATAAAACACGAAATCCCCCCCATAGATACAAGTCACAGGATTAGAATATGACCGCCGGTCAAAAAAAAACTTGACAAGGTCTTGGAGTTATGGTTAATACTCTCCGGCCTTTGGCAGATAGCGGATATCTAAGTATGGCGTGCTTTGGCGAATACCGAGGGCGGAGGATATATGATGCTGGTAGTTTTTAAAATACGTACTTAACTCATAGGGATGGTGAGAAGTAATGGTCGAAGTAAATTCTACAGTTTGGATCCAAATGGCCAACTTCCTCGTGTTGATTCTTATACTCAACTTTCTCCTTTTTAGGCCTGTCTTAAAAATCATCGAAAAAAGAAATAAGAAGATTGAGGAATCGCAGGAAGAGGTAACCTCTCTCGACGAGACGATCGAGCGCAAGATAGTCCAGTACGAAGAGAAAATACGCCAGGCGAGGGCAGAGGCATCGGTTCAGAGGGATGCGATCAAGGAAGAGGGCACGGAACAGAGCAAAGAGATGATTGGCACGGTACGGGATGAGCTCTCGAAGAAGTTGGAAGGTTTTAAAACCCAGTTGCAGAAGGAGACAGACGCGGCAAGGGTTTCCCTTCGGGAACAGACAGAGATGATCGCTGCTGAGATTTCTGAAAAGGTGCTGGGAAGGGGTGTTCAATGAAACGACTTCTTTTTACTGTTTTGGTTTTTACCCTGGTCCCCGCGTTCGCTTATGCATCGGGTGGCGGAGAAGGGGCCGAAGGTACTATGACCAACCTGTTCTGGAGGGTTCTCAACTTTACCATACTGGCTGCCGTTCTTTACAAATTTACAGCCAAGGCGATCGTGAATTTCTTCGTCGGTGACCGCGCATCCATCAAGAATTCTCTGGACGAGGCGGTGGCTGCCAAAGAGGAAGCCCAGAAAAAACTGGTGGACCATTCTGCCAGGCTGGACAAGGCCACGGAGGAAATAGAGGGCATCGCCGATATGATCAAGGCGCAGGGCCTTGCGGAAAAAGAGAAGATCATAGAAGAGGCGAAGCGAACCGCCGAGAAGATGAAAGAAGACTCGGAGGCCAGAGTTGACCAGGAGTTCAAACGGGCCCTTAATCAGCTCAGGCAGGAAGCCACGGAGCTTTCCGTCACAATGGCCGAGGAGATTCTCGAAAAGAATATCGAAGCAAAAGACCACGAGGGCATGGTCAACGATTTCTTAGATAGGATGGTGAGCCGAAATTGATTGGAAGCGAAATTGCGAAGAGGTATGCCAGGGCGCTGTTTGAGATAGCGCGAGAGGAAGATGCGATAGAGGCCATATACGGCGAGCTTAAGGGCTTCTTGTCTCTGTTGGAGCAGAGCAAAGATTTGGCGGAGTTCTTTGCCAATCCCGTATTCGATAGTTCCGACAAGGCGGCCGTTATGGGAGACATCCTGGAGAAGGTTAAGGCATCAACCACTACATCGAATTTTCTGAAGCTGCTGGTGGAGAAGAGAAGGATAGAGGCCCTCGGACAGATTGAAGAGTGCTATCGAAGATATATGGATGATGTATTGAAAAAGGTACGGGTTGACGTAAAAACGGCATTCCCGCTGTCAAGCGAGCTGTCCGCGAGGATCAAGGAACAGATGGAAGGTCTGACCGGAAAGAATATTGAGATGGTTATTGACGAAGATCCATCACTGCTGGGTGGTGTCGTTATAGGGGTGGGAGATACCCTGTACGATGGCAGCGTTCGAGCTCAACTGAACAGTATAAGGGAACTCATAAAGGAGGATATGTAAGGGATGGATGCAATCAGGGCAGAGGAAATAACACAGGTAATTTCCAAGCAGATCAAGGATTATGAGAAAAAACTGGATGTCAGTGAAATAGGAACAGTCCTTTCGGTCGGTGACGGTATTGCCAGGGTGTACGGTGTGGAAAATGCCATGGCCATGGAGCTCCTCGAGTTTCCCGGCGGCATACTGGGAATGGTGCTCAACCTTGAGAGAGACAATGTCGGTGTCGCCATCCTGGGTTCGGATATACATATCAAGGAAGGTGATGTGGTTAAGAGGACGGGCAAGATCGCGCAGATCCCGGTGGGCGAGGCCCTTCTCGGACGCGTTATCGATGCCACAGGGGTGCCCCTGGATGGAAAGGGCCCCATAGAGACGGATACCTACAGCAGGATCGAGGTAGTCGCGCCCGGTGTGATCAAGAGGCAGCCGGTTAACCAGCCGGTCTACACGGGGCTGAAATCCGTCGATGCCATGACGCCCATCGGAAGAGGGCAGCGTGAACTGATCATCGGAGACCGCCAGATAGGCAAAACGGCGATCTGTATCGATGCCATTATCAGACAGAAGAGTACCGGTATCAAGTGTGTCTATGTTGCGATCGGACAGAAGAAATCAACCGTTGCACAGGTAGTCGAGGCGCTGAGAAAGCATGATGCCATGGATTACACCTGTGTCGTTTCGGCCTGTGCCAGCGATCCTGGAACACTGCAGTATATAGCCGCGTTCGCGGGGTGCAGCATCGGCGAATACTTCAGGGACAATGGGCAGGATGCCCTGATTATCTACGACGATCTCTCCAAACAGGCCGTGGCATACCGGCAGATATCACTCCTCCTGAGAAGACCTCCGGGACGTGAGGCATATCCCGGTGACATCTTCTACAACCACTCACGCCTGCTCGAAAGGGCTGCACGAGTAAGCGAGGATCTCGGAAGCGGATCCCTCACGGCACTGCCAATCATTGAAACGCAGGCAGGGGACGTTTCCGCATTTATTCCCACGAACGTTATCTCCATTACCGATGGTCAGGTCTTCCTCGAACCGGATCTGTTCTATGCGGGCGTGAGGCCCGCGATCAATGTCGGTATCTCCGTCTCGAGGGTCGGCGGTGCGGCACAGGTGAAGGCGATGAAGCAGGTCGCCGGTACCCTGAAACTCGACCTGGCGCAGTACCGGGAGCTGGCCTCCTTCGCGCAGTTCGGGAGTGACCTCGACAAGGCGACCCAGGCGCAGCTGGAGCGGGGAGTCAGGCTTGTTGAGATCCTGAAACAGCCCCAGTTTCAGCCGATGTCGCTGGCTCAGGAGGTGGTGGTGCTGTACGCGGGTGTCAGAGGGTTTGTCGACAAGTATCCTCTGGAGAAGATTAAGGACTATGAGAAACAGCTCCTGGGTTTTTTGGAAAGCAAATATGCGGACGTGATGAAAGAGATAGATGAGAAGCAGGAGCTCAACCCGGAACTGGACAAAAAGATAAAGGACGTCTTGACGGAGTTTGATTCCGTGTTTACCTCCGAATAGGGAAACAGGTATCCAGATAGAGATCTGTACAGCGTATAGGGGAGTAATTTTTAATGGGCGCATCGTTAAAGGAAATCAAGAGACAGTCTGTAGCCGTCGATAAAACCAGACAGATCACCAGGGCTATGAACATGGTGGCGGCGTCAAAACTGAAGGCGGCCCAAGTGAAGATGGAGAATTTCAGGCCGTATGCGGGCAAGCTGATGGAGGTGTTCAGCAGTCTGTCCGGGAGAGTCGTATCTACCACGAATCCCCTGCTTGCCGTACGTGATTCCGGCAGGACCAGGGTGATCGTGATGACGTCGGACAGGGGCCTGTGCGGTGGATTTAATACGAACGTGATCAAGGCAGTTGACAAGTTTGTAAAGGGGAAAAAGGCTGAAGGGAAGGACGTGTCGCTGATCGCCGTCGGCAAAAAGGGAAGGGATTCCTTCAGAAAGAAGGCAACGATAACCAGCCAGCATGTAGAAGAGTTGAGCCGTTTTGATATCAGTCTGGCCACGCGCATTGCGGAAGAGGCGATCCCTCCCTTTATCGCGGGAGAATACGATGAGCTGTATCTCTGTTACAATGAATTCCGGACTGTCGCCTCGCAGAGACCCGTCATGGTCCGTCTGCTCCCCGCAGCCTCCGTCGATTCGGCTGAAGAGGATCAGGAGCTTGAGTCTCCCGCTGATTACGTCTACGAACCCTCCGAGGAAGAGCTCTTGGCCCATATTGTCCCCATGTATTTGAGGGTACTGATTTATAAGGGACTGCTGGAAACATCGGCAGGCGAGCACGGTGCCAGGATGGTCTCTATGGATAACGCGACGAGCAATTGTGAAGAGATGATACAGAGCCTCACTCAGAAGTTTAACAGTGCGCGGCAGGCGGCCATCACCGCGGAACTGATGGATATTGTAGGTGGTACAGAGGCACTGTCGGCAAAGGGGTAGCCGTATACAGAAGGATAAAATAGTGAAGGAGATGGGAATGAATACAGGAAGGATTGTGCAGGTAATTGGTCCCGTAATCGATGTGGAGTTCGAAGAGGGGAATCTCCCCAGCATCATGAACGCCCTCACGATTACGAATCCGGCCATCGACGATGAAGAGGATAATCTTGTTGTGGAAGTTGCCCAGCATCTCGGTGATAACGTGGTCAGATGTATCGCCATGGAGATCACGGATGGTCTCGTGAGGGGGATGCCGGCCAAAGATACGGGAGCCCCTATTACGGTGCCTGTCGGCGAAGCCTGTCTGGGGAGGATTGTCAATGTTATCGGGAAACCGGTTGACGGCTTGGGACCGATAAACTCCGAGAAGATGATGCCCATTCACCGCGAGTCCCCCTCGTTCCTGGAGCAGGACACATCGGTACACGTCCTTGAAACCGGCGTCAAGGTTATCGATCTCCTCGTCCCCTTCCCCCGTGGCGGGAAGATGGGGATGTTCGGCGGCGCGGGCGTCGGAAAGACGGTTGTTATGATGGAGATGATCCATAACATCGCCATGCACCACGGTGGTATTTCGGTATTCGGCGGCGTCGGCGAGCGGACACGTGAGGGGAATGACCTGTACCTCGAGATGAAGGATTCCGGGGTTCTCAATAAGGCGGCCCTGGTGTACGGCCAGATGACGGAACCTCCGGGAGCACGCGCCAGAGTGGCGCTTACGGCGCTCACGGCGGCGGAGTACTTCAGGGATGAAGAAGGACAGGATGTGCTCCTTTTTGTCGACAATATATTCAGATTTACGCAGGCGGGTTCCGAGGTGTCGGCCCTCCTGGGAAGGATGCCCTCCGCGGTCGGATATCAGCCGACGCTGGCGACGGACCTCGGGGAACTCCAGGAGCGGATCACATCGACAAACAAGGGCTCCATTACAGCAGTGCAGTGCGTCTATGTCCCCGCGGATGACCTGACCGACCCGGCCCCGGCTACCACGTTTGCCCATCTTGATGGAACGGTCGTTCTCTCGAGGCCCATCGCGGAGCTTGGTATTTATCCTGCGGTTGATCCCCTCGATTCCACGTCGCGGATCCTGGATCCGAATGTCATCGGTGAAGAACATTATCAGACTTCAAGAGAGGTACAGATCATCCTCCAGAAGTATAAGGACCTGCAGGATATAATCGCGATCCTCGGTATGGACGAGCTTTCCGAAGAAGACAGGTTGACGGTCAGCAGGGCGAGAAAGATCCAGAGATTTCTCTCGCAGCCTTTCTTCGTGGCCGCCCAGTTCACCGGCACAGAGGGCAAGTTCGTGCCGGTCGCGGAGACGGTCAAGGCATTCAGGGAGATCCTGGACGGGATTCACGATGACCTCCCCGAGC
>CAYXUH010000022.1:20609-22508 GCA_964468685.1 uncultured Syntrophaceae bacterium | reverse complement strand
TTAAAAACGGGGTATTCAAGTTTTGATTTTCATAAATTATGCTGAATGGTTACAATTACCGATACATTATGCCTCTTGTGTATATACTCACTCATCCCCTATGCTTATCTCATGTAAAAAAACGAAACAAACTTCGAGGAATTAACCCGAAGTGAGTAAAAATGGGGATGAAATGATCGATATTGTATCATCATGTGGCCCCAAAAACATTGACATGGCCGCTACCTTATGCTAGGGGGAGTCGATTTGTTTAGCGGGAAAGTTCGACCTCTTCTGCCGGTTTGTTTCGGCGTGCGGGTTGCACCCCGGGAGGCCCTCTTGGGAGGGAAAAGCCGGGGCAGAGAAGGGCGAACAAGGAAGGAAAAAAGATGACCCTTCGCGAGATAGCGGATCTGTTGGATGCCAGAATTCTGGTAGGAGGGGATCACCTTGACATAGAGGTAAAAACCGCCTTCAGCGCCGACCTGATGAGCGATGTCCTCGCCTTTGCAAAACCCGGGAGTATCATGATTACCGGGCTTACCAATCCTCAGATCGTCAGAATCGCAAGTATCGTGGATAATTCGGCAATCCTGGTGGTCCGGGGGAAGATTCCCCCTGAGGAAACGCTGACCTTGGCGGAAGAACTGGACATCCCGGTTCTTTCCACACGATACATCCTCTTTGAAACATCAGGACGGTTGTACGCAAACGGGATAGTCGGTTGCGTCAGAAAGATCGAGGGTCCGGAAAGTGTTATTCCGTTATGACTCAAGGTTGTGAATGTTCTTTTTCTGTCGAGGGCGAAAAATTTGCCGAAGCCGGCAAGGTCTCTGTTGAAATAAAAAAGATGCTGAAGAAGATCGGCATACCGGACGATGTACGGAGAAGGGCCGCGATTGCGACCTATGAATCGGAAGTGAATATCATCTCCTACGCCATTGAGGGAACGGTCAAGCTTCAAGTGACACGTGACCGCATATTGATTGACATACGGGACACCGGCCCCGGCATAAGCAATATCGAGCAGGCCATGGAGCAGGGGTATTCCACGGCGAATGATCGGATCCGGGAGATGGGATTCGGGGCAGGCATGGGTCTTTTCAACATAAAGAACTGCTCCGATACCTTCGAGATATCATCGGAAGAGGGCAAAGGAACCCATCTAAAGATCTTGATCAACAGGTGAGACAACATGGACGTGGCTTTTCTGGTGGAAAAATTAGGCCTCACGGTACGGTGCGGCGAAGACAGGCTGGACAGGGAAGTGTCAGGTGGGTACGCGGGTGATCTCCTGAGCAACGTCCTGGCTGGCAGCAAGAACGGCGACGTATGGGTCACCTGTCAGGCACACCAGAACATCGTGGCGGTAAGCGTACTGAAAGAGCACGCGTGCATCATCCTTACCCAGGGGAGGCAGCCGGACACGGACACCATTGAGCGGGCATCGCAGGAAGGAATACCGCTGCTGGTAACCGAACTGTCCGGATTTGAGATAGCCGGCAGGATATACGGCCTGCTGCATCCCTGATAGAATGGATGACCTGTGCCTGCATGAGCCGGAGGAATGCCCGGCGGCACAACGCTTTTTCAGAATCAGGGTATGTGTCTATGGTAGAGGGGGCAAAAGGGGTAAAGGAGTTTCGGTGTGACCTTCACATCCATACCTGTCTCTCTCCCTGTGCCGATTTGGATATGTATCCGACCGCCCTGGTAGAAAGAGCGGTCGCCGAGGGATTGGATGTCATCGGCATATGTGATCATAACGCATCCGAGAACGTCCGGTATGTGATAGAGGCGGCCCGAGAAAAACCGCTGCACGTCTTTCCCGGCATGGAGATATCCAGCAGGGAGGAGGCTCACGTTATCGCGCTCTTTGAAAATATAGACGATCTGTTAAGGCTTCAAGAGGTCGTCTAC
>CAYXUH010000022.1:0-20599 GCA_964468685.1 uncultured Syntrophaceae bacterium | reverse complement strand
AGGTGGAGGGATTTAACGACAGGCTCCTGATAGGCTCCATCGATCTTTCGCTTCGGGACATCGTTGAAACGGTCCATGCACTGAGTGGAATTGCTATTGCCGCGCACATCGACCGGGAGAGCTTCAGTGTCCTGGGCCAGCTGGGGTTTATCCCCCACGATATACGATTCGATGCCCTCGAGATATCCCGCCGGACGGGGCTGAAGGAGGCGCGGAAGCGATATCCCGATCTGGCCGGTTACCCGTTTATCGAATCATCCGACGCCCATTTTATACGGGACATTGGAGAAGGGGCTACGAGGATATTCATGAAGGAACCCTCCCTCTCCGAGTTGAAGATGGCCATTGAAGGACGTGAGGGACGCTACGTCAAGGAATAGCCCATGCTGGAACTCTCCATGAACATACTCGATATCGTCGAGAACTCCACGAGGGCGGGAGCGAGCCTCATACGGATCGGCATCATCGAAGATCGAGAACATGACACCCTGCGTATCGAGATCGCCGATAATGGAGAGGGGATGGAGCCGGATGTCGCTCAGAAGGCCCTGGACCCCTTTTACACGTCGAAGACGGTACGTCGAGTGGGCCTGGGACTTCCCCTGCTCTCCCACGCCGCAAAGATCACCGGTGGAGAGTGTGCGGTCGAATCGAAAAAGGGAGAAGGAACGACGGTAACCGCGGGGTTCGGATATCGGCACATCGACCGTCAGCCCCTGGGAGATATGCCGACGACCATGGCAACCATGATAGCCGGTAATCCGGGGGTGGATTTTGTCTACACGCATCTAAGTGATAGCGAGTCCTACACGCTGGACACGCGAGAGATAAAGAATGAACTTGAGGATGTTCCCATTGATCATCCGACGGTGATTCAATTTATAAAGGAAAATATACGGGATGGTCTGAAGGAGATCGGGGCCGGGTCTTAGCTCCCCTCCTCCGGTTAGATCTTCCATCAAGGAGGAATATATGGATTCAGAGTACAATGAGCTTTTGGAGGAGTTTACCCCGGAGCAGATCACAGAACTGGATGGCATCATCGAGAAATACAGGGGTCAGGCCGGGGGCTTGATCCCTGTACTGGAAAGGGCTCAGGAGCTCCTGGGATTTCTTCCGGTTCCCGTACAAAAAAGGGTCGGGAGAGAGCTCGGCATCCCACTCAGTCACGTCTATGGTGTCGTCACCTTTTATTCTTTCTTCACCATGCAGCCGCGCGGCAAACACACGGTGCGGGTCTGCCTGGGGACCGCCTGCTATGTGAGAGGCGGGAAAAAAATCGCCGAAACCGTGGAAAAGATATTCGGCATCAAAGAAGGTGAGACTACCGCGGACCGCATGTTCACGTACGAGACCGTCCGTTGCCTCGGGGCGTGCGGGCTGGGACCGGTTGTCGTAGTGGACGAGGATATCCACGGGCGGGTCAAACCCGGCAAGCTGAAAGAGATCTTACAACAATACAACTAGGCACGATAGAGGGACATGACATGGCAAAGATAAAGATAGAAGATCTGAAAAAGATCAAGGATCGCGTGCATGGTGAGACCGCTCTGAGGGCAGGAGAGAGGCGGGTCAAGGTAACTGTCCACATGGGAACCTGTGGCATAGCCGCCGGGGCGCGCGAGGTTATGAATACCCTGATGAGCGAGATTGAAGAGGCAGGGGTCACCGATGTCGCCGTCACCACATCGGGATGTATGGGACTGTGCAGCAGGGAGCCGGAGATAACCGTTGAGGTTCTCGAACAGAATCCTATTATCTACGAATTTATGAATCCCAACAAGATGAGGCAGGTCTTCAAGAGACACATCCTCGAGGATGAGGTTCAGACCCCCTTTGTCCTGGCCAAGGTAACGGAATAGGACAAGGAGACACAACTACTACTGAAGGAGGATACATATCCGATGAAAGTTTTTCGGTCTCACATACTGATCTGCGGGGGTACCGGATGTCACGCCACGGGGAGCGCGAAGGTAAAAAAAGCCCTCGCCGCGGAGCTGGACAAACAGGGCCTCGCCGATGAAATAAAGATAGTTGAAACGGGTTGCAACGGCTTCTGCGCCATGGGGCCCATCATGGTCGTCTATCCGGACGGGATCATCTATATGATGGTGCAGCCGGAAGATGTGCCCGAACTAGTTGAAGAACATCTCCTCAAGGGGAGACCGCTGGAGAGGCTCCTGTACAAGGAACCGTCCACGGAAGAGACAATCCCCGCGATGAACGACATACCCTTCTTCGCCCTCCAGGAACTGCGGGTCCTGCGGAACAAGGGCCTTATCGATCCTGAGGTCATCGACGAATACATCGCACGGGACGGTTACGCCGGTGCGGCGAAGGCCCTCACCGAGATGACGTCGGAGGAGATCATCAAGGAGGTCCTTGACTCCGGTCTTCGCGGCCGCGGCGGTGCAGGGTTTCCGACCGGTCTGAAGTGGAAGTTCGCCTCCCAGTCACAGAACGACGTCAAATACGTCCTGTGCAACGCCGATGAAGGTGATCCCGGGGCATTCATGGACCGGAGCGTCCTTGAGGCGGACCCGCATGCCGTCCTTGAAGGGATGATAATCGCCGCGAAGGCGATCGGGGCCCACAAGGGATATATCTACTGCAGGGCGGAATATCCGCTGGCCCTCCGCCGGCTGGATGTGGCGATACAGCAGGCGACGGAATACGGCCTCCTCGGCGAAAACATACTGGATACCGGCTTTGATTTCGACCTCGAGGTCTATCAGGGCGCGGGCGCCTTCGTCTGCGGCGAGGAGACGGCACTCATGACATCAATCGAGGGGAACCGCGGTATGCCGCGGCCTAGACCCCCCTTCCCCGCCGTTGCCGGTCTCTGGGAGAAACCGAGCGTCCTGAACAACGTGGAGACCCTGGCCAGCGTCGGCCAGCTGATCGCGAAGGGAAGCGCTTGGTTCTCCAATGTCGGGAATGAAACAAGCAAGGGAACCAAGGTCTTCGCCCTCACGGGGGATGTCAACAACGTCGGCCTCGTCGAGGTACCCATGGGTACATCTCTCGGGACCATCGTATACGACATCGGCGGCGGCATACCGGATGGAAAGAAGTTCAAGGCGGCGCAGCTGGGAGGCCCCTCAGGGGGAATGATTCCCATCCAGCATCTCAACGCGCCGGTGGACTATGAAAACGTCGCCAAGCTCGGCGCCATCATGGGGTCCGGCGGTCTGATCGTCATGAACGAGGACATGTGCCCCGTCGATATGGCGCGCTTCTTCATGGACTTCTGCCAGGACGAGTCCTGCGGCAAATGCACCCCCTGTCGCGAGGGGACAAAACGAATGCTGGAGATCCTCACCAATATCTGCGAGGGAAGAGGCAAGGAGGGGGACCTCGAACGTCTTGAAGAGATGGCCGTCGTGATCAAGGACACGGCCCTCTGCGGTCTCGGTCAGACCGCTCCCAACCCAGTTCTGAGTACCCTCCGGTACTTCAGGGCCGAATACGAGGCCCACATCAGGGACAAGCACTGCTCGGCCGGTGTCTGCTCGGCGCTCTTCAAGTCGCCCTGTCAGAACGCCTGTCCGATCAGCATGGATGTTCCCCAGTACATGGCACTGGTCCGCGCCAAGAGATTTGATGACGCCTACCGGGTCATGATGAAGACGAACCCCTTCCCCGCTATCTGCGGGAGGGTCTGCGACCACCAGTGTCAATCCAAGTGCCGGCGAGGTGCGCTGGATGAAACGCTTGCCATCAAGTTCATCAAACGGTTTATCACCGACAACGCTGCCCGTCCGGTAATCAACGCCGTGCCGGTCGACCGAAACGAGAAGATTGCGGTTGTCGGCGCCGGGCCCGCGGGCCTCACCGCCGCTAAGGATCTGGCACTGCGCGGCTACCAGGTAAACGTCTTCGAGGAACTCCCCGAACCGGGAGGGATGACCCGCTACGGCATCCCCTCATACCGTCTGCCGCGGAACATCCTCGCGGGAGAGATTGACGACATACGATCTCTGGGAGTGGAGATTACGTGCAACACCCGCGTCGGCAAGAATATCTCCTTCAAGGACGTGGAGAAGAAATACGACTACATCTACATGGCCCCCGGTGCGCACAAGAGCCAGCGGATGAGGGTCGAGGGAGAGGACGCGGCCGGTGTCTTCGGCGGCGTCGAATTCCTGAGAGACTTCAATCTCAATGAGGATGCCTGGCTGAAGGGCGAAAAGACCCTCGGCTCCAGGGTCGCGGTCATCGGAGGAGGCAACTCCGCCATTGACGCCGCCCGGTGCGCGGTCCGTCTGGGCGCTGACGTCACGATCCTCTACCGGAGGACACGCGAGGATATGCCCGCAGCCGAGGAAGAGATCGTCGCTGCGGAGCATGAAGGGATCAAGATCGAGTACTTCGTAGCCCCCAAGAAGATCGTCACGGAGAAGGGCACGGTGACAGGCATTACCTGCGAGCGGATGAAGGCGGGAGATTTCGACAACAGCGGGAGGAGAAGACCCGTCGTCATTGAAGGTTCCGAGTTCACCCTCGGCATCGATGCCATCGTCGCCGCCATCGGCCAGACCCCGGATCTCTCCTTCGTTCCGGAAAAGAGCGACGTGTCGGTCAACCGGTGGGAGTGCTTTGACCTCGCCGAGGGGAGCAAATCCAAAACCACCAGCGAGAAGTTCTACGCGGGTGGTGACGCGGTAACGGGGCCATGGACGGTTGTCGGGGCCATCTCGGCTGGACACCAGGCCGCCGAAGATATCGACAGCGCCATACGCGCCAGGAACGAAGAACCCGCCTGGGAGGCGCCGGTGGAAGAGATCGATATACCCTTCGAGATCGACGAAGATTCAGAGGAACAGCCTCAGGCAGCTATGCCGGAGCTGGTTGCGACACAGAGGAAAACCAACTTCGACGAAGTTGAACTTGGCTACGACGTAGAAACGGCCATCAAGGAGGCGTCACGCTGCCTGCGGTGCGACGCCGAGGTGTAAACCCATACAACACAAAGAGCACAAAAATCCCTGCCCGCGACTGCGGGCGGGGATTTTTGTTTATACGTTCCGTGTAACGTAAGGAGGATAAGTTATGAAGGTTATCGGCGCCGTCGGTCAGAACGGTTCGGGAAAAGACGAGGTCCTCAAATATCTTAAGGCCGCCTGCGGCGTCCCTTTCTTCTCCACGGGCAATATGGTGAGAGAAATTGCTGCCAAGGAGGGGGCGGAGGCGACACGGGACAACCTGCGCGCCATCTCGGAACGCTGGTTCCGCGAGTGGGGCGAAGGCTGCTTCGTCAGGCTCCTAGCTGAACGGATCGGCAGGGAAGAGAATCAGACCGTGGGAATCAGCGGGATACGGTCACTCGCCGATGTCTCCATCCTGAAAGAGTTCTTCGGAGATGATTTCATCCTGATCAACGTCACCATGACCGATCCAAACCAGCGCTACGAGCGGATGATCGCGCGGGGCGAAGAGCGCGACCCCCACAGCTACGAACAGTTCCTCGCCCTGGACCGGGCAGAGAAAGACCTCTTCCACATCGAAGAGGCGGGCAGAAAGGCGAACTATTCCATCGGGAACGACGGCACACTGGCCGACTTGCACCGGGCCATCGACGAACTCGTCACGGGCAAGGGGATCCTGAAATAGTGTCTCAGGCACAGACCTGCCCCCCCTCCCCTTACGCCATGGTCGGGATTTCGATACGGGCCTCGGGGGTGTATTTGCGCTCGAGGTTGCGGGCCACCATGCTCATGCTGTAGCAGCAGATGAAGTAAAGGAAGGCGATCGCCGTGTAGATCTCAAAGGGATAGATCATGAGCCGATTGTTGACTGTCTGTGCCACAGTCGTCAGCTCGAACACCCCGATGATATACGCCAGCGAGGTATCCTTGAAGAGGGCGATGAACTGCCCCACGATGGCGGGGATCATCATCTTGAGGGCCTGTGGGAGAATCACGAAGCGCATCGCCTTGAAATAGTTCAGGCCGGAGGCCGTCGCCGCCTCCATCTGTCCCGGGGGAATGGCCTTCACGCCGGCACGCACAATCTCCGCCAGATAGGCACCGGAGAAGATGGTGAACGCGATCGTGGCGCTCCAGAAGACATCCATCTGCATCCCGGTGAGAATGGGGGAAAAGAAGTAGACCCAGAAGATCACCATAATAAGGGGGTTCCCCCGTATCAGCTCGATGTAGAGGATGCTTGGGGTGCTGATCAGGGGGCTTTTACTCAGGCGCCCCAGACCCGCCACAAGACCGATGGCGAAGCTGGCCGTGAGCGCGATAAATGCCAGCACGATGCTGAGGGTAAGCCCGCCGAGACCGTAAAAGATTTCCCCGCCCAGTCCGTGCGGAAAGGTCCAGATCAGAAGCGCGCGGAAGTTGTCGAATATGACGTCCCAGTTAAAACCAGAGATTCCGTATCCCGCTGCAGCGAGAAGAACAAGCAGGAAGATGAGAAACACGCTTCTGCCCGCTATGGCAAGGAGGCCCAGCAACCGTTCCAGCCACTGCGCTCCGCTGGACATATACGTAACCTCCACCTCCAGCGGCTTCTCCTTCTCCGGCATTAAACGTTCTCCACACCACTTCACTCCCCTCACAAGAAACACACCCAGCAGCAGGAATGGTCTCACCAGAAGGCCCAGCGCCCTGTCCAGGAGACTCAGATCCTTTTCCTTGCCGATCTCCATGTGGTGGGTCACGCTGTTCATCAACATACTGATGATGAGCGACAGGCTGAGGTAGATAACGGTAGCCGCCGTGGTTGCCTCGAATCCCCGGAAGGTAAAGGATTCGATCTGCTGTGCCTGCCAGCAGAGCTCCGCCACGCCGATAGTCATGGCGAGCGAAGAGTTCTTCATGTTGTTCAGAAGCTCGCTTCCGAGGGGGGGCATAATGATGCGAAAGGCCTGGGGCAGGATGACGAAGCGCAGCGCCTGAACCCTGCTGAGGCCGGATGCCGCCGCGGCCTCGAGGTGTCCTTTTGGAATAGCCTGTATCCCGGCGCGGACGATCTCTGCAATGAAGGCGGCGGTATAGATGCTCAGCCCCCCGGTGGCGGCTATCAGCTCATAATTGTGGTCGTACAGAAACTCGCGAACCGTATCCGGCAGCCCCAGAGGGAAGGCGAAATACCAGAAGAAGAGCTGTACCAGCAGAGGCGTGTTGCGGAAGAATTCTACATACGCCGTGGCGAACCAGTAGAGCGGTTTGAAGGTGGAGAGGCGGGCAATACCGAAAAATGTTCCCAATGCCAGAGAGACAGCGGTACTGATCAGAGTAATCTCTATCGTGAGGAGCAGACCGCGTATCAGCCAGACACCGAATACTTCCTCATAGGTGGGATTCATCTCCCAGAGGACGGCCCAGTGGAATTGATAACCAATATCGATATTCGTAAAGAAGAGGTATATGACAAGGGCTATCCCGGCGACTACCGCGAATTGCTGCACCGGGCGTTTCCACGATTCGATCATTATCGTATCCACTCTCTACAGGGATCACTGCACAAAAACTGCGGCCGGGGTGTTTTCCGGGCCGCAGTCCTTGTTACTCAAAAAAATACTATGCCTTAGGGCCAAATCTCGATCTTTTCGGTCATCGGGAAGTAGTAGGGCGTGTCGGAACCGTACCATTTGTTATATATCTGCATATAGGTTCCGTCTTTCCACATATCCTGGATCGCGAAATTGACGGCGTCACGCCAGTCGCTGTCGTTCTCCGGAAGTCCGATGCCATAGGGCTCGTCGCTGAAGAAGTCACCGACCAGTTCATACTTGCCCGGTTCCTTCGCGGCATACCCGATGAGGATCGTGCTGTCGGTCGCCCAGCCCGCGACCTTGCCCTGCTGCAGCGCCAGGAAGCATGAGGGCTCATCCTGGAAGCTGATAACCTTCGGCTTCGTGTCACCCAGCGATTTCAGGAGATTGACGGCGTTTTTCTCACTGGTGGTACCCTGCATGGAGGCTAGTTTCTTGCCCACAAAATCCTTGTGATCCTTGTATTTGCCCTTTTTGGCGAGTATTTTCTCACCATCAAAGAAGTAGGTGATGGAGAAATCGATCGTCTTGTCCCGCTCACGCTTGTGGGTCATGTTCGCGGTACTCATATCGATCCGCCCCGATGTCAGAAACGAGATACGAGTCTTGTTGTTGAGTTTGATCTTCTCCATTTTGAGTTCTTTCCCCATGGACTGGCCGATACGCTTTATTACCTCTGAAGCGATATCGACGTCAAACCCGACCCACTCATTTTTGTCGTTAAAGTACGCCGCGGGGATACTGTTGTACATCAGACCTGCCTTGACAACGCCCGCTTCCATGACCTTGTCATAGGTCGGACCCGCAAAGCAGATACCAGGCACAAGCAGAAATGCCACAGCCAACACCAACACTGATCTCCATACTCTCTTTTGCATCGGACAACCTCCTCTGTTTAAAGTAATTAAAAAACCACACCCCGATACCGGATTTCATTACCGCAGGGGCATCCTCTAATGCGTCAATATCTTGCTCAAAAAAAGCTTGGTACGGTCACTTTGAGGACGATAGAAGAAATCGTCCGGCGTCGCCTCTTCGATGATCTGTCCCTCATCCATAAAGGCCACCCGGTCGGCAACCTCGCGGGCGAACCCCATCTCATGCGTCACCACGATCATGGTCATTCCCTCACGCGCCAGGTCGCGCATGACATCGAGGACCTCGTTTATCATCTCCGGATCCAGCGCCGACGTGGGTTCATCAAAGAGCATGATCTTGGGCTGCATGGCAAGACCGCGCGCGATAGCGACGCGCTGCTGCTGCCCCCCCGAGAGTTGCGAGGGATATGAGTGCGCCTTCTCCCCTATGCCAACCTTTTCCAGCAGCCGAAGGCCCTGTTTCTTGGCCTTTTCCGGATCGGTTTTTCTCACATTGACGGGGGCAAGGGTGATATTCTGGAGAGCGGTCATATGGGGATAGAGGTTGAACTGCTGAAATACAAACCCTATCTCCGCCCGAAGGTGGGTGAGATTGACCCGGCGGTCATGTATGGGGATGCTGTCGGCTATGATCTCACCGTTTTGTATGGGCTCCAGTTTGTTGATACATCTGATGAGGGTACTCTTTCCCGATCCGCTCGGACCGCAGACAACAACCACCTCTCCCGAGGCTACGTGAAAATTGATATCGTTGAGGACATGAAGTTTTCCGAACCACTTATTGACATTTTTAAAGGTAATCACTCAGAAACACTCCTAACGCATAATTTGTGCTTGTACTTCCTGAACATCGGATTGTCAATAGTGAAGTTCAGGAAACCTTATTTTGGGTGTCCTATAAGCGACACACCGGACAATGTGTTTCGGTGGTTGACAAAACGCCATTATCCTACTATCCTGCGACACCTCAGATGTAGCGAGGGGCTTAAGAAACTACCAAAGATTCACGACACACGCCCCTCTATCGGGATTACTCCTGCCTGAGATCCCGTGGAACTTATATCTGACGAACCAAGATTTTTTGAGGAGACACACAGCATGAACCTATCCAGAGTGGCAATCATCGGACCCGGAAGACTCGGAACTTCCTTTGCCTACAAGCTCAGACGCGACGGGAAGGAGGTAACCCTCTACTACCACAACGCCGATATCTGCGATGAGATCAACAGAACTCATCTCAACCCCCTGCATCTGACGGGCGATCTTGCAAATATGCTGGGTGGGATTGATAAGGTTCCCCGGCTGGCGGGGGTCACCGCAACCAATGACCTGGAAAAGGTCGTCGAGGAGAATGATGTTATCATCCTTTCGATAACCATGAACAGGCTCAGGGAACTGCTCAGCCGTATAAAACCCCTGATAGCAAAAAAGAGCGGCAAGACATGCCTTGTATCACCGATCAAGGGCCTGTCCTCGGATGAAAAGACCAGCGAACTGATAACGCCATCCCAGATGATCAAGAACCATCTCTTCGACCTCAAACACAAATTTGATGTTGTCTCTATCGGAGGTCCCTTCTTCGACATAGATATAGCCGCGGGCAGACCGGTATGTGTGACAGCGGCGGGGAAAAAACAGGTGACAAAGGCCTTTATTCTCAACTTCCTCAAGCTGAATCGGAGAGAGCTGACCTCCTATTACAATTTTGATATTGTGGGAATCGAGGCGTGCGGCGCCCTGAAGAATATCGTCGCGAATATAAAGGGTGTATCCGACCACCTGAACCTGGGAAGTTCTCTCCCCGGAACCATCTTCGCGAGATCCGGCGTCGAGATACGGTCCCTGTCAAAATTACTGGGGGGAAGTTTTCAGGCATTTCACAGCCAGGCGGGCGTCGGCGACATGTATGTCACACTTTCATCCGAGGCCAGTAAGAACTACCGGTACGGCAGGTATTTCTATGAACAATTTGACGGCAATCCCATAGAAACGGATATCCGCTCCCGAAAAGAGATAGATGGGACCCCGGAGGGGCCGAACACGATAAAGAACGTTCACCGGTATCTGGAAAAGAAAAATATGTACAGCCCACTGTTTCACTGCGCCCACAAGATATTTCATGAAGCGACCAGCAAAGATGAAATACGGGAACATATCATACAGGCGTGCCAGTTTGATAAACGGGGCAAGGAATACATCGATTTCTCTTCCAAGATTCTCTACCGGATGTTTCCCAACCTCTGGTACCGGAGACACAAGGGTCCCCTCTCTTAGGGTTCGCGTGGATGCTGCTCGGCCACCCGCGGGCTCAGGGCACATCCTCTTGGGGGGATATCCCTCCCTATCTCCCCCTGATACCGTTTAACCGTTCGAGATACCTGTCTTTGTAATCAAGACCTTTGTACCGCTCGATATCGTCAATCAGAAGGTTTACGTGGGGCAGTATATCGACGCCATGGCGATTGAGCTTTTCCGTATTTGCCCTGTCAAGTATCAGAATCGAGTAGTAGGTGAGCAGTATCCGGACCCGTGATTTCCGCCTCAGCAAGTACATCTTCCCCGACAGGGTATTCAGGAAGAAGGCGGCATACTCGTAAAGGTCGCCCATATCGGTCTTGATCGCGCCGTCCTGGCGCTGCGCCTCCCTTACACCCCATTCGTAGAGGACCTCCATAGTGCGCTCAATCTCCTTTTTTTCGTGCGAGAGAATATCCAGTGTCAGCGACACATCCGTCTTTCCCATAACACGGAAAAGATGTGCTATATTGCTCCTCAGGATGGAAAGATCATCCGTTTCGCCCGATGCGACGGGAAGACGAGATGAGAGCTTCGAGACGATATCCACAAAATGCAGGTAGGACCCATCCTTCAGGTTGTAGGCCTGTATATACTTCCGCTCGTCGAGATACTGAAAAAACTGCTCTACCCTTTCCTGCAGTATATCATGATCGACCGCTGCAACGGCGGGCAGGGGGGGGGTCTTTTCCTGCGGTGGGGGAAGCTTTATCTTTTTTGTGATACTCTCACCGCGACTTTCGGGCTGTTTCTTCAACACCGTCTCCTCGACGGGGAAAAATGTGTCTCTGTGCAGGAAGAGCACAAGAATAAGGGCCAGAATCACTCCGGCACAGATAATGGCAACCCATCCGCTTTTTCTCATCATCGACACCTCAGTGTTACAATTCCCTGTTTTTTATTTCCGGAAGATTCAGTTCCGAATGGATATCGGCGATATAGTACACCAGGACCGGCAATAAGTAAATCCATAAAGAAGATCCATAAAGAAGAGAAGCAAAACCATCGGGTTCCTTTCAAAGACCCGCCACGAAGTCTCGGCATTTTGATTGACAGCAAACCTGTAATTGAGGTAGTCATACCAAAAAAATGAGAGACGAGGTGGTGGAACGGATGGACATACAGAACCTGATGGTCACGGGCGGATGCGGTTTCATAGGGAGCAATTTTATACGATACCTTCTGGAGCGCGCCGATTTTACGGGGAGAATCATCAACGTGGACAAGCTCACCTATGCGGGAAACCCCGATAATCTCAAGGGGATAGAGAACGGCTACCCGGGCAGGTACCTGTTCGAACGAGCGGATATCTGTGATCTCGGACGGATGGAAGAGATATTCTCCCGCCACGGGATAGACGCGGTATGCCACTTCGCCGCCGAATCACACGTGGACCGGTCGATAAAAGACCCCGGGGCCTTCATCTACACGAATATCGTCGGCACCTTCAACCTGCTGGAGGCGGCCCGCGCTCACGCCGAAGGATTTGTCCTCTTCCACCACATCAGTACAGACGAGGTATACGGAAGCCTGGGTCCCGATTCATCGGGATTCACGGAGACCACCCCTTACAGCCCCAACAGCCCCTACTCCGCGGCAAAGGCCTCGTCGGATCATCTGGTCCGGGCCTACGAAGCGACCTACGGGCTTCCGATCACCGTTTCGAACTGCTCAAACAACTACGGCCCCTACCAGTTTCCCGAAAAGCTGATCCCCCTGATCGTTCTCAACGCGAAGGAGGGGGAAAAGCTCCCCATCTACGGCGACGGCCGGAATGTCAGGGACTGGCTCTATGTGGAAGACCACTGCGACGCCATCTGGACCATCATGCGGTCGGGCAGGAGGGGTGAGACCTACAACATCGGCGGCAACAGGGAGATGGAAAACATCACTATCGTGGAGATGATCTGCGATATCCTGGATGAGAGAGAAGGTCTCACCGCGGATGCTCCCCGGAGGGGGCTTATCACCTTCGTCAAGGACAGGCCCGGTCATGACCGGCGGTACGCCATCGATTTTACAAAGCTGCAAACGGAGCTGGGCTGGACGCCGGGAGAATCATTTCAATCGGGACTCAGGAAGACGATAGCGTGGTACCTGGAAAACGACGAATGGACGCGGCGCGTCAAGAATAACGAGTACCACTCCTGGATATCAGAGCAGTACGGTGAATAGCTGAGGGCAGGAGGGCCGGATTTATGAGCAGCATCCCTCACTGACCGCGCGGTGTGGTGTCCTCAACGACAAAAGGGGTGGAGCGTACCCCGATGCTCCCCTTTCTCACCCAGACACGGCACATCTTGACGGACGTTCCTTCCGCGGTGACCAGACTCGGCAGTTCCTCCATCCCGGCAACATCAGCGGCGGAAAATTCATAGCAGGATATATTCGTGCTGAACGGATCCTGGATCAGGATGATCTTATCGACCGCGTAGGGGTGCTTCTCGGGGGCCCCCATGAAAGAGACATGGTTCTCCCTGAAATCCCGGGGCTGGTACGCGTCCACCTCAAACCGTTCGGCGTGCTTCAACAGATCTTTTACCGTCATCTTCTCCTCCAGTCCCTGTATACTTAATTATTCACTCCGATATTGTCAAGCCTTCAATTTCTGTTTGATGGAAGGGCTGCCCTGTGCTAGAAACTTCCCATGATGAAAATCGGACTGACAGGCGGAATCGGGAGCGGAAAGTCAACCGTCACACGACTGTTCCGGAAGAGGGGGGCGCATATCATCGACCTCGATCTCCTCGCGCACCAGGTGGAAGAGCCCGGCGGCCCGGCCTGGCAGGGGATCGTCGAATGTTTCGGAAGGGGGATCCTGGACGCAGATGAGAGGATCGACCGGGAGGCACTCGGCAGGATTGTGTTCCGGGACAGCGGGAAGCGGGAAGAATTGAACCGTATAGTGCACCCCGCCGTACGTGAGGAATGGAGGCGCAGGATCGACGATATCGGCCGCAGGGACGGGAAGGCCATCGTCATATCGGATATCCCGCTTCTGATAGAGGTCGGCTGGCACGAAAAAATGGATATTGTGATCCTCGTGTATGCGTCGCCGGGCATACAGATAGAAAGGATCATGAAGAGAAATGGCTACACGAAGGGAGAGGCCCAGGATCGCCTCCGATCCCAGATGCCCTTGGATGAAAAAATTCCCTTTGCCGACTTTGTCGTACATAACGAAGGCACCCTGGAAGAGACCGAGGCGGCCGTTGAAAAGATATGGGAGGAACTCTTGAAGAAAAACACCTCGCAAAATACGAAGAAGATGAAACGATGACGGGGGAGAATATACTTACTGATTTCAATGCCACAGTGTCGAGGCCACAGATCGATCCTTCAACGTATATCCACCCCCTGACCTCGATCATAGGCGGGGTCATCCTCGGAAAGAACATACTGGTATCACCGATGGCATCCATTCGCGGCGATGAAGGACAGCCCCTGTTCATAGGAGATGATTCAAATGTCCAGGACGGGGTCGTCATACACGCGCTTGAGACGGAGATGAACGGGAAGACAGTCGAAGAAAACATCTGCACGGTCGATGGGAAGCGGTACGCCGTCTATGTGGGGAGGAGAGTCTCGCTCGCCCATCAGGTTCAGATACACGGCCCGGTCGTGGTGCACGACGATACCTTTGTCGGGATGAAGACCCTGGTGTTTAAATCTCAGGTTGGCGCGCGCGCGGTGTGTCATAGAACCTGGCTGCCTTCTTATGGGGGTTGCCGTACCGAAGCACCGGTATGTACCCGCCGGGTCAATCATAAAGACACAGGAGGATGCGGACAGGCTTCCCGAGATCACGGAAGATTACCCGATGAAGAATATGAACAGAGGTGTCGTTCATGTAAACACCTCTCTGGCAAAGGGATACCTGAAGTCTTCACTGGAATAACGTTCACAGCTTACAGTTATCGGTTGACGGTTTAAAAAACAGGATGTACACAGGGATAGGATCAGAAGCTGAAAACAGAGATTTATATTTCACGAGAGGTTAAATATTTTCTGATTTAGACGCAAAAAAATAATCCAGGAGTTGAAATCAATATCCCACATGTTTTAATCGTTACATAGTCCATTGAGAAAACCGTGAACTGTGAACCGGCAACCGTGAACGGCATAGGCTACAGGCGACCCGTTCTCCTCAGGGCCTCTCTGAAGGTTTCGTAAAAGGCCTTGTTGTCGGCAATACCTTTTTTTATGATAACGTCCGCTTCGCCGATATTCTCCAGATTGATAATAAGGTTGACGCTCCTTCCAAAGGCGGCCATATTATCCATCGTGCGAACAGTTGCACTGAGCAGGGCTACAAAGATATTTCTCCGGGTCCCCATGGGGAGCTGTCGAATATACGCCAGGACACCCCCCTCATCCGACCCGTGGAAATCGAAATCCTTGCCCACCATAATCAGGTCATACAGATGAAAGCTCATGCTCTTCAGGGCATCAGGAACGGTGGCGGATTCCGTAACGTAATACCCCAACTTTTTCAGGACGGTACCGAGGTTTTCCCGAACAGCACGGTCAGATTCACAGACAAGGGCCGTCTTCCCCCCCTCTAGGGCAAAATCGAACGGTTTGTCAGATACGTCGTATGACCCGGATCCTACTGTATCAGAGGACTCTTTCTCCTTACCCATGCTCCCCTCCCCTACCAATCCACCTCAAGATTCTCTATCTCCGTTGTGGCTTCACCCTTTGCGCTCTTTATCGAATCAATCCCGCGTCCCACAACCCCTCTTGTCGTCGCGTATGACAGGGCCGTCTTCTCCGTGATGACACCATCCTTGTACAGGCCTATGATATAATTATCGAAGGTCACCATGCCGAAGGCTTTTCCCGTCTCTATAATATCCTGAAAGGTCCTCCCCTCCTTTTCCCCGCGAAGGATGGCATCCTTGACCCGCAGGTTGGTTTTAAGGATCTCAAAGGCGGCAACCCTGCCCCCACCTATCCGGGGAAGAAGCCTTTGGCACACGATCCAGCGAATCGTATCGGCCAGTCGCGCCCTGACCTGAGATCTCTCTTCCTGGGAAAACATACCTACAATACGATTGATTGTCTGCCCGGCATTCATCGTATGAAGGGAGCTGAAGACGAGATGTCCGGTCTCAGAGGCGCTGAGACCGATCTCCATCGTCTCCCGGTCACGCATCTCTCCGACAAGGATAACCTTGGGCGCCTGTCTCAGCGCGGCACGAAGTCCGCTCGAAAAACTGACGAAATCAACGCCGAGCTCCCGCTGATTGAAGGTTGCCCTCTTGTACGGGTGTTTGTATTCAATGGGATCTTCGAGGGTTATGACGTGAACGGGCCGCTTCTCGTTTATCTCGTTCAGGACGGCTGCCAGAGATGTGGTTTTGCCGGTTCCGGTCGCGCCGACGAACAGGACAAATCCGTTTTTCTCTTCCGGTATCTCGTGCAGCACCTTCGGGAGGTCTAATTCTTCGCAGGTAGGAACCTTGTCCGTCAGTTTTCTCAGAACGGTTGAATAGGTATTGCCCCGGGAGAATATGTTGATCCTGAATCGTGCCTTGCCCTGCAGTTCGTAGGAGGTATCGCAGGAGCCATCCTCAACCAGGGTCCGCATAAGCGTGTGATCCCGATTGATGAGATTCAGCGCGAAGATCTCCGCCTGAAAGGGAGTAACCTCGGAAGGAGAAAATTCCATTTCAACGGGCATCAGCTCACCGGAGCTCTCCACCTGAAGAGGTTTCCCCATCGTGATGATCAGATCGGAAATATCCTCATGGGAGTCAAGCATGCGGGCAAGTATGTAGTCTATTTCCTGCTTTCTCATGACGGCCCTCCCTTTTCATCGAACATGTTCATCGCAACTCTTCAGGCACGCAGCCTCCACCTTCCGGCTTATACCTCTGTAAAATCAGTCGGGGGTACCTTTAAAAATTCCCTGAATTTCATCTTATCATTGGCCTTGATATAGGCCTCCTCGCTGCTGATCCACCCCTTTCGCAGAAGATCCATAATGGAATCGTCAAGGAGCTGCATCCCGAATTTCTTCCCCGTCTGTATCATGGAGGGAATCTGAAAGGTCTTGGATTCCCTGATAAGATTGCGTACCGCCGGGGTAGCGATCATTATTTCAAGCGCTGCGCAACGCTCCTGTTTATCTATTCGTTTGAAGAGGACCTGTGCCAGGACAGCCCGTATGCCGTCTGCCAGGGTTGATCGTATCTGCATCTGCTCGCTGGCAGGGAATACCTCTATAAGGCGGTCTATTGTCTTCGGCGCACTCGACGTATGAACGGTCCCAAATACGAGGTGTCCAGTCGATGCCGCTTCAACGGCAAGAGAGATTGTTTCAAGGTCTCTCAGCTCCCCAACCAGTATGATATCTGGATCCTCCCTCAGCGCGCCACGAAGGGCCGAGGCGAAGGACCCGGTATGCAGCCCCACCTCTCTCTGGTTAACGATGCACTCTTTGCTCTGATGGACAAATTCAATAGGGTCCTCAATGGTAATGATATGGTCTTTGCGCGTTCGATTTGCCTCATCAATAATGGCGGCCAGTGTCGTGGATTTACCACTCCCTGTCGGCCCCGTAACAAGGACAAGTCCTCTCGGAAGCGACGCGAGTTTGGCGGTAACCGGAGGAAGACCAAGTTGCGCCGTCGTAAGAATCTTGCTGGGAATTTCCCTGAAAACGGCCGCCACCCCCACCCTCTGCTGGAATAAGTTGGCACGATACCGTGCAAGGTTTGGTATCTCATACGCAAAATCTACATCTCCCGTCTCTTCAAACTGCTTAATCTTATGTTCAGGCGTTATTTCATAGAGCATCGCCTTCAACGCGTCACTCTCCAGCGGGGGGTATTTTACCCGTTCTACCTCACCCCTGATCCTCAAGGCGGGCTGCTGTCCGGCAACGAGATGGAGATCCGATGCACCCTGCTCATTCATCAGTTTAAAAAAAGCGTCTATCCTCGCCATACCTGCTCCCCCCTCGCAACACGCAAATTTGTATTAGTACCGGTGCTCAAAATATAGAAAAAGGGTGATCGTTGTCAAGGAATAAGAAAACCTCTAATCAGATATACTCAGATTGAAAATCTACCATATTTTCACTATAAATAGCACATTAAACAGCAGCTTCATTTGTTTTTCTCTCTTCCATCAGATATAATCAGCGGCGAAATCGGTCGGGAGATACAGATGCCGGAAAGACTGTTTACAAAAAGCGACCTGGAGATAATAGAGAAAGAGGGCCTGACGGTGGAAGGGGTGTCATCCCAAGTTGAGATCCTCCGCGGCGAAACAATCCCCCTCAACTTGGCCAGGGCCTGTTCAATCGGTGACGGGATAGTCGCCATCCCGGGCTCTGCCCGGAAGGTATTGGTATCGGAACACGACCGGGCTGCCGCGCAGGGAAAAATGACAAAATTCGTGCCCGCCTCGGGGGCTGCCAGCCGCATGTTTCGCGGTTGGTTTGAATGGTATGAAACGGCAGGGTTTAATAAGACCGAAGATGCCGGGATGCTTGCAAAACAGATCCCCCGGTTTGCCTTTTATGATGATCTGGCACGTGTGGTTTCACGCGACGGCGGTGATATCCGCGGCCTCCTGCGCGAAGATACCCGTGAAATACTGGAATATATTCTTACCCCGAAGGGACTGGGTTACGCCTATCTGCCCAAGGCGCTCCTCAAGTTCCATACATATCCGGACCGCAGCCGAACCTCCCTCGAAGAGCACCTGGTTGAGGCTGCCCTGTACGTGCGCGACGGGCGGCATATCTGCAGGATACATATCACTCTCTCCGAAGAACACCGGCAGGATGTCGAAGACTACATTTCGAGCGTACGGGAACGGTACGAAACCGAATACAACGTGATATTCGAGATCACCATCTCCGTACAGTCTCCGTCAACCAATACCGTAGCGATTGACGGAGAGGGCAGACCCTTTCGGGACGAGGATGGAAGAATCGTCCTCAGGCCCGGAGGGCATGGCGCTCTTCTGAAAAATCTGGACGCGATTGAGGGAGATGTGATCTTCGTCAAAAACATCGACAACGTCGTCCCCGACCGTCTGAAGCCGGAAACGGTCCTGTACAAGAAGATCCTCGGGGGCTATCTTCTCAAATTACAGGAAGAGACATTCCATCATCTGCGGTTTCTCAGCAGCAATACGCCGAGTAAAAAACAGTTTTCTGAAATAGCCGGTTTCTGCCGGGAAAGGCTCTCCCGCGGATTGCCTCCCGATTTTGAAGCACTCCCTGCCGCGCGGAAGAAAACCCCGATCTTCGATATCCTGAACCGCCCCCTGCGCGTGTGCGGCATGGTGAAAAACGAGGGAGAACCGGGGGGGGGACCCTTCTGGGTGGAAGAACAGGACGGAACACGATCACTGCAGATCGTGGAGAAGACACAGGTCGACATGGAATCGAAACGGCAGAGAGCGATTTGGGAATCATCTACCTATTTTAATCCCGTTGACCTGGTGTGCGGAACAAGAGATTACCGGGGGGAGAAGTTCGATCTTGAGCGATACGTTGACGGGAACACCTGGACTGTCTCACATAAATCCTACGAGGGAGAGTCCCTGAAGGTCCTCGAACTTCCGGGACTGTGGAACGGCTCCATGGCGGGGTGGAACACCGTCTTCATAGCGGTACCCTCCGTAACCTTCAATCCTGTAAAGACCGTGGAAGACCTGCTGAGGGATGAACACCGGGGGACTGTCACATAATAAGGCCGGGACCCATCCTGGTGATAACGGAATACCCGGCCATATCTCAGACAGAGGCTAACGCCTCTGTTATTCATCCTTTTTAGAAGAGGGTTTGGGATCCGGAACGGAGGCCGCTTCGCCTGTGGAGGCTGGAGCATCATTCGTGTCCCCCGACGTAGCCCTGGCTTCTTCTTGCGCGGAGGGTTTCTTTCCACCGTAATCGGTCACATACCACCCCGATCCCTTGAGTTGAAAGGAAGAAAGGGATATCAACTTGTCTACCGACCCATCGCAGAACTTGCAGGTCTTGACCTCCCCATCCGCGATACCCTGAAATACCTCAAACTTCTTTTTACATTTCCTGCATTGATACTCATAAATAGGCATACAGCTAAAACCTCCAACAACCAAATCACTCGGCCCACCTCGTTAACTATCCATTCCGGGTGGGCATCAATTACAGATATCTCCTATTCGGTACCGGCTGCTGAAACAATCGAGCACAAGATCCAGCCCTGTTTCCGCAACTGGTTGGAGCATATTTCTGGTAATTGAATGTACCTTCTCTTCTTCCACGATCTTTTCTTCCAGGGGCGCGTCAAAACTGACCTCCCTGCTGTCAAACCGAACGACATGAACAATCTCATGCGCGGCTATGTACAGCATGAGCGGGGCCAGCTTGACAAAGGGCCTGCTTCTATTCACCGCGTCCAGGATTCGGTCGTCCTGGAGACATATCTTAAAAAAATAAAAATTGTCAGTATGTTCCGCGTCGCTCTCTTTCTGATACTGATACCGGCACAAATGGGCAAAGGCCTTGCTATCCACCTCGTGATCATCGAGGTGGGCGAGGGTCTTTACTTCATACTTATGGTCCTTCAACCCGTTCCGGCCGAGGCGGAAATACCCTTCAGCAAGGTCTCCGGCATGGCGAAACATCTTCCCTATAAGGGATATCTCTGGGGGGCTGAAATACATTTTTCGAATTCACTCCTGTAAATTCGAGGCTAATATATACATAAACCGGAAAATGTCAATATGCCAGATCAGCTATGCCAGATCAGCTATGCCAGATCAGCTCATCAGCCATTAGCTCATTAGCTGTTGAAATTCCGGGGACACAATACTAAATTATTTCCGCGGATTCCGGAAATTCAGCCCATCACAATATGCTGTCAAAAAACCTTCTTTATTTTCCAGATGGACTCGCAGAACTCTGCAGTTC
>CAYXUH010000021.1:19547-22517 GCA_964468685.1 uncultured Syntrophaceae bacterium | reverse complement strand
GGCTCTACCTTCCACCGTGGCTGTGATATCCAGCAGCGCCAGTTCGTCTGCGCCATTGTCACAATAAGCCCGTGCGCACTCGACGGGATCACCAGCGTCTTTAATATCCACGAAATGGACGCCCTTGACGACGCGTCCGTTCTGCATGTCTAAGCACGGCATGATTTTAATCGCTTGATCCATTGTGTGTCTCCTTGTTACCTTGTTTTATAGAACTGTCTCTTCGCTCACGCTCGTGCAACAGGCATCGCATTGTCTGTGCCTCCCCAGCCGTCGATAATTTTCAGCGCGCGTTGCACCTCATTTTACAATTTTAATCTCCTGAGTTGACCATCATTCTTCTTCTGCCGTTTTCGCTGTATTCTCAGAGATGTGCCCGGGGACCAGGAAGTGGACGGCGCTTTCTACATATTCAGGAGGAAAATGATTCCCCTTAAACATGGCAAGGGCTTTGGGTATGCAGCCTATGAAGGCGTCAACAACATCGGGATCAAATGAGGTTCCCGAATTTTCTTTCAGGATGGATATTGCCTTGTCGATGAACATGGGATCGTACCCCAATATCCCTTCAGATGAATATTTTGGGTAGTCTCTCCTTGAGGCAAGAGCATCAAAAACGTCGGCAACGGCCATGATCTTTGACCCAATGTGAAGCTGGTCCCCTCGCCGACATGGATTCGTATCTGATCAATTCCTTCGGCAACTTTGGTCCATAGATGATAATTAGTCCCGGTCAATCATATAGAGGCTTGTTCTTTCAACGGACATAACCTTGGTTACCTTGCTGATAATAATCGGAAATAGGCGATCAAAGTCCAATTCCGCCGTCAGGTCGGTCCCGACCCCCATAAGATCGGACAACTGCCCTTTCAAATTTTTTAGCTCGCTGTCATGGTGTGTCGCTCTATCAAAAATACTATTGAATAACCGTATGATGGTTATGATTTCATTTGCCTCATCTAATTCTGTTGCTTGTTTCTCCTCTTTGATCAATTGAGCGGTTTTCATTTTGAATGTACGAGTTGTTTTTCCAAGACATTTGCCATCCGAGAAATCAAAAAGAAAGACACGAGAGGAACTATAGTCACAAGGCCAATGCTGTATATAAATAAATTGCTCAATTTGGGAATTTGCTCTGCATTGAGTTCCGGCACCACATAATTCAAACATATATAGATTACTAAGAGGATCGGTAAAACAGAGGTGAGTGCATAGAGTATTAACATGATCCTTCGGGATTTTTCTTTTAAAAGGGAATTCAGAAAAGCCATTCTAGTCTCCAAAGCCTTAAATACGAATCATGGGGTCTAGGTCTCAACATTTGACAAACTGAATCAATATAAACGTTGATTGTTGAGACCTGACCCTTTCGTTTTCTTTGTTCACGAAAGCGCCTTCAATCCTGAAGATCGAGGTCATCCCTGAAGAAACCTTTGTCCGGAGCTTTGTGTTCCTCAACAGTGGTCTCGGTCGGCTCCGTCCCTTCCAGGAAACATTCGAAGATGTACTTCTCGGAGGTGGGGCCTGCCAACATCCCCGTCTCGGGATCTATCTTGGCAAAGACGACCCCCTCGGGGGGTGAAAATGATTCGACCGGGGTCCCGGCCAGCGCCTTCTCCATGAAGTAGAGGAAGATGGGGCTGGCGGCACGAGAACCGGTTTCATATTTACCCAGCGGCTTCAGGTCGTCAAATCCGACCCAGACTCCCGCGACAAGCGACGGGGTAAACCCCATGAACCATGCATCCCTGAGATCGTTGGTCGTGCCCGTCTTGCCCGCCACCGGACGGCCCAGGGCTCGGACCCGCCAGCCGGTCCCCCCTCTGACAGCCTCCTGGAGCAGATGAGAGGTGATATAGGAGATCCCGGGATCGATAACCTGTTCCACCTCCGGGCTGTTTTCTTCCACTATGTTGCCGGTACGATCAACGATCTTTTTTATAAAGAATGGCCGCACCCTCTTGCCGCCATTCGCGAAGATTCCGTAGCCCCGCACCATCTCCTGGAGGGTGACCCCGGATGTACCGAGGGCCATGGAAAGATCCCTCGTCAGGGGGGTGGTTATCCCCATGTTCGCCGCGTAATCGGCGGCATAATCGATCCCGATCTCCTTTAAGAGCTTGATGGTCACCAGATTTCTCGATTTGATGAGGGCGGTCCTGAGGGTCGTCGGACCGTAAAACTTTTCGGAGAAATTCCTGGGTTTCCAGGTGCTGTCCTTCAGGGTATCGCGGTAGATGACAGGGCTGTCCATGATGATGGTCGCGGGAGTCATGCCCTTGTCAAAGGCCGCCGTAAATATAAAGGGTTTGAAGGCGGACCCGGGCAGTCTCTTCGCCTGTGTGGCACGGTTGAACTCGCTCTTCCCGTAGCTCCTCCCCCCAACCATCGCCTTTATCACTCCCGTATTGGCATCCATGGCGAGAAGGGCGCCCTGCACCCGGGGTTCCTGCTCCAGGGCAAGGTTCAGCGTGCCGTCCGAAACGCTCAGAATCCGAGCCTCCACGACATCACCCCTTCTGAGCACATCCGCCGGATCCTTCACCTTGGCCGTGTTATAGGCAACATCCGGATCGGGAACCCGGGCCCACAACATGTGTTCCAGTGTCATGGTGCCTTCATAGGTGCCCGTCTGCAATGTTACAATCTTTGCTTCGCTGTCCACATCCGTCACGACGGCCTGTATGATGCGGGCCTCCAGCGGCTCATCCACGCCAATGTGCATATCCCCCACAAAGGCCTCGATCTCCTCCTCCGGCACCCGCTTCAAGGGCCCTCTATACCCCTGCCGCTTGTCCAGGGCCCTGAGTCCCCGTTCCACGGCATCACGGGCCCCCTTCTGGGCGGTCATATCCAGCGTGGTGTATACCTCAAGCCCTTCACTGTAGAGGACATCACTGCCATACGTGGTCTGAATATATCGGCGGACATTTTCGGTAAAGTAGGGCGCTATCTTCTTTTTGTCTTCAG
>CAYXUH010000021.1:0-19447 GCA_964468685.1 uncultured Syntrophaceae bacterium | reverse complement strand
GCCTCTATGCCGTACGTCCCATGTCCCAGATAGATATGGTTCAGATAGAGGTTGAGGATCTCATATTTCTTCAGATAGCGGTCGATCTTGTAGGCCAGAATGGCCTCTTTCAGCTTTCTGATGTACTTCTTCTCCGGAGACAGGAAGAGACCCTTGGCCACCTGCTGGGTAATGGTGCTCCCCCCCTGAACGATGGTCCCCGCCTCCATATTTTTAAAAAAGGCCCTGATAATACTCTGGAAGTCTATCCCCTGATGATGGAAGAAACGGGCATCCTCCGCCGCTACAAATGACTGTATGACAAATCTCGGCAGATCGGTGACCCGGACGACCTTTCGGTCTTCAAGATAGAACTCGTCAATAAGCTGGTCATTATCCGCGTATACCCTGGTGATGATGCTGGGTCGGTAGTCCTTCAGCGAGGAGATGCTGGGCAGTCCACTCACAAGAAAATAGGCGAACACCGCCCCCGCCAGGACCGGCAGGAGAATCGCAAGGGAGAGCCAGACAAACACCTTCCGTGTCATCCGCCTCTTTTTCCCACTTTTGCTCCCCGTACTGCTGGGCGGTTTCTGTTCAATATCCATTATTCCTTTTTCTCAACTTCCGTATCCTTTTCTTCGTTTTCTTCGTCGCCTTCCTTGGGGGCGTTTTTCTTCTCCCCGGCCTTGACCACCCAGATGCTGATCTCATACAGGAGCATCAGAGGCACGGCCATCAAACCCTGTGTGACGACATCCGGTGGAGTAAAAATGGCTGCGGTGACGAACACCAGGAGGATCGCGTATTTTCTCTTTTTGGTCAGGGTCTCTGAATTTACCACCCCTATCTTTGCCAGAAAGAACATAAAGATGGGGAGTTCAAAGATAACCCCGAAGGCGATAAGGAGCTTCATGGAGAAGGAGAGGTACTCCTTGAGGGAAAGCATGGGGCGTATAAAATCATTCCCGAAACCGACAAAGAATTTAAAACCGAACGGGAAGACAATGTAATACGCGAACAGAGAGCCCCCTACAAAGCATATGGTGGAAAAGGCGACAAAGGGTGTCACATGCTTCTTTTCGGATGCAAAGAGACCCGGTGACACAAATTTCCATATCTGGTAGAGGATGTAGGGACTGACAAGAAAGATAGATGCAAAAAAGGATACCTTGAGATAGGTAAAGAATGCCTCGGGAAGACTCGTGAATATCATGGAACTGTTATCGGGAAGCACGGCGGCGAGAGGGCGCGTCAAGGCCCAGAACAGCTTTTCCTTGAAGATGTAGCACACAACGAAACCGACAGCGATCGCAATCAGCACACGTATCAGCCGGGTTTTCAATTCCTCCAGATGGAGCGTAAAGGGCATCTTTTCATCTGTCTGCTCGGTCATAACTTTAGCTCACACTATCGTTTCATGGCTGACATATCGTCTCGTCGGAGCGAGTTCGGGTATTCTTGACAAAAACAATAAAAAAGTCAACCATTTTTAGGGTCCGGGAAATCAACCATGAATACAGCGAAAGGATGGGGGATCACTCTGTTTGTTTACAGGAATAAAGGAAAGATTGAAATCACCGTGGTCTACTACGAATCCTTTTCCACCGGCTTGGGGGTCTCCTCTTCTACCTTCGAGCCACTATCTTGGGTTTCTTCCTTCTTTTTCCCATAGAGAACCGAATCCTTGAAATCATCCGCTTCGTTTTTGATCTGTTCTACATTGAGGCTCTCTTTTACATCATCGGTCGCACGGCGGAACTCCGCAAGACCCTTGCCGAGAGATTTTGCCATGTCAGGCAGTTTCTTCGGCCCGATGACAAGCAGGGCAACAATAAGTATAATTATCAATTCCGGCATTCCAATGCCAAACATACCATCACCATATTCCCGTAAAAGTCTGATCATAGTATATTACTGCCTGAATCTTTGTCAATCTGAAATCGGTTCTACCTGTTTGCAACTTGCATGGTTCTGTGATAGAAAAATCAGCTCATTTATGAGGAAAAACCCACCAATCGGAAGGGATGACGCATGAAGATAACAACGCAGGAAGTGGGGTATGTTGCCCACCTTGCCCGCCTTGATCTCAGTGAGGATGAAAAAGGCATCCTTACCTCGCAGCTCAACAACATACTGATGTATATGGACATATTGAATGGGGTGGATACTGAGGGGATTGAACCGATGACACACGCCATCTCTCTGGACAATGTAATGAGGGATGATGCGGAAGAGAAATCCATCGGGGTGGAGATGGCCCTTGCCAACGCCCCGGAGGGAGAGATGGGTTTCTTCGGTGTTCCCAAGATCATAGAATAAATAATGAGGACAACGTACGGTTTTGTCCCGGATTGCGACCGGGCCAGGAAAGAGATATGGAATTAAACCGGTTGACCATTCACGAACTGCAGAAACGATTCAGAGATGGGACCCTCACCTCCGTTGGAATCACCGAGTCTGTGTACCGGAGAATAGCGTCCGTAGAAGAGCGGGTGCACGCATATATCACCCTGACGGAGGAGACTGCCACCAAGCAGGCCCGCGCGGCGGACAAACGGATACAGGAGGGAGATGGAGGGCCTCTGACCGGCATACCCATAGCTCTCAAGGATGTCCTGTGCACACAAGGTATCCGGACAACCTGCGGATCGCGCATCCTTGAAAACTTCATCCCCCCTTATGACGCCACGGTGATCAAGAAACTGAAGGACGCCGGCGCGGTCTTTGTGGGAAAGACCAATATGGACGAGTTCGCCATGGGATCTTCAACCGAGACCTCGCATTTCGGTGTCACCAGAAACCCGTGGAACCTGGAATGTATCCCCGGAGGGTCCAGCGGCGGTTCCGCCGCCGCAGTTGCCGCCGACGAATGCATCGCCTCTCTGGGCACCGACACAGGCGGATCCATCAGACAGCCCGCCGCCCTGTGCGGCGTCGTAGGCCTGAAACCCACCTACGGACGGGTCTCGCGCTTCGGCCTGGTTGCCTTTGCCTCTTCCCTGGACCAGATAGGGCCGATCACCAAGGATGTGGAGGATTGCGCTATTATGATGAACGCGATCTCCGGCTATGACACCAGTGATTCCACCTCCGTCCCAGCGGAGGTCCCTGACTACCGGAAGGTTATCTCCCGTGACATCGACGGGTGGACCGTCGGTATCCCCAAGGAGTATTTTGTCGAAGGGATCGATCCTGAGATCAGGGCCTCCATCGATACAATCATCAAAATACTTGAGGGACTCGGCGCCCAATGCCGTGACATATCACTCCCCCATACCAAGTACTGCGTCGCCACGTACTACATCATAGCTCCTTCGGAGGCCAGCTCGAACCTGGCCCGGTACGACGGGGTCAGATACGGATTCAGGGCGCCGGATGGAGAGAACCTTCTGGACATGTACAAGAAAACCCGATCATCCGGATTCGGAGCGGAGGTCAAGAGGAGAATCATGATCGGGACCTATTCCCTCTCCTCCGGATACTACGATGCCTACTATAAAAAGGCATCACGGGTACGGGCCCTGATCAGAGATGACTTTGACCGCGCGTTCACACAGTGCGATGTCATCCTGACCCCCGCGACACCGACCCCGGCATTTAGGATCGGAGAAAAGATAGACGACCCCCTGCAGATGTATCTCTATGATATATTTACCCTCTCGGCAAACCTGGCGGGGGTACCGGGGATCTCGATTCCCTGCGGCTATACGAAGGGCGGCCTCCCCCTCGGAGCCCAGTTCATGGCGGGCCATTTTCAGGAGGAAAAATTGCTGCAGATAGCCTCCGCATACGAGAAACATTCAGATCAGGAGAAAAGGAAACCCGAGCTATAATGAATTACGAACCGGTTATAGGGCTTGAGGTACACGCCCAACTCCTTACCAAAAGCAAGCTATTCTGCGGGTGTTCGACCCGGTTCGGCGAGGAGCCGAACAGCAACACCTGCCCCATCTGTCTCGGGATGCCCGGCGTTCTCCCGGTCCTGAACAAAAAGGTCGTGGAGTACGCGATGAGGATGGCCGTTGCAACCCACTGCAGGATAAACCGCACAAGCACCTGGGCGCGGAAGAACTACTTCTATCCCGATCTTCCGAAGGGCTATCAGATCACGCAGTTTGACCACCCCATCGCGGAGGTCGGATACGTCGATATCGAAACGGACGGGGTAAAGAAGAGGATCGGCATTACCCGTATACATATGGAGGAGGACGCGGGCAAGTCCATCCATGATGACCTGAGCGGTTCCAGCTACGTCGACCTGAACAGGGCGGCGGTCCCCCTCATAGAGATCGTCAGTGAACCGGACATGCGGACCCCGGAAGAAGCAGCCCTGTATCTTCGAAGGGTGCACGAGATCCTGGTCTATCTTGAGATATGCGACGGCAACATGGAGGAGGGGAGTTTCCGCTGTGACGCCAACATTTCCCTGCGGCCGGAGGGTCAGGAGGCATTCGGGATCAGATCGGAACTCAAGAACATGAACTCCTTCAACAATGTACAGCACGCCCTCGAATACGAGATCCTGAGGCAGGGGGCCGTTCTGGAGAGGGGTGATCAGGTCGTTCAGGAGACACGTCTGTGGGATGCCTCACAGGGGCTGACCCACTCGATGAGGGGAAAGGAAGAGGCGCACGACTACCGGTATTTCCCGGAACCCGATCTCGTCCCCGTCGTCATATCCGACGCGTGGATGGAAGAGATTAGGGGAAGCCTCCCCGAACTTCCCATGGAGAAGAGGACACGGTTCATCAGTACATACAATATCCCGCCCTACGACGCGGGCGTTCTGACGGCAAGCCGCGCCCTGGCGGATTATTACGAAGAGGTGGTACGGCTCTGCGAAAGACCGAAGATCGCGAGCAACTGGGTTATGGGCGATTTTCTGGCATATCTGAATGAGGCAAAACTGGAGATAGAAGAGAGCCCGATACCCCCCGCGGCCCTGGCGGAATTGATCGGCATCATAGGAGATGGAACGATCAGCGGAAAGATTGCCAAAGAGGTCTTCGAGGAGATGTGGCAATCGGAGAAACAGCCAAAGGAGATCGTCGAAGAGAAGGGTCTTGTCCAGATCACCGACACCGGGAAACTGGAAAAGATCGTGGAAGGGGTGCTGGAGGCTCACCAGAAGCAGCTGGAGCAGTATAGGGCGGGCAAGGATCAGCTGTTCGGATTCTTCGTCGGGCAGACGATGAAGGCCACCGGCGGCAAGGCAAACCCCAAGATCGTCAACGAACTGCTGAAAAAGAAACTCTCAATGTCATGATTAAGACCATATCCTGGAACGAGGGCGCCGTGGTGATGATCGACCAGCGGGCCCTCCCTCATGAAGAACAATATCTGACCTGCCGGACATATCAGGACGTCATCGATGCCATCAACAATATGGCCATACGGGGCGCACCCGCCGTGGGAATAGCGGCCGCAATGGGGATCGCCCTCGGCACACTGGATGCACCCGAAGGACAGATGAAGACGGCCTTCTACCGGATCTGCGACGTCTTTTCGCGAACCCGCCCCACCGCCGTCAATCTGTTCTGGGCCATTGAACGGATGAAGGCCCGGTTTGAAAAGGAATTTGCATCTACTCCTCATATGAAAGCGGATGCCGTCAAAAGGGCTCTAGTGGAAGAGGCCCTGCAAATCCATAAAGAAGACATCGAGGCAAACCGGCAGATGGGAACCCATGGGAGGAGCCTGATACATGATGGGGACACCATCCTGACACACTGTAATGCCGGGGCGCTCGCAACCGGCGGCTATGGAACGGCGCTGGGCGTCATCCGGGCCGCCCATGAAGAGGGAAAGAAGATCCACGTCCTGGTGGACGAAACCAGGCCCCTCCTCCAGGGGGCGAGGCTGACCGCATGGGAGATGCACAGAGAAGGCATCAGCGCCACGCTCATAACCGACAGTATGGCGGGCTCTTTCATACAGCGGGGGATGGTTAGTTGTGTTCTGGTGGGGGCGGACCGCATCGCGGCCAACGGCGATACGGCCAACAAGATCGGGACGTACACACTCGCCGTTCTGGCCAGGGAAAACAAGATCCCCCTGTATGTAGCGGCCCCCCTTTCCACCATAGACCGCCGAACGCGCACCGGCAGGCAGATCCCCATCGAAGAGAGAAGCGAAGAGGAGGTGCTCGGATTCCACGGCACACGGATCGCACCGCAGGGATTTTGTGCACACAATCCTGCCTTCGATGTAACCCCGAACAGATATATCACCGCTATCATTACAGAAAAGGGAATCCTTACGAAACCGTTCGGCAGAGAGATCAAAAGGATCTTCGGCGCATATCGGCCGGGCGTTTCATAACATTCGGAATATCTATGAAAAATCTATTCATCTTTGACTTTGACGGCGTTATCGTGGACTCTCTCGTCTTTTATGAAGCGCTTGTCAAGACACATCTCGAACAGATAGGCTCACCCGTCATAACGACACGTGAAGAATTTCTTGATCTCTTTGACGGTAATTTTTATGAGTCTCTTAGCGCACAGGGCGTGGATATGACAGCCTTCAACAATGCCGTCATGGCCGCCGCCCCGGAGATAGATTACGGGCAGATCCTCCCCTTTGAGGGCATGTTGCCCGTAGTGACCACACTGGCAAGGGACAACACACTGCTTGTCATATCCTCCAATGTCTCTTCCGTGATACGGACATTCCTCTCATGCTACGGGCTCGACGGACTCTTTGATGACGTCCTGGGTGCCGATTTCATGCTCAGCAAGACCGATAAGATCAACCACGCCATCGAGAGGTATCCTGCACACAAGGACCGGGCATACTATGTGGGGGATACCGTCGGCGACATCAGGGAAGGACGGGCCGCCGGCATCCGAACGGTGGCCGTGACCTGGGGGTGGCACCCGAGGGAGCGTTTCGAAGGGGTCGGCGCCGATCACATCATCGGAGCGCCTGAGGATCTCCTCGCCATCTGATCCCTCCAGCATCACAAAAAAAAGGCCTCTCGTTGATACGAGAGGCCTTTTTCGAATCACACAACTATACAAAACTTAAACGACGGTCTATTACATCATGCCGCCCATACCACCCATGCCGCCCATACCACCCGGAGGCATCGCCGGCATTCCTGCCGAGTCCTCGCTCGGCTTCTCGGCAACCATGCACTGAGTCGTGAGCATCAGGGCCGCGACACTCGCCGCATTCTGGAGCGCGGATCTCGTCACCTTGGTGGGATCAATAACGCCCGCCTTGACAAGACTCTCGTACGTATCGGTCCGCGCGTTGAAACCAAAGTCACCCTTCTTGCCCTTTACCTTCTCCACAATGATGGCGCCTTCAAAGCCCGCGTTGGCAACGATCATCTTCATGGGCTCTTCTATGGCCTTCTTGACGATATTCACGCCGATCTGCTCGTCACCCTCCAGCTTAACCTTCTCAAGGGCCGGGAGGGTTCTTATGTATGCCACGCCGCCGCCGGGGACAATGCCCTCTTCAACAGCCGCCCTGGTCGCGTTCAGCGCATCTTCAACCCGCGCCTTCTTCTCTTTCATCTCCGTCTCTGTGGCCGCTCCGACCTTGATGACGGCAACGCCACCGACCAGTTTCGCCAGACGCTCCTGGAGTTTCTCCCGGTCATAATCGGAGGAGGTCTCCTCGATCTGTGCCCTGATCTGTTTCACGCGACCCTCGAGGGCGGCCCTCTCGCCGGCCCCGTCTATGATCGTCGTATTATCCTTATCTATGACAATCCTCTTCGCGTTTCCCATATCCTCGATCTTGGCACTTTCCAGCTTTGAGCCCATCTCTTCCGAGATCAGCATTCCGCCGGTCAGAACGGCGATATCTTCCAGCATCGCCTTTCTTCGGTCTCCGAAACCCGGGGCCTTGACGGCCGCCACATTCAGGGTGCCCCTGATCTTATTGATAACCAGCGTTGCAAGAGCCTCACCCTCAATATCTTCCGATACGATCAGAAGCGGTTTACCCATCTTGGCGATCTGCTCGAGGATGGGGAGGAGATCCTTCATGTTGCTTATCTTCTTGTCATAGATCAGGATGAAGGGATCTTCGAGGACCACCTCCATCTTGTCGGCGTTGGTGACAAAATAGGGGGAGAGGTATCCTCGGTCAAACTGCATTCCTTCAACGACCTCCAGCTCCGTCTCGAGACCCTTCGCCTCTTCCACGGTGATGACACCTTCCTTGCCGACCTTCCCCATCGCCTCGGCAATGATATTACCGATCGTTTCATCATTATTGGCGGAGATGGTTCCGACTTGGGCAATCTCCTTCTGGTCCTTCGTGGGACTGCTCATCCCCTGGAGTTCCTTTACAACGACAAGCACGGCCTTTTCGATCCCCCTCTTGATATCCATGGGATTGCTCCCGGCCGCAACGGCCTTGACGCCTTCGCGGTAGAGGGCCTGCGCAAGAATCGTCGCCGTCGTCGTGCCGTCACCGGCCACATCGCTCGTCTTGCTGGCAACCTCTCTGACCATCTGCGCGCCCATATCTTCAAACTTGTCTTCCAGTTCTATCTCTTTCGCGACAGTAACTCCGTCCTTCGTTACCGTGGGCCCCCCAAAAGATTTCTGCAGTATGACATTGCGTCCCTTGGGACCGAGAGTCACCTTGACGGCATCGGCAAGCGCGTTAACCCCCGAGAGGATTGCCTTCCTGGCATCCTCATCATATTTTAAAATTTTAGCTCCCATCAAACATTCCTCCTTCTTGGTATCAGATTGTTATTTTTCAATTATTCCGAGTATATCATCCTCACGCATGATGAGGTGCTCAACGTCGTCTATCTTGACTTCCGTTCCGGCATATTTGCTGAACAGTACTCTGTCGCCGGCCTTTACATCCAGTTTCAGGATCTTACCGTCATCCGTAAGCTTGCCCTTTCCAACGGCTATCACCTTCCCCTCGCTAGGTTTTTCCTTGGCGCTATCGGGTATAATGATCCCCCCCTTTGTCTTCTCCTCTTCGTCGAGGCGCTTAACGATGATCCTGTCATGCAATGGTCGTATCTTCATCCTTCGTATTCTCCTCCCTTACACTTGTTTTGAGTTTAAAACTCTTGTTGGAACTCCCAATATTCTCTAAAGTAAACATCAATCCAACCCTGTCAAGGGCCATCGGTAAAATTACACACTTTTTATCTCCACGGCCACCTCGCACAGGTCTCTGAAACGCCGGGCATCCTCCGCGGAACCGACGATGTCATCGTAGTGGATGGGTATGGCCACCTCGGGTCGTATGGTGTTGACCGCGCGTGCGGCCTCCTCGGCGGTCATCGTATAGGTTCCCCCCACGGGCACCAGCATGATATCCGCCTGGATGGCCTCCATCTCGGGGATCAGATCGGTGTCACCGCAGTAATAGATCCTTTTTCCCCCCACCGTCACCACAAACCCGAGCCAGTGGTTTTCCCGCGGATGAAAGGCCTTGTCCAAATTGTAGGAAGGCACCGCCTCAACCCGTATCTCGCCGATCTGGACCACGTCACCCGGTTTGACGATCCGTATGTCACCTGAGAGATCGGCGGCGCTGTCCTGCGTGGCAACGATAACGGTGTCCTCTTTCTGGATCTTTCTGACATCTTCTGGAGACAGGTGGTCGTAGTGGCTGTGACTGATCAGGATGAGATCCGCCTTCTTCGGATCTTTGAGTTTCCAGGGATCGATGTAGATCACCTGCTGCCCATCTATTCTCACGCTTGAATGCCCGAGCCAGAATATATTCTCCACCATGGCAGACCTCCTTGTGCATCTCGAATTGCAAATTTCTCAACATGGACAAGAAAGAACCAAACAAAACATATTTCATCACGAAAGCACGAAGTTACGAAAACACTAACAACATGATTTTATTTCGTGCTTTCTTTATTTTCGTGGTTTCGTGATTGTTTTTAATCTTCTTGCCATTTTTGCCTGTCTGCGTGCAACGCACAGGCAGGCAAGAACTTTAAAACCAGGGAACTAAACAATGAAACTGAGCAGCTATCTTTTTCCTATATGCAGTATGCCCTTTGTAATATTGCACAGATGGTCGTTCAGCCTGTCGATGGCCGTCAGGACATCCGAATAGACAAGACCGGCGTCGCTTATACATTCCCCCTTCCCAAGCCGGTCTATATGATTCGCCTGGTACTGTTTTACCAGGACATGTGTCTCTCTGTCGATATTCAGCGTGATGGCAGCGGCCTTGTGATCATCACTTTCAAGGGCCTTCTTCGTCTGCCGCATCAGGGCATGCGTCTTCTCAAACAGCCTGGCCAGCTCCATCTTCGCAGAGCTGGAAAATTTGAGGTCATGCTCATAGCCTCGCTGGGACAGCTTCACGATGCTCTCGCAGTAATCCCCCACCCGCTCGAGATCGTTCACGCTGTGAAGCAGTGAGGGAACGAGGTTTCGCTCCTTATCGGACAGTTCCCCCTTGGTGATCTGCACCAGATACTCGGTAATGTTCTTCTGCATTTCGTCAACGGAATCTTCGTCAAGGGCGATCTCATTTCTGATCTTGTGGCTGTACGTGGTGGTACACTGCTGGGCCTTCTCAAACATCTCCTGACACAGGCCCAGCATCGAAACCATTTCCTTGATGGCCGCTTCAATTGCCAGATTGGGTGTTATCAGCAGGTTTTTGTCGAGGTGTTTCATTTCCTTCTTCTCGTAATCTCTCCCGGGTATTACCCGATTCAAAAGACTCACCAGAAGGGGTACCATCGGCAGGAAAATGAGGGCATTGACGACATTGAAGACCGTGTGGGAGTTGGCGATCTGCCGCGCGATGTCACCCGAGGTCAGGGGGATGTACTGCAGATAGAGCGGAACAAAGGGGAGCATAATCAAGGCCCCCGTGACGTTAAAGAGTGTATGCCCGATGGCGAGCCTCTTGCTGGACAGGGTCCCCCCTATGCTGGCAATACCCGCAGTCACGCAGGTGCCGATATTGACCCCGAAGACCAGGTACACAGCCGACGTGAGATCCAGGAGCCCGACGGACGCGAAAGCTATGATCATACCGGTGGTTGTGCTGCTGCTCTGCAAGATGGCCGTCGCTACCAACCCCGTGAGTACCCCGAGGAGAGGACTGGAGCCGAAGGTGACAAAGGCGCTTCGTATCATCTCATTATCCGCCAGGGGTTTGACCGAGGAACTCATCATCGCGAGTCCCAGGAACAAGAGACCGAACCCGAGGAGCGCCCGTCCCTTGTTCTTGTGTTTGTCCTTCTTTGCAGCAAGGGAGGTCACGACACCGATAAAGACAAAGATGGGCGCTACCGCTGTGAACTTGAAGGCGATCAGCTGCGCGGTAACCGTGGTCCCCACATTGGCCCCGATCATGATCGCGAGGGCCCCCATCAGGGGGATAAACCCGGCATTCAGAAACCCTATGACGATAACGGAGGTCGCACTCGAGCTCTGTATGATCGCGGTAACAAATGCCCCCATCACCGCCGATCTGAACTTGCCCGACGTCATCTTCTCAAGCATCTCCTTCAGGAGCCCCAGGGACAATCTCTTCAGGGAGTCGCTCAGGAGATACATCCCGAACACAAACAGCCCCAGTCCCCCGATAACACCCGAAATAATCTTGAACTCCATTTGATCTCCTGTACCGGTACAGACGTTTTTGTTACATCAGATTGCTCGCCGCATGCAGTGTATTTTTGAGCAGCATGGCGATCGTCATCGGCCCTACCCCTCTGGGAACGGGGGTGATGTGCGATGCCTTCCTGGACACCTCGTCAAAGACGACATCCCCCGCCAGTTTGCCCGTATCAAGCCGGTTGATCCCGACATCAATCACGACCGCTCCATCCCGTACCTATACCCTCTGTTATCATCCCGGGATTCCCCGCCGCGGCCACGAGAATTTCGGCCCTTCTCGTAGCTTCCGGAAAATCCCGTGTCCTCGTATGACAGATGGTCACCGTGGCATGCCGCGCCAGCAGCAACAGGGCGAGAGGCTTGCCGACGATGGTGCTCCTCCCCACAATGACGGCCTCCCGGCCCTGGATATCGATCTCGTAGCGATCCAGCAGTTCCAGGATGCCCGACGGGGTGCAGGAGGTGTGAAAGAGGCTGCCCGTCAACAGGTGCCCGACGTTGAACGGGTGGAATCCGTCCACATCCTTTTTCGGGTCTATGGCATTGATAACCGAATCGGGGTTGATGTGACGGGGAAGAGGGAGTTGGACCAGTATCCCGTGTATCGTGTCATCCGCATTCAATTGCCGGATAATATCAAGAATTTGCGCCTCCCCCGTGTCGCCGGAAAGCTTGTATTCTCTGGACAGGAAACCGGCCTCAGCGCAGGCCTTTTCCTTTCTCGCAACATAGATATGTGATGCGGGGTCATCTCCGACAAGGATGACGGCAAGCCCCGGGACAACGCCCCGGTCACCCTTTAACCAAAGAGCATCTTTCCTGATCTCATCCCTCACATCCTGAGATGTCTTCGTGCCGTCAATGATTACAGCCATGATTCTCCCATACAAGGTTCTCTCGTCCGCACGGCGAGAAATCCCCCCCACCGGAATTTGACTTTTATATTACACCGCAGCAAAATGTCAAGACAATCACTCATGCTGTGAACCGGGCGGCGGCACCTCTCCGGGGGCATCTTTTCAATTCTGTTGAAGTAAATCATACGTTGTGATAGTGGGGGGAAGAAATTTTGGCGATATTGGAGACACGCATGGAGCAGAATCTGGGCAAGATGTTGGAGGCTACCTGCCGTACATACCCTGAGCGGGTAGCTCTCATATATAAGGATGCGACCGTCTCCTACGCGGAACTGGACAGGGCGGTCAACGCCTTCGGCAACCGCTTGAAGGCGCTCGGCGTGACACAGGGGGACAAGGTGGCGATCATGCTCCCCAATATACCCGAATTTATCGTGTCATATTTCGCCGTCCTCAAACTGGGAGCGGTTGCCGTCACCATCAACATCATGTCTACCTCCCATGAGCTGCTTTATCTCCTCGACAACTGTGATGCCAGGGCGTGTGTCACTGTTCCATCGTCAGCGAAACGGTTTAAAGGAATACGGAACAGCCTACCGCGTTTCGAGCACCTGATAACAACCGACGAAAACCCCGGCACCCTCTCTATACAGGGTTCTCTGGAAGAGGAGGCCGTCGAGATCGAGATGCCGGAGATCACGGGGGAAGATCCCGCGGTCATGATCTATACCTCGGGCCTGACGGGGAACCCGCTCGGCGCCGTTCTCACCCACGGAAATCTGTCGACACAGTCCATCCTACTAAGAGAAGTCTTGAACGGGGGTCCGGATGACAGAGGACTCTGCCTCATCCCGCTTTTTCATTCCTTCGGAGCCGTAGCCAACATGCTGATAATCCTTGAAGCAGGTGCCAGCCTCGTCATGATTGACCGGTTCAACCTTGAAAATATCTTCAGGGCCATAGACGAGTGTAAGGTCACGTACGTAGCGGCCGTCCCGAGGGTCTTTCTGGGGATGCTCCTCTTTGAGGGGGCGGAAAAACATGATATCGGTTCCCTTAAATTCTGCATCACCGGTGGTTCGGCAATGCCGCCGGAATACATACCAATGTTCGAAAAGAAGTTCGGCGTCATGCTGGCTCAGGGATATGGCCTGACCGAGGCCTCCCCCGTCTGCTCGGTCAACCGGATAGACGGGCTGAGGAAACCGGGATCCATCGGCATCCCCATCCCCGGGGTTGAGGCGCAGGTGCTGGGCGAAGCGAACTTCCGGCTTGGCGCAGGGGAGGTGGGAGAGCTCGCCATCAGGGGCCCCAATGTCATGCAGGGATATTACCGCGATGAGCAGGCAACTGCGGAGGTCATCCGGGATGGGTGGCTCCATACTGGAGACTTGGCACGGATCGATGAAGAGGGGTACATCTTCATCGAGGGGCTCAAAAAACGCATGATCATCACCAGCGGATTCAACGTATACCCCACGGAGATTGAGGATACCCTCAGGATGCACCCGGGTGTCACCGACGCGCGGGTCATAGGAAAAGAGGACCTGATGAGGGGGGAGATTGTCAAGGCCCAGATTATCAAAAAACAGGGCGCCTCCGTAAGCGGAAAGGATATAATGAAACATTGCAGGAAGTATCTATCTTCATACAAATCCCCCAGGGAGGTGGAATTTGTGGAGAGACTTGATTGAGGCTATAATGAGAAACCTCCCTGACATATACGGACAAGAAAAGGAGATGCTTTATGAAAGACGTAGTTATCGTAAGTGGAGCGAGGACCGCCGTCGGGACATTCGGCGGTTCCCTCAAGGATGTGAAATGTGTTGATCTCGGTTCGCTCGTTATCAAAGAAGCGATCAAGAGGGCCGGCCTCAGACCCACCATCACCGATTTTATCAGGGAGTGCCGAGCAGACGCATTCGGAGAGTTCGAAAGGACGGAGATACAGGAAAAGTATTACGATTATGATGATTCTCTGACCCCCGCATACTTTGAGGAATGTATCATGGGGAACGTCCTCCAGGGGGGACAGGGACAGAACCCGGGACGGCAGGCAGCCATCTATGCCGGCCTGCCCGAGGAGACAACCGCGATCACGGTCAACAAGATCTGCGCGTCGGGGATGAAGGCGATAGCCCTGGGTGCCCAGGCCATCAAGGCGGGGGACGCGGATGTGGTCGTTGCCGGCGGCATGGAGGCAATGAGTCAGGCGCCCTACGCCCTCCCCAAGGCGAGGTGGGGATACCGGATGGACATGCCCTTCGGCCAGATCACCGACATCATGGTCCATGACGGTCTCTACGAAATCTTCAACAAATATCACATGGGATTTACCGCCGAGAATATCGCCGCGCTCTACGGCATCACCCGTGAAGAGCAGGATGAACTCGGCCTTATCAGTCACCAGAGGGCGTTGGCAGCAATCGCCCGCGGTGAGTTCAAGGATGAGATCGTTCCGGTCGTCATGCCGCAGCGCAGGGGTGACCCCAAGGTCTTTGAGGTCGATGAACGCCCCATGGACACGACACTGGAGAAAATGGCCAAGCTGAAACCCGTTTTCGCAACAAACGGAAAAGGGACGGTAACCGCCGGGAACGCATCCGGGATCAACGATGCCGCCGCGGCCGTCGTCCTGATGAGCACCGAAAAGGTGCAGGAGTTCGGGCTGAAGCCCCTCGCGAAGATCAAGGGGTACGCCTCGGGCGGCGTGGATACCGCCTATATGGGGCTGGGACCCATTCCGGCCACCCGGAAGGTCATGCATCAGCTGGGGCTAACGGTCAAGGACATGGATTACATCGAGCTGAACGAGGCCTTCGCCTGCCAGGCCATCGCCTGCATGCGTGAGCTGGGGATCGGCCTCGACAACTGCAACCTCAACGGCAGCGGGATCTCCATAGGTCATCCCATCGGATGCACCGGCGCGAGGATCACCTACAGCCTCGCGATGCAGCTGCAGAAAAAGGATCTCAACCTCGGTCTTGCCACGCTCTGCATCGGAGGCGGCCAGGGGATGGCGATGGTGCTTGAAAGGGTATAGACACGGGAGGAATGAAAGGGGTACGGAGCACGGTCTCTCACCCTTCTCTTCCCGATTGATTTTATTCACTGTAAAGACTCTGGGTTATGAGCATACAGTGCACTACATGAAGGAGCAATAAATATGGAAGTAAAAACATTTGGCGTCGTAGGCGCTGGTCAGATGGGAAACGGGATAGCCCAGGTCGTCGCGCATCAGGGCGGGCTGAAGGTCATCCTGAACGATATCGCAGAGGAGTTCGTTGAGAGAGGGTACACTGCCATAACGAAGCGTCTCGACTCGATGGTCGCCAAAGAGAGGATCACGGCGGAAAAGAAGGATGAGATCCTCGGCCAGATCACACAGAGCACGAACCTGGCAGACATGAAAGGCGCGGATTTTGTCGTGGAGGCCGCCACCGAGCGGGAAGACCTGAAACTGGATATATTCAGGAAGCTTGACGGCATCTGCCGTCCCGGGGTGGTTCTCGCCTCCAACACATCTTCCATCCCGATCACGCGGATAGCAAACGTGACAAAGAGGCCGGAGCTGGTCATCGGCATGCATTTCATGAATCCAGTCCCTGCCATGAAACTGATAGAGGTTATCCGGGGTCTGGCTACGGCGCAGGAGACCTTTGACATGACGGAAAAACTGGCCGGACAATTCGGAAAGACGCCCGTCGAGTGCAACGATTTTCCCGGATTCATACTGAACAGGGTCCTGATACCAATGATCAATGAGGGAATCTACATCCTTTATGAGGGGGTGGGAACCGCCGAGTCGATCGATACCATGATGAAGCTGGGCGCCAACCACCCGATGGGTCCGCTGGAACTGGCCGATCTCATCGGGCTGGATGTCTGCCTTGCGATTATGGAAACGCTCTACAGCGGATTCGGCGATCCCAAGTACCGCCCATGCCCCCTCTTGAAAAAATATGTGGACGCGGGCTTCCTGGGGAGAAAATCAGGGAGAGGATTTTACAATTACGCCGGCTGATTGGTTTAAACAATCGGCTAAATATATATAGGAAGGAAGAGATGTAATGAATTTTCAACCAACAGAAGAGCAGCAGATGGTAAAAGATATGGTGGCGCGGTTTGTCAATGAAGAGATCAAACCGAAGGCCGAGGAGTTCGATCGAACCCATGAGCATCCGCAGGAAGTCATCCGGAAGCTTGGCGAAATGGGACTGATGGGAGTTGCCGTTTCCACGGAGTACGACGGAGCCGGCATGGATAACGTAACCTATGTCATGGCCCTGATCGAAATTTCACGTGGCTGCGCGAGCTGCGGTGTCATCACATCCGTGAATAATTCGCTCTACGGCTATCCCGTTAAGGCCTTTGGAACGGATGAACAGAAAAAGAAGTTCCTTGCACCGGTGGCGGGAGGACTCGTTGAGGGATGCTATGCCCTGACCGAAGCGGGCGCAGGGTCGGATGCCGCGGGACTGAGGTGCCGGGCCGAACTCAAAGGTGATAAATACATCGTCAACGGCGTTAAAAAATTTGTTACCAGCGGTAACGTCGCTGATTACTGTGTGCTGGCGGCAACGGAGGATCCTGCAAAGGGGTACAAGGGCGTTATAAATCTCATCGTGGATTTGAAAAACACTCCCGGGTTTTCCGTAGGAACCATCGAAGACAAGATGGGCATTCTCGCATCCGGTACGGCGGAACTGGTCTTTGAAGACGCCGAGGTCCCCGCCGAGAACCTTCTGGGCAAACCCGGAGAAGGATTCAAACAGATGCTGATGGGACTCGATGCAGGGCGAATTGGCATCGGGGCGCAGGCCTGCGGTATCGGAAAGGCCGTGCTGGAAGACTCGCTTGCCTACGCAAAAGAGCGAGAGCAGTTCGGAAAACCGATCACCTCCTTCCAGGCGATCCAGTGGAAGCTGGCCGATATGGCAACGGAAATCGATGCTGCGGAAATGCTCTTACTTAAGGCTGCCTGGCTCGAAGACAACGGTCACGATTTTGAAAAAGAAGCGGCTATGGCCAAAATGTACGCCTCCGATGTGACCATGAGGGCCGCCGTAGAAGGTGTTCAGATCTTTGGTGGTTACGGCTACTGCAAGGATTATCCGGCGGAGCGACACATGCGGGATGCCAAGATCTGCCAGATTTACGAAGGCACCAACGAAGTGCAACGGATGGTTATCGCCAGGAAGCTGCTGGGAGCGCGATAACCTTTTATCAGCATAGGATCTTCCCGGGAGAGATGCCATGCATTTAAAACTGAACCATGTATCAACCTATGAAGGGGTGAAGGGGCCGCTATTCCTGATTATCATGGACGGCGTGGGTCTGTACCGCGGAGAGAAGGACGGATATCCGGGCAATGCCGTCCAGATCGCAGCCCCGCAAACCCTCTGTCGCCTCATGGAGCACGAAAAGATCGCCCTCCGTCTCAAGGCTCATGGAATAGCAGTCGGGATGCCCTCCGACCATGACCAGGGGAACAGTGAAATCGGCCACAACGCCATGGGCGCGGGGAGGGTGTTTTCCCAGGGGGCGAAACTCGTCGATGAGGCCATCGAAAGCGGCCGCATCTTTGAGGGAAATGGCTGGAAGGAGATCATCGCCAATGCCCGGGCGAAGAAGACGCCGGTCCATTTCATAGGCCTCATATCCGATGGAAACGTCCACAGCAACATCACCCACCTTACCGCCCTGGTCGGACAGTGCGACCGGGAAGGGGTGGAGGAGGTGTACGTCCATGGACTCCTGGACGGAAGGGACGTGCCTCCCCTGAGCGCTCTGCGATACTTCGGTGAGCTGGAAGATTATCTCTGGTCACTGCGCGCGCAGGCCCACGAGCAGGGGAAGCGGCGGCTGTACTTCGTTGCCTCCGGGGGCGGGAGGATGGTGACCACCATGGACCGCTACGAGGCGGACTGGTCCATCGTCGAGAGGGGCTATCATGCCCATGTCCTGGGTGAAGGGCCCATGTTCCCCGACAGCCTCACCGCCATCAGGATCCTGCGCGAACAAGCGAAGGTGGACGATCAGTACCTCCCCCACTGGGTCATTCACGATCCCGAAGATTCGAAAATCCCACTCACCCGGATCGGCGACGGACACGGTGTTGTCCTCTTCAACTTCAGGGGGGACCGGGCCATTGAGCTCAGCCGTGCGTTCGTTGAAGCCGACTTCACGGGATTTCACCGCAAGACCTATCCTGTTATTCTCTATGCCGGCATGCTTCAGTATGACGGGGACACGCACATGCCCCCCCGCTATCTCGTTGAGCCGCCCGCGATCGACCGGACAGTGTCGGAGTATCTGGCACGAAGCGGAGTTCCGCAGTATGCCGTCAGCGAGACGCAGAAGTTCGGCCATGTCACCTACTTCTGGAACGGAAACAACTCCGCCAAGTTTGACGCGAAGACCGAGGAATGGGTACAGATCGAGTCCGACCGCCTCCCCTTCGACCAGGCACCGAAGATGAAGGCCGATGAGATAGCCTCCCGGGCAATCGAGGCGCTGCAATCCGGGGCATACCGGTTTCTCCGTCTGAATTTTCCGAACGGGGATATGGTGGGACACACCGGGTCGCTCCCCGCAGCAGTGGAGGCGATGAAAGCCGTGGATCACGCGGTAGAGAGAATCATTGACGCGGCCGATGCACTCGGCGCAACGGTGATCATAACCGCCGATCATGGAAACTGTGAGCAGATGATAGCCGTGAACGAAAAGACGGGGAGGGCCGTCATGGGTCCGGGTGGGGAGTACCAACCGCAGACGAGTCACACCCTCAATCCGGTACCGTTCATTATCCACGGCCCCGATACCGGCCGCTACGAACCATCCGAAATCGAAGACCCGGGGCTGGCCAACATCGCTTCGACGATCCTCCTGCTCCTCGGATACGAGAGGCCGGACGATTACCTGGAACCGCTTATCAGGGTCACGTAAAAGGCAATGTTGAATGTTTAATTATGAATGTTAAAAGAAAAACAAAATCCGTAAAGATATAGATAGAAC